>DATHRO010000134.1:0-4664 GCA_035465135.1 Candidatus Deferrimicrobiaceae bacterium
TCAGCATCCCGAGGAGCCGGTCGCCCGCCTCGTCCAGCTTGCCGGCGAGGGTTGACTGGTCAGCGAACCCCGGGAAGTGGGCCAGCAGGTTGCCGACCTTTTGGAGCTGGTCGCCCGGCAGGTCGAGCCGAAGCTCGGCCACGATCACCGCGTCGGCCGGGACGTACCGCAGCGCCTCCGGCGTCTGCCGGCCGCCGAGGACGAGCGCCGCGACGAGGGCCAGCCCGATCGCGACGCCGGCGATCCCAAGGCCGATGAGCCAGCGACCCCGGCTCGGCGCGGCGATCGCCGTTGGGGCGGTCGTCATCATCTCGGCAAGCCGCCGAGCAGGCCGCGACCGCTCCGGCCGGACAGCTGCTTCATGAGCTTCTGCATCTCGGCGTGCTGCTTGACGAGGCGGTTGACGTCGGTCAGCGAGGTCCCCGACCCGGCCGCGATGCGGCGCCGGCGCGAGCCGGTCAGGATCGAGGGGTCCCGCCGCTCGGCCCGGGTCATCGAGCGGATGATCGCCTCAGTCCGCCTGAGATCGCCGCGGTCGACGGCCGCCTGGGCGTCCTTCGCCAGCGAGCCCATGCCTGGGATCATCGACACGATCTGGCCGAGCGGGCCCATCTTCTGCACCTGCTGGAGCTGCTCCAGGAAGTCCTCGAGGGTGAACTCAGCGCGGCGGAGCTTCTGCTCGAGCTTCTTCGCCCCCTCGGCATCGACGGTCTCCTGGGCGCGCTCGACCAGGGTCAGGACGTCGCCCATGCCGAGGATCCGGCCGGCCAGCCGATCCGGGTGGAAGACCTCCAGCCCATCGGTCTTCTCGCCGGTCCCGAGGAACTTGACGCCGATCCCGGTCACGGCCGCGATCGAGAGCGCGGCGCCGCCACGAGCATCACCATCGACCTTGGTGAGCACGAGGCCGGTGAGCGGGACCGCGGCGGCGAAGGCCTGCGCGACCGAAACGGCCTCCTGGCCCGTCATCGCGTCGACCACGAGCAGCGTCTCGACCGGCGACACGGCACGGTCGATCGCCGCGATCTCGGCCATCAGGACCTCGTCGACCGTCAGCCGGCCGGCCGTGTCGAGGATGACCGTGTCGCGGGTCAGGCGCTTCGCGGCCTCGAGCGCCGTCGTCGCGATCTCGACGGTCGGTGTCTTCGGCGGCGCCCGGTGGACGGGCACGTCGATCGCGCGCCCGAGCGCGTCGAGCTGGTCGGCCGCCGCCGGTCGGTACGGATCGGCGGCGACGAGGAGCGGTCGCCGACCGAGGCGGACGACGTGCCGCGCCAGCTTGGCGGCCGTCGTGGTCTTGCCGGAGCCCTGGAGGCCGACGAGCGAGATGACGGCCGGGCTGCCCTGGAGCCGGAACGCCCGGTCGCCGGCCGACAGCACCCCGACGAGCTCATCGTGGACGATCTTCACGACCTGTTGGCCGGCCGTCAGGCTGCCGAGGATCTCCGCGCCGACGGCCCGCTCCCGAATCCGGGCCACGAGGTCCTTCACGACCCGGAAGTTGACGTCCGCCTCGAGCAGGGCCAGACGGATCTCGCGCGCCGCAGCATCGATGTCGGTCTCGCTGACCCGGCCGCGGCCGGTCAGGGCCGCGAGGGTGTGGCGAAGGCGATCGCTCAGCTGGTCAAACACGATGAAGGACGGCACTCCACGACGGACCCGGCAGAGGGGCGCGGCGGGATCGCCGCGGGGCGGCACGCGGGTTCTGGCGCGCCGGACGGGGGCAGTGTAGCCCCGATCAGCCCGGCAGGCTGATGACCAGACGCTGCTGCGCGTCGTCGTCGATGACCACGAGGGCCACGTCCCCACCGACATCGGCCGGGATCTCGAAGCGGGTCCTCAGATTGCGCTTGGTCTTGCCGGCGCCGATCAGCTCGAGCGACTGGCTGCGACCGTCGGCCCTGGCCCGGATCAGGGTGCCGTCGGGCAGCCGCAGGGCGACGTTCTCGGCGGTGAACGGGAAGCCGCCGGCAAACGAGCCCAGGTACGTCGCGTCGTAGGTGACGGTCAGGCTGGCGCTCGATTCGGGCAGCTGCTGCGCCCAGTCCGGCAGGTCCCAGCGCAGCTCGGCGGCGCGGAGCCGTAGGCGAAGCTTGTCTGCCGTCCCGCTACCGGAGACCTCGATCACGACCGGCTCGAACGTCGCGGCCTCGCCGCCAGTCGGATCGAAGGGGATGCGCGGCTGATGCTCGCCGTCGCGGCCGACAACGATCGCCGCGCCGGCGACCGAGCTGTGCCCGATCACATCGAACTCGATGGTCGCGGCGGCCGCCGCGCCCGGCGCGACGTCCGGGATCTCCGTCTCCCGGGTCGGCTCGAAGGTCTCCTCGCCAACGATCAGGCGGATCGGCCCGGCGAGGCTGCCGGTCTCACCGGTGCCGGCGTTCTCGAAGCGCACGTCGACCGTCACGGGGCCGCCGCGCGCATCCAGGAGCGCCGCCGCCCGTTCGAAGGTCACGACGAATCCCGCGTACCAGACCGTCGTGGTGAGCTCGTAGGCCGTAGCGACCGGGGTCGGATCCGGCGCGCGCGTCGGCGTCGGGGCGATGCTCGGCGTCGTCGCGTCGAGGCAGCCAGAGAGGACGAGCGCCGCGAGCACGAACGGCAGCCCTCGCCTCGAGCCCGTCACGACGTCACGAACAGCGCGCGGAGGAAGGCTCCCGGGTCGAACTCGACGAGGTCGTCGATCCCCTCGCCGACTCCGGCGTAGCGGACCGGGATTCGGAGGCGCTCCTCGATCGCGAAGACGATCCCGCCGCGGGCGGTCGAGTCGAGCTTCGTGAGGACGATGCCGGTCAGGCCCACGGCTTCGTGGAACGCGGCCGCCTGGGTGAGCCCGTTCTGGCCGGTCGTGGCGTCGAGCACGAACAGCGTCTCCGGCTGCGAGCCCGGCAGGCGCCGGTCGATGACCCGCCGGATCTTCGCCAGCTCGTCCATGAGGCTCGACTTGGTGTGCAGCCGCCCGGCGGTGTCGGCGATGACGAGATCGGCGCCTCGGGCGACCGCCGCGTCGAGCGCATCGAACACGACCGCGCCGGGGTCGGCGCCGGGCGCGTGGGCGACCATCTCGACGCCGGCCCGCGCCGCCCAGATCCCGAGCTGCTCGATCGCGGCCGCGCGGAAGGTGTCGGCCGCAGCGAGGATGACCCGATGGCCGGCACGACGCTCACGCCCGGCGAGCTTGCCGATCGTGGTCGTCTTGCCGGTCCCGTTGACGCCGACGATGAGCGCGACGGCCGGGCGGGCCCCCGGTGCGACGAGCCGCCAGCCGGGCTCGCGCGGGACCAGCAGCGCCGCGAGCTCACGCTGCACCGCCTCGGTCGCCGATAGGCCTACGGCCCGCGGTCGCGCCCGTTCCACGACGCTCATCGCCAGCGCCGCGCCAACGTCCCCGGCGATGAGCGCCTCGTCGACCTCGGCCCAGTCCTCGGCGGGCAGGACCTCCTGGCCGAGGACGTCGCGCAGCCGGGCCATGAACCCGCCGCGGCTGCGGCGCAGGCCGGCCTCGAGCTCCCGCCCGTCGAACGCGGGATCGTCCGCCACCTAGCTTCCGACGACCTGCGGCGGCTCCACGAGTGCCCCTCGGCCAGCCAGTCCGTCGATCTCCTCGCGCTCGCCGTTGCGCGACGCCAGCTCGGTTGCCTCGTCAAGGCGCAGGCTGATCACGCGGCTCACCGAATCGTCGCCCACGGTCACCCCGTAGAGTGCGTCGGCGATCTCGATCGTGCCACGGTTGTGGGTGATGACGATGCACTGCGTCGCGGAGGACAGCTCTCGCAGGGCATCGGTGAAGCGGCCGATGTTGGCCTCATCGAGCGCCGCATCGACCTCATCGAGCACGCAGAACGGGACCGGGCGGACCTCGAGCATGGCGAACAGCAGCGCGACCGCCGTCAGCGCGCGCTCGCCGCCCGACAGCATCGCCAGCGCCTGCGGCTTCTTGCCCGGTGGCCGCGCGGTGATCTCGACACCGGTCGTGGCGAGGTCCTCAGGGTCGGTCAGCGCGAGCTTCGCGAAGCCGCCCCCGAACAGCTGTCGGAAGCGATCGTCGAACGCCCGCTCAAGGGCCGCGAACGTCGAGCGGAACTGCTCGCCGATCAGTCGCTCCAGCTCGCGAATGAGCGATCGGGTCTGCTCGATTGCGGCCAGCAAGTCGGCTCGCTGGGCCTCAAGTGCATCCAGCCGGGTCTTGACCTCGGCGTACTCCTCGACGGCGAAGGGGTTGCCGGCGCCGAGCTCGTGGAACCGCCGGCGGAGCACCGCGATCCTGCCCGGCGACGGTGCATCGTCCGGAGCCGGGCTGGCCTGCCACCGGGCGGCAGCCTCCGCCAGCGCCGCCTCGAGGGCCTCCGGCTCGACGTCCTCGGCCAACCGCCCGGACGCCTCGCCGCTCGGCTCCGACACGGCGGTGTCCGGCTCGCCGGCCATGTGTCGCAGCGCGAGTGCACCAAGACCGGCGAGATCCACCAGCAGGTTCTCGCGAAGGCTCTCGAGGGCCAGCCGTGCCTCGAGCTGGTCGCGCTCGGCGCGACGGGCGCGTTCCTCGGCCCCGCGCACCGCCTCGCGCGCCGCTGCGGCGGCCGCCTCGGCGGTCTGGAGCTGGTCACGGTCAGCCGCGCCCTCGCCGACCACGGCCTGCAGCGCCGTCTCCGCCGCTCCGAGTG
>DATHRO010000135.1:0-7957 GCA_035465135.1 Candidatus Deferrimicrobiaceae bacterium
GGCGCCAGCCGCAGGCCGGGTGCCTCTTCCTCCGCCTCGAACTCGCTCAGCTCCTCGCGCCAGTCGACGTGGGTCGCGCCGGGCAGGTGGCCGGCCTCGAACGCGACGGCCGCGGTGCCGTCCGGCCGCCATCGGGCGTCCACGATGCGGACCTCCGGGTGGCCCAGCTGGTCGGCCAGCCAGTCGGTCGTGGCGAGGAGCTCGGGGCGCGCGAAGCCGCTCATCGCGGATCGGAGGAGAGGCCCATCGCCCGTATCATAGGGCGGTGGTCTCGCCCTTCATGACGGACGCGGAGAAGCTTGCGGCCGTCCGGGCGGCCCTCCCGTCGCTGTCGGCCGCGATCCAGCTCAACACGGGCTCGGTCGGGCCGATGCCGGCCGAGGTCGCGGCGGCGATGGCCGAGCTCGAGGCCTACGAACGCGACATCGGGCGCGCCCAATACGACTACTTTGTCGAACTGCTGCAGCGGATCGACGAGGCCCGCGCCGGGGTGGCCGCGATCGTCGGCGGTGACCTCGACGAGGTCGCGCTGACGCACGCCACGACCGACGGCTTGAACCTCGGGACATGGGCCTTCGACTGGCGGGCCGGTGAGCGGGCCGTCACGACGACGCACGAGCACGCCGGCGCGCTCGGCCCGCTGTACGCCCTCCGAGATCGTCTGGGCGTGGAGCTCGTGTTCGCCGACTTCGAGGGCGACGCGCCGGACGACGAGATCGTCGCGGCGTTCGACCGGGCGATCGGTTCCGAAGCGCGGCTGGTCTCGTGCTCCCATGTCATCTGGACGACCGGCACCCGGCTGCCAGTGGCGCGGATCGCTGCGCTGGCCCGGGAGCGAGCGGCGGCGGTGCTCGTCGACGGGGCCCAGGCGGCCGGTGCGATTCCGGTGGCCGTTCGCGATCTCGGGGCCCAGATGTACTCCGTACCGGCCCAGAAATGGCTGCTCGGGCCGGAGGGCATGGGCGCCCTGTGGGTCGACCGCGAGTTCCTGCCACAGGCCGCGTCGACCTTCAACAGCTTCCTGTCGTGGGCCTCGTACGACTCCCGCGGCAGCTATGTCCCGCAGCCCGACGCCCGGCGCTTCCAGGTCTCGAACTACCATCGGCCGTCGGTCGTCGGCATGGCCAGGGCGATCGGCTGGCTCACGATGTTCGTCGGCCTCGAGTTCGTCCATCGCCGGATCGCCGAGATGGCCGGCCGAGCGCACGATGCCCTGTCCGGGATCGACCGGGTGCGGGTCCTGACGCCGCGTGACCGGATGGCGGGCCTCGTGACGTTCCGGATCGAGGGCTGGGACGCTCGGGCGGCGCTCGACGAGCTCGAGGCGCGGACGTTCGCCATCGCCCGGACGGTGCCACCTCTCGATGCGATCCGGATGAGCATCGGGTTCTGGGCGACCGAGGACGAGCTTGACCGCTTCATCGACGGCGTGCGGCTGCTCGCCGGGCACACCCCGGCGACGCTCCCCCCGCGTCGAACCCTGGCGATCCTGGATCGATGAGCTCCGCGCCCGCCGCGCCGCCGCGCCGCTCGTGGTTCGCCGTCCGCTGGCGGCAGTTCCGCAACGCCCCCCGGCCGGTCGTCCGAGCCGTGGCTTCGAGCCTGGCGGTCGCAACCGCGCTCGGCGCGGCATACCTCGTCTACGACCTTGCCCTGACCCTGAACCCCGGACTGCCGGGCGGGGATCTGCGCCTCGGGGCGGCGGCGCTGTACGTCCTCGGCGTGCTCATCTCCGGGGCGGCTCTGACCTGGCTGATCGTGCCGCTGCCGCGAGGCTCCGGCAGCCGGGCGACGCGCACGCCGTGGAGCGCCGCGCTCGGCCTGTTCGCTGCCGTGCCGATCGCCTACCTCGTGCTGGTCGTCGCGCTCGAGGTTGTGAAGCCGCTCCTGCTGTGAGCGGGAGTAGGATGAGGCGGGGGAGTAGCCCAGTCGGTTAGAGGCGCCGAGCTTATACCTCGGAAGTCGGAGGTTCGAGTCCTCCCTCCCCTACCAGCCGCCGGGCGCCGGTCGGTGCGTGGCTAGAGGGCGGCGCGGATGAGGCGGACGACCCGCTCTCGGCGCGAGTCGTCGAGCGAGCGCTGCGGCGGCAGCGACGTCAGCCACTCGGCGATCTGGTCCGGCGTGAGGACTGCGCACGATCCCGTCCTGGTGACCTGCGGGTCTGCGCCGACGACCGCCGCGTAGACCTTCAGGATGTAGTCGGCGTCGTCATCGGACAGCCAGGCCCGGGCTCGGTCGGCATCGCGGGCGGCTCGCTCGAGCGGGTTGTCGATCGTGCGGATGTTGCCGCTGCCGACGCGCACCTCCCAGCTGCGGACGCCACGCGACAGCACGGCGCCGACGGGCGGCAGCTCCTCGATGACGGCGGCGCCGAACGGCCCGATGACGAGCTCGGGGATCGGTTTGCCACCGTCCGGGATTCGGAGGTTGGTGGCCACGACGTGGTCGTCGCCGACCGCGCGTGCCAGCCGGACCGCCGGGGTGATCCGGGGGCGTCGGGCCCGCCAGCGATCGTGCGCCGCGGCGAGCTTCGCGACGCCGGCGATGCCGAACGCCGCGGGGGAGGTCAGCGCCAGGGTCCAGGCAAGGCCGCCCACGACGAGCTGGCCGGCGCTCGGGCGGGCGGTGGTGGGATTGAACAGCTCCAGGAAGCCGACGCCGAAGACGAGCCACAGCACGGCGCCCGACGTCGCCACACACAGGGCGCCGACGACGATCGCGGACAGGACCGCGAGGCGGGACGGACGCCCGGCCTGGGCGTGACGAGAGACGATCACCTGCATGATCGGATCGTCGGCGCTCCGGCCGGCGGTTCCAATGACCTGAACGGGTCAGTCCAGGTGGCCAACAGGACCACCCCCGTCCGGCCAGGCTCCCCGATTCGGGACCCCCCGGACCCCCGTACCATTGCCGTCCCCACGTGCCGGCTGGATGCTCGGCTCATTCATTGCGGGTCGATCGACCCGCCAGGGAGAGCTGGACTTATGGCTGGTATCGCACGCGCCGTCGGGCGCCTCTTGATCATGGCCGGTGTGATGGCCGGCGTCCTCATCACCGGCCTCGTCGCCGGCGTCGGGACGACGATCGCTGTCGCGCTGGCAATCGTCCTGGCCGGCCTCGTCGGCCTCGTCGGCGTCGCCCGCCGGCCTGCGCCGGGGCACCGGGCCGGGCCGACGGCGACCGCCACTCACTCGATCCTCGGCGCCGAGCCGACCGGGGGACAGCCGGGGGACGACGTCGGACGGCTTGCCGGTACCACCGTCGCGGCGATGAACGCGGCAACGACGGACCCGTCGGATCCCGAGTCGCTGATGCCGCGCTGGCGACGCCCGTCGCTGCTCGAGGCCCGCCGCACCGACCCGACTCGCGTGGCGGGCCGGACGCACACGCCCCAGCGCTTCGGCGAGCGACGAGCCGAGGGCGACCTGCGGGTCGTCCGCTACGCGGTCGTGCCGGTGCTGGATCGCCCGGACGAGGTCCTCGGCACCCGCCTGGCCGATCTCGGCGCCGGTGACGAGGTCGAGGTCGTCAACGCGTCGGACACATACCTCGAGGTCATCTGCCCGACCGGCGAGCGCGGCTGGATCCACCGCACCACGGTCAGCCCGCCGTCACCGGCGTATCTGGCCCCGCCGCGCGCCGCGGCCGAGCGCGCCGAGCCCGAGCCGGATGTCGAGGACGCCCTGACGGCCCTCCTCGCGGCCCGCGGCATCCAGTAGACGTCGCCGCGGAGAGACGTCGGAGCGGTCAACCTTCGGCGGGGCGGGCCGGGCCCGCGCCTGGTCAGCCCCGCCGGCCAGCCTTGCGGAGCACCAGCAGGTGCTGGTGGGCGATGTTCGGCACGAAGTCGTTGGGGTAGCCGTACGGCCGCAGACGCGTCCCGGCCTGGTACCAGATGAGGTCGCCCTTCGGGACGAGGCCGACGTCCGCCGCGCGGCTCGCCAGATCGGCGCCCGTGAACAGGTAGCGCCCACTCTGGTAGGCGTCGCGCACGATCAGGACCGCGTAGCGCCCGGGTTTGAGGACCCGCTCGAGCTCGGTCAGCGCGGCCGTCATCCGGTCGAGGAAGGCCGGATAGTCGGGCAGGTTCGCGAGATCGGCGTCGTCGGCGCTGACCATCGCGTAGTCGGTCCGCCGGTTGGCATGCTCGCTCGCCAGCGGCCCGCCCGACATCGTCATCGGCAGCTGGACGTTATACGGCGGGTCGGTCGCGACGAAGTCGACGGACTCGGCCGGCACGGTCGGCAGGATCGCGAGGGCGTCGCCGACCCGGAGCTCGCAGCCCGAGGGGTCGAAGGCTCGAGGCCCACCCGGGTCGCTCGGGCCGAGATCGGCAAGCGCCGGCCCGGCACCGCCGCGCTCGGCGCGCGCCGCTTCCACGACTCGCGCGTAGATCTCCGCCCAGCGCGGCGACAGCTCGATCCCCAGGGCTCGCCTCGGAGCCCGCGTGATCGCCGCTCCGAGGAGCGTGCCGCCGACGCCGGCGAAGGGATCGAGGACCAGCTCGCCGGAACTCGTGAAGAACTCGATCAGCCGGGCCATCAGCCGTGGCGGCTTGTTCGCACCGTGCTGCCGGCGAAGGTCGTGGCCGAGCTCGGAGGGGTAGGCCGTCGTCCAGACCGACTTGGTGAAGTACAGCCACTCCTCGCCGCTGAGCTCGTTGAGCGTGTTCCGCGGGTGGGGTGCGGCGCGATTCCCGTCTGCCACCCGACGAGCGTAGCGGCCCGCGTCACGACAAAGGGGCCCGGGACTCACTCCGTGATCGGCAGCTGCTCTCCCGTCAGCGGCGTCTCGACGAGCGGCGGGGTGGTACGGATATGACGCACCGGCGAGAACCATACGACCGCGATCGAGAGGACTCCGCCGAGGAGGCCGATGAGGAATGCGGTTCGCAGGCCGAGGAGCTCGCCGACCACGCCGCCGATGATCGCACCGGCGAGCGTCAGCAGGGTCGTGAACGTGTGGATCGTGGCGTTGACTCGGCCGAGGACGCGGTCGGCCGTGGTCGACTGGATGAGCGACACTTCGACGATTTCGTAGACGGTCGCAAACGCGTCCCCGAACAGTTGCTGCGTGCTCAGGATCGCCGCGCCGACCAGCGCCGCGCCGGCCGGCGCGAGCGGGATGATCGCGTTGCCGAGCATGAAGCCGACCATGCCGATGAGGATCGTCGGGCCGATCCCGAAGCGGCGCGTGAGGCGCGGCGCCAGGGCCGCTCCCGCAAGCGAGCCGGCCCCACCGAGCCCGGCGATGATCCCGATCGCCGCCGGTCCGAGCCCGAGGTCCTCGGTCGCGAACAGGAGGTAGATCGTCCCGAAGACGCCCCACAGGACATGCGTCCCGCCGTGGGCTAGGGCGAGAGCCCGGAGCGTCGGCGAGCGCCACACGATTCGCATCCCGCTGCGAATCTCGTTCAGCACCGGCTCCCGTTCGGCACGCGTCGGCGGCGGCGGCTCCCGCCGCCGGATCGCCGCCAGGAACGCCCCGGAGACGAGAAACGTGACGGCGTCGATCGCGATCGCGATTGGGGCGCTGAACAGCTCGATCAGGAAGCCGCCGATTCCGAAGGCGCTGAACTCCGCGACCGAGCCGCTCGCAGTCAGCGCGCTGTTGGCCGCGACGAGCCGCTCGCGCGGCACGATCGTCGGCAGGAAGGCGTTGTCGGCGACGTCGAAGAACGTGGACAGGATGGCCGCCGCGAAGGCGACCAGCAGAAGGTGAGGCAGGGTCAACGCATCGAGGACGTATGCGACCGGGATCGAGCCGAGCAGGATCGCGCGTCCCACATCGGCCCAGATCATGATCGGCCGGCGGCGCAGACGGTCGACCCACGCACCGGCGACGAGGCCGATCAGCAGGGCCGCGATCAGCTCCATCGAGCGCAGCGCCGAGATCTCGAGCGGGCCGGCTTGCAGCACGAGGATCGCGGCGAACGGCAGTGCCGTGCGCGTGATCAGCGAACCAAAGATCGAGATCGTCGCGGCCGACCAGAAGCGCAGGAAGTCACCGTCGCGCCACAGGGTCGGGGCGGACGTCGCGACGTCGGGCTGGGTCACCGCGGGACTGTAGCCGGTGCCGCGGCGCGACGGAGGGCGAGATTCGCGTTCGACCGCTGGTCCCCGTGTGGCACGATTGGGCTCATGCCCGCGCGATACGTGAGCGACGAGTTCGTCGGCCGAGACCGGGAGCTCTCGCACCTCGCCGTCGCGCTGGAGGGCGCCCTCGACGGCCGGAGCCCGCGGCTGCTGCTCGCTGGCCGTGGTGGCATCGGGGTCAGCCGCCTGATGTCCGAGACGATCCGCCGCATCGGCCGGCTGACCGAGCCCGTCCGGGTCGTCCGCTGCACGGCCCAGCCGGCCCGCTCGATGGACGCGTTCGCGCCGATCAGGGAGGGCTTCACGCCGTGGCTCGAGTCGCTCGATGACGGCGAGCTTGCGCGAATGGTGGGGCCCGGGGCCGAGCCGCTGGCGCGACTCCTGCCGGCCCTTGCCGCCCGCCTCGGGGCGGCCTCGGAGCGCTCGCGTCGGACCGCCATCGCGCCCGAGCGGCGCGCCGCTTGGCTGAGCGAGGCAATCCAGGGCCTTCTGGAGCGAAGCGGGGAGCGCGAGCCGGTCCTGCTCGTCCTCGAGGACCTCCACCACGCCGACGCCGGAACACGCAACCTGGCCGCATTCCTGGGGCGTGTCACCCGGCCTTCGCGCGTCTGCCTCGTGGTGACTTACGGGAGCGATCGGCTGGCGCGAGGCCACCCGCTCCTGCCCCAGCTGGCCGCGATGTCCGCGTCCGCCGATCCGCCGCAGTCGATCGACGTCGGGCCGCTTGACCGCGTCGACCTGGCGAGGCTCGTCGCGTCGCTGGAGGGCGAGCGCCCGACGGCGGCCGCGCTGCTCCTGGTCGCTGAGCGCTCGGGTGGCGACCCGCTCGTGGCCGAGGAAATCCTCGCGGCCCGGCGCGAGCTGCCGGGCGTGTCGCTCGGCGCCAGCCTCGACGAGCTCGTGCTCGCCAGGATGACCAGGCGCGGCCCGGAGTGCCGACGGATCCTGCGCCTGCTCGCGCCGGCCGGGCTGCCAATCGATCGCCCCGCGCTGGCTCATGCGGCGGCTGCCTTCGAGGCACTCACCGACGGCCTACCACCCCGCTCGACGACGAGGCCGCGGCGGGGCGACGGCACGCTCGACGCCGACCTGCGCGCCGGTTTGGCCGAGGCGATCGAGCATGGTTTCGTGGTCGAGGACTCGGCAGGCCGCGTCGCGGTGCGTCACGAGCTGATCGGCCGAGCGATCGAAGACGACCTGCTGCCCGTGCAACGTCGGCGGCACCATCTCGCGCTCGCGACGGCGCTCGGGAAGAGCCCGGCCTCGGCGCTCGCACACTGGCTGGCGGCCCACGAGACGGTCAAGGCGCGCGGCGCGGCGCTCGCCGCGGCCGCCGCGGCCGAGGCGCTCGACTCGGCCGGCGACGCCCTGTCGCTGCGCGAGCTGGCACTGGAGCTCGGACCGGTCACGCCGGCCGCCCGCGCGGCCGAGGGCACGCTGCTCATCGAGACGGCCGAGATCGCTCTCGCGGCCGGCCGCCCGGACCGGGCCCTCGCCTATCTCGAGACCGCGGCCGGCCGTTTCGGCGAGCGCGAGGACGCCGAGGTCAGGGCCGCGGTGCACGAGCTGCTCGGCCGGGCCGCCCGGACGCTCGGGGACCACGATCGCGCGCTCGCGGAGCATCGGCGCGCGGCATCCATCGTTCCCCGGACGCCGAGCGTGCTGCGGGCCCAGGTGCTGGCGTCGCTGTCCCAGACACTGATGCTCCTCGGTCGCTTCATCGAGGCCGAGCGGACAGGTCGACAGGCGATCGAGGTCGCCCAAACGGTCGGGGATGATGCCCGGGCCGCCGAGGCGCACGCGATGGTGACCGTCGGCGTCGCCGAGGCCTGGGGTGCCAGCGGCACGATCGGGATCGGCCG
>DATHRO010000136.1:0-5149 GCA_035465135.1 Candidatus Deferrimicrobiaceae bacterium
CCCGGAGTGGCGCGAAGGTGTCGTTCGTGATCTCGCCGGCCCAGACGAGGTCCCACAGCGCGTCCAGGATGACGCGGTCCGGAGCCGCCCCGGCTGCGCCCGCGACGGTCGCGGCGATCGCGCGGTAGAACGACGCACCCCGCGTCCGCAGGGTCTCCCGGATCAACGTGTGCAGCGGCCCGTCGGGCGATGGGCCGGCGTCGTCGGTCGCCGGCCGCAGGATCTCGCGGCCCGGGCGGTAGAGCACGACGCGCCCGTCGTCGCGGCCAAGGCCTCCGTGGCCGACCCACGCCACCTCGCCGAGCGCGCCGAGCTCGTCGAGCAGCCGCGGCTGGTAGCCCGGCACCCGGACGGGCAGGACGTCGTGCTCCAGCACGGAGGCCGGGATCGGCATGCCCGAGAGCTGGTCGACGACCTCCGCGAGGCGCTCCAGGGCGGCCGCCCCACGGAGTGGAGCCGCGCCGGCGCCGGTGGGCATCAGCCCCTGCCACCTCGGGAGGAACCGAGCGAGCGCCTCGGCCGGGACCGGCTCGACCTCGTGCCGCAGCCGCGCCAGCGACCGGCGGCGCAGCATCCGCAGCACCTCGGGATCGCACCACTCGCGCTCGCTCCCGCCGGGCCGGAACTCGCCGCGCACCAGCGTCCCCGCGGCGACGAGGCGACCGAGGGCGTCCTCCACGGGCCCGACCGGCAGGCCCCAGCGACGCGCCGGATCGATCGCCAGGAACGGGCCGTGCCCGCGGGCCCAGCGCGCCAGCAGGCCCTCGAGGGCGTTCGACGCCGGCGCGAGGAAGGCCTCCGGCACGCCGCGGGGAGGCGCGACGCCGGCGGCATCGCGATACCGCGCGACGTCCTCGATGGCGACCCAGCGGTCCTCGCCCGCGATCCGCAGGACGATCGCCCGCCGCGACGAGGCGAGCTCGTCGAGCCAGCGCGTGGCCGCCGCCGCCCCGCCCTCCATCCGGTCGCCAACCTCGGCCGGCGTCAGGTCGCCGAGCCGGCGCAGCAGGTCGTGCAGGTGCTCGGCAGAATCAACCCGCCGGTCGTCGGTCAGGGCCTGCAGCGACAGCTCCAGCTCGCCGAGTGCCGTCGGGTCGAGCAGCTCGCGGAGCTCCTCCTGACCGAGCAGCTCGCGCAGCAGGTCGCGGTCGAGAGCCAGCGCGCCCGCGCGGCGCTCGGCCAGCGGCGCATCGCCCTCGTACATGTAGGCCGCGACGTAGTCGAAGAGCAGCGACGAGGCGAACGGCGAGGCCTTGACCGTCTCGACCGAGTGGACGGTGACCTCGCGCCGTTGGATGCCCCCCAGGAGCTCCCGCAGCGCCTCGAGGTCGAACACGTCGGACAGGCACTCGCGATACGTCTCGACGAGGATCGGGAACGAGCCGTAGCGGGACGCGACCTTGAGCAGGTCGGCCGAGCGCTGACGCTGCTGCCACAGCGGCGTCCGCGAGCCTGGCCGACGGCGCGGCAGCAGCAGCGCCCGCCCGGCGTTCTCGCGGAACCGCGACGCGAACAGCGCCGAGCCGCCGACCGCCTCGACGACCAGGTCCTCGATCTCGTCGGGCTCCGGGAACAGCTGCGCCTCGATCTCGGCCAGGCGGCGCGAGTCACCCTCGCCCTCGCCCTCCGGCAGGCGCACCGCGATCCCGTCGTCCGACCAGATCGTCTGGGCCTCGATCCCGAGCCGCTCCCGGAGGCGAGCCTCGATCGCCAGCGTCAGCGGCGCATGGACCCGGCCGCCGAACGGGCTGAGGATCACGAGCCGCCAGTCGCCGAGCTCGTCGCGGAATCGCTGAACGACGATCCGCCGATCGGTCGGCAGGGCGCCGGCCACCGCTCGCTCCTCGTCGAGGTAGGCCACCAGGTTGCGGGCTGCCAGGTCGTCGAGATCGTGCTGCCTGCCGAGCCGGGTCGCGAGCGCCGTCGCGCCGGCCTCGCCGCGTGACAGGTCGGCCTCCGCCTCCCGCAGAAACCCCCCGATCGCCCGCCCGAGCTCGATCGGCCGGCCGACCGCGTCGCCCTTCCAGAACGGCAGCTTGCCGGGCACGCCTGGCGCGGGCTCGACGATCACGCGATCTGCGGTGATCTCCATGACCCGCCAGCTGCTCGCCCCGAGGACGATGACGTCGCCGTGCATCCCGGCCCGGAGCTCGTAGACCATCTCCTCGTCGAGCTCGCCGACACGCCGCCCGGGCTTGCCGGTCTCGCCGGCCAGGAACACCCCGAACAGGCCGCGATCCGGGATCGTGCCGCCGGACGTGACCGCGACGACCCGCGCGTCGCGGCGGCCCTCGACGACATCGGTCACCCGATCCCACGCGAGCCGCGCCTTCAGCTCCGCGAACTCGTCCGACGGGTAGGCCCCCGCGAGCATGCCGAGCACGGCTTCCAAGGCCTCGCGCGAGAGCGTCTCGAACGCCGCGGCGCGGGTGACCGTCGCGAGCAGCTCGGCGACGGTCCAGCGGTCCATCACGGCCATCGCCACGAGCTGCTGGGCCAGGACGTCGAGCGGATTCCTCGGCAGGACCGTCGACTCGATCGCGCCGTCGTGCATCCGCCGGGCGACGACGGCCGCCTCGAGGAGGTCGCCGCGGAACTTCGGGAAGACGATGCCCTTCGACGGCTCGCCGACGCGATGGCCGGCCCGGCCGACCCGCTGCAGACCCGAGGCGACGCTCGTCGGCGACTCGACGAGGACGACGAGGTCGACCGCGCCCATGTCGATGCCGAGCTCGAGCGAGGAGGTCGCGACAAGCCCCGGGATCCGGCCGGCCTTGAGGTCCTCCTCGATCCGCAGCCGCTGCTCCCTGGCGATGCTGCCGTGATGGGCCAGCACGAGCTCCTCGCCGGCGGCCTCGTTGAGGCGCTGGGCCAGGCGTTCGGCGAGGCGACGGCTGTTCGTGAACACGATCGTGCTCGAATGGCCGCGGATGAGCTCGAGCAGGCGCGGGTGGATGGCCGGCCAGATGCTCGTGCGGAGATCCCCGAAGGCGACCGGGCCGCCGGGCTGCTCGTCGGGCGGCAGGACCTCGCCCAGTCGGGCCATGTCCTCGATCGGTACGACGACCTGCAACTCCAGCGCCTTCCGCGAGCCCGCGTCGACGATCTCAACGTCGCGGCCGGGACCGATGCCGCCCAGGAAGCGGGCGATCGTCTCGAGCGGGCGCTGCGTCGCCGACAGGCCGATCCGCTGGAGCCGCGGCGCGTCGGCCGGGCGGAGGCGCTCGAGACGCTCGAGCGACAGGGCGAGATGGGCGCCGCGCTTCGTGCCGGCGATCGCGTGGACCTCGTCGACGATGACGACCTCGACGCCGCGGAGCGTCTCGCGGGCCTGGCTCGTCAGCAGCAGGTAGAGACTCTCGGGCGTCGTGACGAGGATGTCCGGCGGCCGCCTCGCGAGCTCGCGCCGCTGGTCCCCGGGCGTGTCGCCGGTTCGGCTGGCAACGCCGATTCGCGGCGGTGCCTGGCCGAGGCGCTTCGCGGCCAGGGCGATGCCGTGAAGCGGCGCCCGCAGGTTGCGCTCGACGTCGTACGTCAGCGCCTTCAGCGGTGAGACGTACAGGACGCGGACGCTGCCCGGGCGCGTGCGAGTCGACTCCGGCGACGGATCGCGAACCAGTCGATCGAGGCACCACAGGAACGCGGCCAGCGTCTTGCCACTGCCCGTCGGGGCGTGGATGAGCGTGTGGCGCCCTGCCGCGATCGACCCCCAGCCGCCCGACTGGGCCGGCGTCGGCGCCTCGAAGGCCGATTCGAACCACGCGCGCACGGGCGCCGAGAAGGGCGCCAGCGGGTCGCGCTGGGGGGGCCGGGTCACGGCTCCGACGGTCGCGGTCACGGGGCGATGAAGTCTACTCCCCCAGTCGAGTTTCGATCACATGTTCGAACCGCGAGGAGCCAGAGGTCCCAGCGAATGCGGGTACCCTAGGCCCCACGGTCGCGGTCCGGCGGCATCACCACGACAGTCCGATCGGCCCATCCGCATCCGCCGACCGAAGAGGACGATCGTCCTCGAGCACCAGCGTGAGAAGGGAACGCGGTGGTCGCCGGGGCTGGTGACCGGCCCACCGACAGAGAGAAGGGACAAGAGCGCATGTCCACGCTTCGGCGCTACGTCACGCCGCTGGCTGTCGTCGCCGCGATCGTGCTCGCCTACCTGGCCAATCCGTGGCTCCGGCCGCCCACGGAGCTCGAGGGGATCCTGTCGGTGACGTTCTGGATCCTGGCGGTCGTCGTCCTCGTCGCACTGTTCCAGGACCGTCACGATCCGGGCGCCGAGGACGTCGAGGTCGAGGGCCCGGCGTTCACGCGCTATCTCTTCAACAACACCCGGGCCGGGCTGTTCTGGCTGCCGGTCCGGATCTTCCTCGGCTTCGCGTGGCTCGACGCCGGTCTCCACAAGCTGCTGCCCGAGGGCAAGGCGATGGGCGCCGGCTGGCTCGACGGCGGCGCGTCGCTGCTGGGCTACTGGGAGCGGGCGGTCGCGATCCCCGAGGCCCCTGCGCGCCCGGCGATCACGTACGACTGGTACCGCAGCTTCCTGCAGTTCCTGATCGACAACGATGCCAACCAGTGGTTCGCCTACCTCATCGTCTTCGGCGAGATCCTCGTCGGGCTCGGCCTGCTGGTCGGCGCGCTGGTCGGCTTCGCGGCGTTCTTCGGGGCGCTGATGAACATGTCGTTCCTGCTGGCCGGCTCGGCGTCGACGAACCCGGTCCTGTTCTCGATGGCGATCGGGCTCATCCTGGCCTGGCGCGTCGCCGGCCACTACGGCCTCGACCGCTACCTCCTGCCGCTCCTCGGCGTCCCGTGGCGAGCACCGATCTCGACTGCGCCGCCGCCGGAGGTCCGGCCGGCTCCAGACTGATCCGTCCGCGTCCCGGGTCCGGTCTCACTGCACCGACGCCGGACCCGCGTCTCCCGACCGCCCGGGGCCTGCCCCGGGCGGTCGGTCATATCTCGAGGGCAGCCTCGACCCCGGCAAGGACCTCGTCCGCGATCTCCAGCGCCCGCCGGTCCGCGTGCGCCGTCATCGCGTCCTCGGCCCGGCCCACGTTCGGCGGATCGGTGAACGTCGCCGGAATCGGCGCCTGGCCGTGGCGCTCCGCGTCGGCGGCCCAGCGCGCCCGCCACGCCTCGGGCAGCAGTT
>DATHRO010000137.1:0-12930 GCA_035465135.1 Candidatus Deferrimicrobiaceae bacterium
TCGAAGTAGAACCCGCGCTCTCGCTCGTAGGCCGCGTGGTCGGGGGTGAAGAACACCATCGGCTTGACGAGCAGCGAGAACTCGTAGATCGCGCTCGAGTAGTCGGTCAACAGCACGTCGCTCACGTGCATGAGGTCATTGATGTCGGGATAGTCCGTGGCATCGCGCACGAATCGCCCGACCGAGGGCGCGAACTGCTGGCGGTCGCGGACGAACGGATGGAGCTTGAGCAGCAGGACGTGGTCCTCGCCCAGCAGCTCCTGCATCCGCGCCAGGTCGAGGTCCTGGGGTGAGCGCGCCCGCAGGACCGTTTCGCCCCGGAACGTCGGTGCGTACAGGATGACGCGCTTCCCGGTCGGGAGGTCGTATCGCGTCCGGAGCTCTGCCCCGAGGCGCTCGATCCGCTCGGCCCCGAACAGCGCGTCCGTCCTCGGGATCCCGAGGTTTGTCACGAAGCGCTCGAGCGGCTGGCGGAACGCCTCTGCGTAGTGGACGGCCGCGGCCTGCGACGCCATCAGGCAGACGTCGTAGTTGGAGTGGATCGGAACCCTGCCGATGAGCTCTTCGTCGGCGCCGAACGTCTTGTCGAGCACGCTGTAGCCGATCCGCTTGAACGCGCCGCTGGCATGCCACGTCTGGATCACGCGAAGCCCGCGGCGCCGCTTGATCACGTACAGCGGAAAGAAGTAGTCGTCGACGATCAGCAGTCGGGTCGTGGCCATGTGAACGGCCGCCCGCATGGCGTTCACGAAGCCCTGGACCAGGCCCCGGCGGCCGCGCCGAGTTGCATACGCCAGGACCCGCACCTCGATCGGCGGCTCACGCCGAGCCAGCTCGTCGCGGATGAAGGCCAGATTGCCGCCGATCGCCGGGGCGTGGGAGGTGGCGAGCACGACATCGCGCCGCTGCGGAAGCACGGTCGCCAGGCGGTGAACGATCCGGATTACCGCGATCCGGGCCCCGAGAAGGCGGCGCCGGCGCTCCCGGCGAGCCTCGATGCCGTTGTTGTCGGTGCCGGGCGTGACGTCGACGGCGGCGCGAATCGTGGCCTCCTCCTGTGCTGGGGGTCCGCGCGGTGGACCCGGTCGCGGATGATAGCCGCGCATCGGGGCCGCGGGGGATCACGCTAGGCTACGGGCTGCGTGGCGAGAACGCTGGCGACAGGCGATCGGAACGACTTGGGAGGCGCGGGCATGACGGTCGGGATGGCGGTCCTCGCGGGAGGCGTCGGCAGGCGCATCGGCCGGCCCTTCCCGAAGCAATTCCTGCTGCTCGGCGGGAAGCCGCTGATCATCCACGTCCTCGAGAAGGCCCGCGAGCTGGAGGAGATCGAAGACGTCGTGATCACCTGCCCGGAGGCGCATCTCGACGAGACCGTCCAGCTCATTCGCAATCACCGGATGGGGACGCGGTTCCGGTGCGTGATCGGCGGTCAGACGCGCCAGGAATCCGTCTACATCGCGCTGCGGGCCCTGGAGGGTGTCGACACGATCATCCTGCACGAGGCCGTCCGGCCGCTCGTGACCCTCGAGGAGTTCCGCGCCCTGCTCGAGCTGCCCGACGCCAACGCGACCTACGGCCTGGCCATCCCGTTCACGGTGCTGAAGGGCCATGACTACGTCGAGGGGGTGCTGGATCGCGAGGAGCTGTTCAACGTCCAGCTGCCGCAGAAGTTCGATCGCACCCAGCTCCTCGAGGCGCATCAAGCGGCGCGTCGGGCGGGCACCGAGTTCACCGACGACGCGAGCCTGTTCGTGACCCACAGCGACGGCCGGGTTCGGGTCCTGCCGGGCAGCGACCGCAACGTGAAGATCACGGTACCGCCCGACATCGTGATGGCCGAGGCGCTGTACGCCGACCTGGTCGGTCGCAGGTCGTGACGGTGGCCAAGACCTGCATCGTCACCGGCGCCAGCCAGGGCATCGGCCGGGCCACCGCGATCCGCCTCAGCCGCGAGCCGTGGCTCGACAACATCGTCCTCGTCGCCCGCAACTCGGCCGGCCTGGAGGCGACGCTGGAGGCCTGCCGTGAGCTGGCGAGCGACGAGCGGACGATCCGCGCCATGCCGTATGACCTGTCCCAGCTCGACGGCATCCCGGACCTCGTCGCCGGCATCCACGACGAGTTCGGGTCGATCGACATCCTGCTGAACATCGCCGGCTACGCGGATCCCAGGTCGCTCCTTGACACGACCGGGGAGAACCTCGTCACGACGTTCACCGTGAACGTGTTCGCGATGATGCTCCTGACCCGCGAGGTCGTCCGGTGGATGCAGGGTCGACCGGCCAAGATCCTGAACATCGCCTCCACTGCGGGGGTCACGGCTCGCCCGGGGTGGGTGGCGTACGCCGCCTCGAAGGCCGCGGTCGTCTCGCTGTCCCAGACCCTGTCGGAAGAGCTTGCCGGCACCGGGATCAAGGTCTACACGATCTCACCGGGTCGGACGGCGACCGAGCTTCGGCGAAAGCTGGCGCCCGAGGAGGACCCCAGCACGATCATGCAGCCCGACGCCGTCGCGGACGTCATCACGATGCTCGTCGGCGAGCAGGAGCGAACCCTCGACGGCCAGAACATCATCGTCCGCGAACAGCGCTAGGCGCCGCCCGTGAACCGGCTCGAGTACGTCCTCTCGGCCGTCGTGCTCCGGGTCATCGGCTGGCTGGCCTCGCTGCTGCCGGTCAACCGGCGCCGGGTCGTGCTGGCAACCGCCAGGGTCCCGTCGCTCGAGGGCAATCTCGCCTACCTGTACGCGGCGATGCGTCGGATGCGGCCCGATCTCGACTATGTGCTGTTGCTCGAGCCATACAGCTACGGCTTCGTCGGCAAGCTCGGCTACCTGCTCAGGGTCATCCGGGGCATCTTCCTGCTCCGGACGTCACGCCTGTTCGTCGTCGACAACGCCTACCTGCCGGTCCACATCGCGCCGCACCGGCCGGAAACCACGGTCGTGCAGGTCTGGCATGCCGTCGGTGCGCTGAAGCGGTTCGGCCTCGACGTGGCGACGCCGCCGGCCGAGCCGGAGCGGACCTTCCTGCACCGCTACTACGACTACGTCGTCAGCGCCGGCGAGGCCGCGCGGGTCCCGTATGCGCGGGCGCTTCGGACCCCCGTCGAGCGCGTCCTGCCGCTGGGCGCGCCGCGCACCGACTTCTTCTTCGACGAGGCGGCGCTCGCCGCTGCCCGGGAGCGCGCGCTGGCTGACTATCCGGCGATGCGAGGCCGGCGGGTTGTGCTGTATGCACCGACGTTCCGGGGCCGCGGACGGGCCAAGGCACCCGCACTCGGGTTCGACGCGTCCGAGCTCCGGCGGGCGCTGCCGGCGAGCGACGTCCTCGTCCTCAAGACGCATCCCAACCTCGACCCGGCGACCACGCCGACCGCCGGCTTCGATGTCGTCGCCGATCCACGCCGCGAGATCAATGAGCTGCTGGCGGCGACCGACGTGCTGGTGACCGACTACTCGTCCTCGATCTTCGAGTGGGCCCTTCTCGGACGAGCCCTGGTGCTGCTCCTTCCGGACGTCGTCGACTACGAGGTCGAACCGGGCCTGTACCTGGACCCCCGCTCGATCTCGTTCGCCCGGATCGTGGCGGATCCGGCCGATCTCGCCGAGGCGATCGCCACGGCCCACTCCGATCCGGCCGCGAGCCGAGCCTTCGCGGCCCGCCACATCGGGGCCTGTGACGGCCACGCCTCCACCCGCTTCGTCGAGCGATTCCTGTCGACGTGATCGGCACGCTCCGGCCGGCCCGGATGGCCGTGCTACGCTGCCGCGGATGTCCCGGACCGACGTGATGGCGTTGCGACACGCCTCCGGGAGGCCGACCGCCCTGGAGCTCCTCCGGCAGGCCGTCGCAGAGATCTCATCCCGGCGGCGGTTGATCCGCTACCTCGTCCAGGCCGAGATGAAGAAGCGCGGCTCGGACACGATCCTGGGCAACATCTGGTGGATCCTCGACCCGGTCCTCCAGATGCTGGTGTACCTCGTCCTGGTGACGATCCTGGGGCGCGGTCGCTTCCCGGACTATCCGCTCTTCATCTTCGCCGCGATCCTGCCCTGGAAGTGGTTCTCGGCCGCCATCACGGATGCCTCGACGACCGTTGTCCGGCAGGAGCGCCTGATCAAGCAGATCGCGTTCCCGAAGATCGTCCTGCCGGTCGCAACCACGAGCGCCGGCGTCGTCGGGTTCGTCGCCGGGATGGTGCCCCTCGTGGCGCTGCTGCTCCTTCACCCGCACCGCTTCAATCCGCTGCTCCTGGTCATCTGGATCCCACTGATCGCGATCGTCCAGTACGTCTTCACGCTCGCCTGCGCGATCCTCGTCTCTGCGGCGAACGTCTTCTTCCGGGATCTGGGCAATGCCCTCGGACATGGCCTGCGCCTGTGGTGGTTCCTGTCCCCGGGCCTGTACTCGCTGGTCTGGATGGAGGACCTGTCGATCGTCCAGCAGTACCCGATCATCCGGACCCTTGCCGGTCTCAACCCGATCGCGGTCCTGTTCGAGGCGTACCGGGCCGTGATCTACGGCGCCCCCGACGGGAGCAGCGGCCCGCTCGCGCCGGATCCCATCCCGCTCCTGATCCTGCTCCTCGGGAGCATCGTGCTCGTGGCGCTGGCCATGGTCTTCTTCAAGCGTCTCGAGCCCAACTTCGCCAAGGTCCTGTGACGTTGACGGGCAAGCCGCCGCCGGTCGTCGAGCAGGCGCCGTACGCGATCGACGTCGCGGACCTGGGCGTCCAGTACGACCTGCGGTTCAATCGCAAGACGACCGTTCGTCAGTCGATCGCGAACATCGTCAGCCGCAAGCCGCCGCCGCGCTTCTGGGCGCTTCGTCACGTCACGCTGCGCCTCCTCCGTGGCGAATCGCTCGCGGTCATCGGGCCGAACGGCGCCGGCAAGAGCACGCTGCTCCAGGTCCTCGCCGGGATCATGCGCCCGACCGAGGGCCAGGTGGACGTGCGCGGCCAGATGTCGGGCCTGCTGGGCCTCGGCGCGGCCTTCGACGCGGAGCTCTCGGGCATCGAGAACATCCTCCTCGGCGGCGCCTTCCTCGGCGTGGACGACGGCCGGATCCGGGAGCTGTTGCCCTCGATCGTCGAGTTTGCCGATCTCGGCCAGTTCATCGACGCCCCGATCAAGACGTATTCCTCGGGCATGCGGGCGCGGCTCGGCTTCTCGATCGCTACCTCGGTCGACCCGGACATCCTGCTCCTCGACGAGGTCCTCGCGACCGGTGACGCCACGTTCCGCGAGAAGTCGAAGGCGCGGGTCATCGAGCTCGTCCGCTCGGCCAAGGCCGTCGTCCTGGTGACCCATGACATGGACTGGGTCAGGGAGTACTGCAACCGCGCGATCCTGCTCGAGAAGGGCCGGCTCGTGATGGAGGGTCAGCCCAGCGACGTCGTGACCACGCACCTCGAACGCGCCGCGCAGGCGGCCGCCGCCCGGGCCGCCGCGGTGGCGGCCGGCGGCCTCGACCCGCGGCTGCGCGACGAGGACCGGCGTCGGGAGCGTCGTGAGCGCCGCCGGCGACGACGCGAGGGCGTCCTCGACGACTAGGCCCGCGCCGCCCCGCCGCGGCGTGAGCGCCATCCGAATCCGGCTCTCCGTCGGCGGGCTCGCAGGGTCCGCCGACGCCGGTACGCCGCCACCCTGGACGGATCAGCACAGTCGCCGACCTCGACCGGCGGCCGATGGGGGATCTCGAAGCACCGCGCGAGCCCGAGCGTCCGGGAGTCACGGACCGGTCTGCTGTGGCTCGACTTCGTGAGGGGCCGTCGGGGCCCGAAGGAGGATCCGCAACCCCTGGACCGGCGGCTCAGCGACCCCGGGCTCGGCCGCGCCGGCCTCGCGACAGCAGTCCGCCGAGCAGGCCCACCGCCGCACCGAAGGCCAGCGCGCCGCGCCAGTCGAACAGGACTCTGACCTCGCCGCTCACGCGGCGGGCGATCAGGAACCCGACGATCGCCCCGCGGGCCTCGACCACGTTGGCGACGACCGTCTGGGCGCCGGACTGCTCGAGCTCGACGTGACGGGCCAGGACCGTCCGGGCGAAGCCTCGCTGGACGGATACTTCGCCGGCCATCGTCGCCCCGAGGGCGCCTCGGTCGATCTCGATCCGGTCGGCTCGCGCGGCCCCAATTGCGCCGAGCTGGACCGACAGCTCGCGCGAATCGACGCGGCCCACGGCCGCCCGAGTGACCTCGACGCGGTCCGCGGTGATCGACTCGCCGTCCTCCTCGACGCTCATCGTCGTCGCCGGGACCGCGGCCCCGGCTGTCGTCGCATCCGCACTCGTGGCGGTCGCGGCGGCGCCTCCGCCGGCACGCCGCGTCCGCCGACGACGGCCGGCCCCGCCGCTGGGGTTGGTTGCCTCGTCCGGCATGGCTGCTGCCTCCGATCTGGGTCGCTCGTTCAGCCTACCGCGACGCCGCGACCGGCGCGCTGCCCGGCGGCTCGATATCCTGCCCCGGGCGCCCGAGGTGCGGCGTCCGGGGAGGCATCGTGGACGACATCGCGCCGCCGCCGGCGTCGCCGAACGGGACCTCGCGGAGCCCACTCGTGATCGGCGGGCTGGCCGTCGTCGCGGTGATCGCGGCGATCGCGCTGCTGGCGGGACTCGGCTTCCCGGCCAGCGGCGGCCCGGTCGCCAGCGCGTCGACCAGCCCCGGACCGAGTCCGTCCCCGACGCCGACCGAGCTGCCGATCACGCCCGCGCCCGCGACCCCCAAACCGACACCTCCGCCAACGCCGACGCCGGAGCCGACGCCGGCGCTCGTCCCGGCTCCGCTGACGGGGCTGCCGGTCTCACCTGAGGCGGCGATGCAGCATCCCATCGCGGTCATGGTCGACGACCATCCCGATGCCCGGCCCCAGGCGGGCTTCAACGCGGCCTCGGTCGTGTGGCAGGCGCCCGCCGAGGGCGGCGTGCCGCGCTACATGCTGATCTTCCAGGACCAGATCCCGACGGACGTCGGGCCGATCCGGAGCGCGCGCCAGTACTACATCGAGTGGGCCGCGGAGCTGAACGCGATGTACGTCCACCACGGCGGCTCACCGCAGGCCAAGGTCACGCTGCTCCAGAAGGGCAGCGGCCAGTGGGTCTGGAACGCCGACGGGTTCCGCTGGGAGGGCAGCTTCCTGTTCCGGGTCAACGACCGATTCGCGCCCCACAACGTCATGACCGACGGCGACCTCCTGCGCCGGCTGGCCCGCCGGATCGGGGCGGAGGACGGCGCGATCGAGCCAGCCTGGTCGTTCGCCCCGGATGCCGTCCCGAGCCGCCGCCCGACGGACGGCCGGATCGTGATCCATTACGGCGTACCGGACTACGAGACGGTCAGCTACCGCTATGACGCGGCGACAAACACGTATCGCCGCTTCGTCGGGCAGGCTGGAGGCAGGCAGCGCCCGCAGTTCGACGCAGCGGACGGCCTGCAGGTCGCGCCGAAGAACGTCGTCATCCTGCGAATGGCGTTCGGGCCGTTGACGAACGACAAGAATCCGGCGAAGGACCGACAGGAGGCCAGCAACGTCGGCAAGGGCCGGGCCTGGATCGCGACCAATGGCCGGACGATCAGGGGCACCTGGCGCAAGGCGTCGCCGACCGCCCCGACGTTGCTGTTCGATCGCGACGGCAACCCGGTGACCCTGACCGCGGGCCAGACCTTCGTGCAGGTCATCCCGCTCACATACGAGTTCAAGATCGACGACGGCGAACTGCCGATCGTCGTTCCGAACGGGGTCGAGGATCCCGGCTAGCGGGCGTCAGCAGCACCGGTGCCACCGAGCCGCCTCCCGGCGGCCGCGTACGCCCGCCGGGTCTCGAGCGCGACATCGGCCCAGGTTCTGGGATGGGCGGCTCGGCCCGCCGCGGCCGCATCTCGGAGCGCGGTGTGCATGTCGTCGTCGAGCCAGACGGTCGTGAGCGCCTCAGCCAGCCGCTCGGGATGGCGGGGCTCGACGAGGATGCCGGCCCGGCCGATGAGCTCCGGCAGTGCGCCGACGGCGCCGGCGACGACCGGCACGCCGGCGGCCAGGGCGTCGATGGCGGGCAGCCCCGCGGCTTCGGAGACCGCCGGATGGACGGCGGACCTGGCGCCCGAGACGAGTGCTGCCAGGCGTCCTGCGGGCATCGTCGGCGCGTAGACGAGCGCGGCGTCGGCGCCGAGACGGGCGGCCGCACGCGCCAGCGCGGCCCGATCGTCCGGGGAGGCGCCGGCGATGAGGAATGGTGGCGGCCATGGCACCTCGTCTGGCAAGGCCGGAGGTCGCGATCGGACCGCGAGCAGGGCCAGCGCCCGCAGGAGCGTCCCCGGGTCGTGGCGAGCGTCGAAGCGGCCGACGTGGACCAGGTAGCGTTCGGGCAGACCGAGGCGGGCGCGCTCGGCGACGAGCACGTCCCCCGACTTCGCGGCGACGAACGCCGGGTCCGGTGCGAACGGCACGACGCGGACCCGCTCGCGGCGGAGGCGCAGCAGCCGCCGCGCGCTTCGCCCGACGGCCTCGGTCCCGACGAGCACTGTCGCGGCCCGCTGCAGCAGGCGCGTCCTCAGCCCCCGGCCGAAGCTCGCTACCGGCCCCCGCCCGAACGCCTGCGCCAGCTCCCAGGGTGCGAGATCGAGGAGCGTCACGACGATCGGAATCCGCGAGAAGACGGGCGCCGCGCCGGCCGCAGCGTGGTAGACGGCGCCGGCTGCGCCGTGTCGATCGGCTCGCCAGGCTGCCCCGAGCGCGGCGCCGCGCAGGAGGAACGGATCGACGGCCAGCGCCGCGCCGCGCAGCAGGCGCGTCGGGGGCAGCAGGCGCCGCCCGACGACCGGGAGCCGCTCGAGACGCGTCGTCGGATCGGCGCGGTCCGACTGCAGCAGGAGCACGAACGACTCCCCGTCGAGCGGCTCAGCGTCGAATGCGCCGAGAAGACCGGCGAGGTAGCGGGCCGTCATCGGCGCCCGCTCCGGATCCTGGAGCGGGCGCGCATCGAGGACGACACGAACGCCGGGCGGCGTCACGCGCTCACACGGTCGGCGCCGGGCTCATCCGGTCCGTCGAAGCAGCCGCGCCCGGATCTCCTCCCAGCGCAGGCGCACGACGACGATCAGGGCCTCGGCGATGATCCGCCGGGACATCTTCGAGCGGCCCACGCGTCGGTCCCGGAACGTGATCGGGACCTCGGTGACACGCGCCCCGAGCCGCGAGGCCCGGTGGGTCATCTCGATCTGGAAGACGTAGCCGCCGGCGTGGACGCCGTCGAACGGGATGGCGGCCAGCGTGTCGGCCCGCCAGGCCTTGAAGCCGCCCGTCAGATCATGCGGCCCGAGCAGCAGCACGGTGCGGGCGAAGAGGCTGCCGAGACGCGAGACCAGCCGCCGGCGGAGGCCCCAGTCCTCGACCCGCCCGCCGCGCGTGTAGCGGCTGCCGATGACGAGATCCGCATCGCCGGCGCTGATCGGCGCGAGCAGCGCCGGCAGGACCGCCGGGTCGTGCGACCAGTCGGCATCCATCTGGACGAGCGCGGCGGCCCCGTTGTCGAGGGCGATGCGGAAGCCGTCAAGGTAGGCCCGACCCAGACCCTCCTTGCCCGCTCGGTGGTGGACGCGGATCCGCGGATCGGTGGCGGCGAGCCCTTCCGCCAGCTGGCCGGTTCCGTCCGGTGAGCTGTCGTCGACGATGAGCAGGACCGCGCCGGGCAGGGACGCAAGGATGGCCGCCGTGATCCCCGGGAGGTTCTCCGCCTCGTCGTAGGTCGGCAGGACGATCCAGGTTCCGTCGCCGTGAGCGGCGTCCGGCAGGCCCTCGTGCGCGATCATGCAGGGCGAGTGTAGACGGGGGTCAGCGGAGGACCTCGAAGGCGTCGACGTCGATCCGCGGACGGCCGGCGGTCCCCACGACGACCAGCTTGATGGTGTGCGTCCCGCGCGACGACCAGGCCCGAGAGAAGACGATCGAGCGCGGCGTGAAGCTCGACGCGTACAGATCGATCGTCCTCACGTACGACCCGTCGAGATAGACCTTGACCTGGCCACGGCGGGGCGCGCGGGTACTGACGAAGGCGATGGCCCGACCGGTGAACGTGAGCTTGGCGCGGGCGCCGGCCGCGGTCGCGCGCCGCACCGACCCCCCGGAGTAGGCCGTGCTGCTGGCGCCGCGCCACGTGCCCTTCCAGCGAAGCGCGCTGGACGATTGCTGGACGAGCTTCGGCCGCAGCCGCGGGCTCACGACCCAGGCCCCGACGTTGCCCAGCGTGTCGCGGGCGCGGACCTTGAAGCGGTAGCTGCGGCCGGGCTTGATCCATGTCCTGAAGCTCGAGCCCGCGACGCCCGTCGCGATCACCTTGAACGATCCGCCGTCGACGGACCGGGCGACGTCGAAGCTGGCCACCGCGGCCCCGCCGGCGTCGCTCGCCGAGAGCGCCAGCTCGACCGGAAGCTTCGTCCGCGCCTTGCTGGTCCGAAGGGCCACGCCGGTGCGGAATGAGGCCCGCGGCCTGGAGACGACCGGGCCGAGCCGATCGATCCGAACGGTGGCGGCAACGGCCTGCGCCGCCGGGCCGGTGTTGCCGACGGCGTCGCGCACGGCACCGGCCTTCAGCGCCAGGGCGAGCGTCCCCGACGAACAGCCCGTGACGCTGATCGTGTAGGCCGCGCCAGAGCCCGCCGGCGGACCGACGGTACAGCCGGTCGCGGTGCCGCTGCGGCTGAAGTCCGCGGCACTCAGGCCGGTCACCGCGCCGCCGAAGGAGAGTGCGTAGGTGATAGTCGATGCCCGGGTCAGGGTTGCGATCGTCGGCCCGAAGGCGGTCACGATCGTCGCCGGCTGGCCGGCGACTGCGATCCCGTAGCGCTCGGTGAAGACCGCGCCGACGGGGCTCGCGGCGGGCGCGGCGTAGGACGTCCCGCCCCTGGTCCCGACGAGCTGCGGGATGTAGGTTCCGTCGGCCACGGGCACGCCGCCGAGGCGGCCGTCCCAGATGAACCTGGCCGCGCCGGCCGCGGTGGTCGGAATGGCCAGCGCGCCGACGAGCGTGCCGTTCGGCTTCAGGATCCGCAGCGACAGACTGTCGAAGGCCACGGCGTTCGTCCAGTCGAGCCGGATCGTGTCGTCGGCGCCGTCGCCGTTCGGGGACAGGATCCGGGCGCCGCCGCCGTTGAGCGTCAGGCCGGCGAGGCCGGCCGCGACCGTCGTGGCATAGACGGGCTTCCGCGCGGCCAGATAGGTGTCACTGCCGCCCGACGCGGCAACCCAGCCGCCGACCTCGATCGGGTCGACCGGCGGCCATTGCCGAACCGGACCGCTCACCTGATACCACGTGTAGCCGTCGGCGCTCTTGGGGCCGCCGACGACCTGCAGCGCGTCGCCGGCCGAGAGCGTGGCCATGATCGAGCCACCGGTCGAGGCGCTGGTGCGCATCCGCAGCCCGTCGGCGAGGACGCGCGCGAACCCACCGATCGTCAGCGCGTCCGGCGCGGCGGTCGCGCTGGAGTCGATCGACTGCCAGGCCGAGAGGTTGCCGTGGCTGTCGGTCGCACGAACGCGGAAGGCATACGTGCGGCCCTGCTCGCCGAGATACGTCGCGCCCGTCGCGGCCGTGCCGGCGAGCCAATTGGTCCACGCGCCACCGTCGGCCGAGACCTGGAGATCGAAGCCCACGACCGTGCTGTCGTCGTAGGCCGTCCAGGTGACCGGGAAGCCCTCGTCACGCTGCGTCGGCGTGAGGACGGCCGTGCCGGCGAGGGGCGGCGTCCGGTCGTCGAGGAACTTGTCCGCCAGCGCCTTGCGCAGCTCGGTCGTGCCCTTGTCGTAGTTGAGGGCCCAGATGCCCGCTCCGCGCAGGTCCTGCCGGTTGACCAGGTCGTAACGCAGCTTCAGCGAGGCCGCGTCATCGAAGTACACCTCGCGCCAGTGCTCGACGCAGCCGTAGGCGTTGGTGCAGGTCTGCTTGCGGTAGGCGACCCACGGCCCCTGCTCGATCGGGTCCCAGCGTCGGCCGTGCTCGGCGGCGAGCGCGGCGGCGGTCCTGTACGTCGCCGTCGCCGACGAGCCGTACTTCGTCCCCGAGATGTTCTTGGCGTTCAGCGCGTCGCTGTCGGTCGACCAGGCCCGGCCGTAGTAGGGCACCCCGAGGATCAGCTTCGAGGGCGAGACCCGGGCCGTATAGGCCGCGACGGTGTCGGTCAGGTCGTACTTCGGGCCGGTCAGCGGCGAGATCGAGCCGGCGACGTTCGAGCTGGCGCCGCGGTAGTCGTAGCCCATGACGAAGATCGCGTCCGCGCCGCCCGGCGCCGTCGCATTCTCGATCGGGTAGTTGCCGATGTAGCCCGTCGTGTCGAACGTCAGCTGGTAGCCCGGCGCGACCTTGTCGAGCTCGGCCCTGACCGAGCGCACGAGGGCGGTGAACTCGGCCGCGTAGCCCGAGACGAGTGGCTCGAAGTCGAGGTTGACGCCGTCGGCGCCGCGGTCCCGGACGGCCGCCGCGATCTGCTTCGCGAGGTTCGCCCGCGCCGAGGCGCTGCCGAGCAACGCCGCCTGCTTCTCGGCGCCGCTGCTGCTCCAGGCGAAACACGAGACCGTGAGGACGACGCGCGTGCCGGCGGCGTGGGCGGCGTTGATGATCGAGGTCATGGCCGAGCTGGTCCAGGCCGCCCAGCCGGTCGAGAGGCTGCCGTCCGAGTCGGTCTTCTTGAGGTTGCCGGCCTTCGTCACGCCGACGCTGAAGTAGGCGATCGTCGAGAGCGTCCGGTAGTCGAGGTCGACCGAGCCGGACACCTCCCAGTACGGCAGGAACCCGAAGACCTCGCGCCGCAACCCATTCTCGCCGACGGCCGCGGCCGCGACGTTCTCGTCGCCGGTCGAGGCGCTCCACGACGTCCCGGTTGCGAGGCTCCCTGTCGCGCCGCCGTCCTGATCGACCCCCTCGAGCGAGGGCTCGG
>DATHRO010000138.1:0-15403 GCA_035465135.1 Candidatus Deferrimicrobiaceae bacterium
GTTTCGCCGGTCACGGTGATCGTCACGGCCGTGCCGTCACGCCCCTCGACGGTGATCGTCGAGCTGGACACTGCGGTCACCTGGCCGCCGGCATGCGGTGGGATGACTGCGATCGCGTCGATCGTCCAGGTCCCGTCGTCCTCGAGGGTCTGGCGGAAGCGGATCTCGTCGCCGACCGCGAGGTCGGACAGCGCGATGGCGTCGCCCGCCTTCGAGTACTCGGTGTCGGCGTCGACGGTGACCGTCCGCGTCCAGCCGTCGACGGTCTCGAGCGAGAGGTTGGAGCCGCTGATGGCGGTGATCGTGATCCCGCCGAAGCCGCGGCGGAGTCCGGGCCCGCCGCCCATCAGCGGCTGGGTCTCGCTCTGGCTCATGCCTGCGACCGCGTCGTCGGCGGCGAGGAGGCCGGTCGGTGCGGTCATCACGCCGGCGGCCAGCATGCCCACGGCGACCAGCGCCGCCGCTGCCACGCCAAGCAGGCCGATCCGCACCAGGGGTGCCGGTCCGGATCGCGCCTCCGCGATCGGTTCGATGGTGGTGTGGTCCATCCGCTTGCTCCAGTGCGCTTCGTTCGGCCGCCAGCTCTCGCCGGCGGTCCATCAACGCCCACCATCGCGGGCACACCTGAGGAATTTCTGAGAGCCGCCCAAGGGGCGCCGAAGGGAAACGCGCCGCTGACGTGCGCGGTGCAGGTCGACACCGGTCGAATCTCGCCCGCACTTGATGGATGCGCGTTGAAGGCGTTCACTAGGCAGCCTGACCCATCGCCTCACTTGCCAGGAGGATCTATGCGTCCCCGCGCTCCGGCACTCATCACAGCGCTGTTCCTGCTCGCCGCCCTGCCGGGGACCGCCGGCGCGCGCGGCGGCGACGCCCTCCGATCCGAGCACGATCGGATCCTCGCCTACTGGACTCCCGCGCGAATTGCCAATGCGAAGCCGCGCGACTACGTGATGACCGCGTCCGGAAGCCTGATCCCGGCGGCCAAGCCACCCGGAACTCCCGGCGGCGGCCCTGGCGGCGGCGGGGGCGGCGACGGCGGCGGGGGCGGGGGCTCCGTGCCCACGGTCACCGGGGCCTCCTGGAACGACGGTGGTGCGATCGAGGAGCGGTCGGGACGGGTGCTGTTCTCCGACAACGACGGCAACTGGATCTGCTCTGCGTCCGTGGTCAGCGACGGCAGCACCAGCAACGGCTTCTCGCTCGTCGTGTCCGCCGGTCACTGCGCGTATAACGGCAGCGGCGGCTTTGCGTCGAATTGGATGTACATGCCCGACTTCGACGCATATCCCTCGTACAACTGCGCGACGCGCCCGCTCGGCTGCTGGACTGCCACGGATCTGTTCCTCTGGACAGCGTTCGTGAGCGGCGGCGGCTTCGGTGGCGGCACCCTGTCGTACGACTGGTCGATCGCCCGCGTCGGCCTCGGCGGCAGCAGCGGCAACACGGAGCTCGATAGCCTGGCCGGCGGGTATTCGCTGAAGACCAGCGGCAACGGCGTCAGCGACGCGGCCTGGGCGTTCGGCTACCCCGCGGCCCAGAAGTACAAGGGCTACGATCTCGTCTACTGCGCCGGGACGACCGTGAGCGACCCATACGGCCGGCCGACGTGGGGCCTCGGCTGCGACATGACCGGCGGCTCGTCGGGCGGTCCGTGGCTCGTCGACACCGTAGATCCCGCGGGCGGCAGCGGATCGATCGCCTCGGTCAATTCGTACGGCTACACGGGCCTGAAGTACATGTTCGGCCCGATCTTCAATGCGAACACCCAGGCGACGTACAACGCCGCGCGAACGCTCACCCCGACTGCCGGGGTCACCCGCCACTAGCGCCAGACTGTCAGTACTGCGGCCGGGCGCAACGCGCCCGGCCGTTCGAAATTCGCGGCCGTTGGTCAGGGCACGAGGGTGACCACGTACTCCCGCAGGTTCTGGGTCGCCCCATCGCGTGGCGACAGCTCGAAGACCTGGAGGACGCCGGGGCCGGCGGCCTGGACCGTGAACGGCACGACGACGTCGAAGTCGCCCCAACAGCCCGTGCCGCAGGACGCAGTGACGGAGCCGGCTGCAAGGGCTCGGCCCTCGGCGTCGGCGATCCGGAGCTCGAACGTCGCCTCGAAGGCGTTGGCCAGGCCGACGACGTGGACGGGGCTGCTGATCGCCGAGCCCCAGGCCGGCACGTCGACGAACAGCGCCGGGAGCTGCTCGGTGAAATCCGCTCGGACGAGGGGGCGATCCTGCGGGAAGCCGTCCGGCCCGATCCGCGTAACGAGTTCGCCCGCGATGTGGATCTGCACCGCGTCGATCTCCGGGAACTGAGTTAGCGTGTAGACCACCTGCGCCACGCGGAATGCCGTCGGCAGGCCGTCGTCGGTCGCCGTCTCGAAGGTCGCGTCCAGATCGACGGTCGCGACACCCGCATCGACGTTCAGCCCGAGCCATTCGACGCCGCGCGGGATCGCGGTTCGGAGCGCCGGCAGCGGCAGGCCCTCGACCACGGGTGGACCGGCAAGGAGCGCACGGGTCGCCGATTCTGGCCCGTCCTCCGGGGCTCCGATGGCCGAGGCCACCGGCACCAGCCCCGTCCGGGCTCCAGAGCCGAGGACGAAGTACGCGCGCGTCCCGGCGGCAGTCGCGGTCGGGCGGGCGGTTGCGGTCGGGCCGAGCGACGGGACCGGCGACGTGGAGGGCGTGCTCGGTGGCGCGGTCGGGCCCGGGGCACATGCGCCGACCATCAGGAGCGTGGCACCGAACGCTGCGCCAAGCGGCGCCCGACGCCTGTCCCGGACTCTCCCGAGAGGCCGATCGGTCATCGGCGCGATCGTAGCGCCGGGGCTGGCTCGCAGCGCCAGGCAGCTTGCGGGACCCGGTATCCTGTCGCCGCCGTGTCACGTCCGCCGATCGCCGTCCCCGTCCGCGTGGTGCGCTCCAGAGCCCCGGCAAGTCGGTCGCTTCGGCCCGTCGCGCCGGTGCGGATGGCCGGTAGCACCGGCGCCGCCGTTCGGCCATCGTCGCAGCCATGAACGCTCAACGCATCGTCATCATGGGCGCCGCCGGGCGCGACTTCCATGACTTCAACGTCGTCTACCGCGACGACCCGGCCGTCGAGGTCGTGGCCTTCACGGCGACGCAGATCCCCGGGATCGCCGATCGTCGTTACCCGGCGGAGCTGGCCGGGCCGCATTATCCGAACGGCATCCCGATCGTCGCTGAAGACCAGCTGGAGCGGCTCGTGCACGAGCACGACGTCGACGTCGTCGTCTTCGCCTACAGCGACGTCAGCCACGAGACCGTCATGCACGCCGGGTCCCGGGCCATGGCGGCGGGCGCCGACTTCACGCTGCTTGGCCCACGCCGCACGATGCTCCGCAGCCGGCGTCCGGTCGTCGCCGTCGGCGCAGTCAGGACCGGCTCCGGCAAGAGCCAGACGACGCGCCACCTGGCCCGACTGCTGGCCGAGCGGGGCGTCACGCCGGTCGTCATCCGCCACCCGATGCCGTACGGCGACCTTGCGGCGCAGGCTGTCCAGCGCTTCTCGACATACGACGATCTCGCCAGCCACCACACGACGATCGAGGAGCGCGAGGAGTACGAGCCGCACATCGACGCCGGTCGCGTCGTCTACGCCGGCGTCGACTACGCCGCGATCCTGGCCCAGGCCGAGGCCGAAGCCGACGTGATCCTGTGGGACGGCGGGAACAACGACTTCCCGTTCTACGTCCCGGACCTGTATGCGGTCGTCGCCGATCCCCTGCGCGCAGGGCACGAGCGCAGCTTCCATCCCGGCGAGACGAACCTCCGGATGGCCGATGTCGTGATCATCAACAAGGTCGACTCCGCCGAGCCGGCGGACGTCGAGGCCCTGAGGGCCAGCATCGCCGAAGCCAACCCGCGGGCGGCGATCGTGGCGGCCCGATCCGACGTGACGCTCGAAGGGCCGCCGATCGAGGGTCGGTCGGTCGTCGTGATCGAGGATGGCCCGACCCTGACCCACGGTGGGATGCGCTTCGGGGCGGGCATCGTCGCGGCACGCCGGTTCGACGCCGGCGAGATCGTCGACCCGCGGCCGTATGCCGTCGGCTCGCTCCGTGAGACGCTCGATCACTACCCCGACCTCCAGCCGCTGCTGCCGGCGATGGGCTACGGCGACGCCCAGATCGATGACCTGCGACGGACCCTCGATGCCGTGCCGGCCGAGATCGTCCTGGCCGCGACCCCGATCGACCTGACCCGCGTCCTCGACTGCACCAAGCCGATCACGCGGGTCCGCTACGAGCTCGTCCAGGTGGACGGCCCGCCGCTCGAGTCCCTCCTCGCCCCGATCGTCGAGACGGTCGAGGCCGCCCAAGCCGGTGCGAGTGGACGAGGCTGACCAACCGCGGCGCCGCGGGCCCGCCGCGCCGAGCATCGCCGGGACGCTGTCGTTCGTCCTGCCCGGCCTCGGCCAGGCGTGGCTCGGGGCACGCGGCCGAGCGTTCGTCTTCGGCGTCCCGGTCGTCGGCCTGGCGCTCGTGCTGGTCGCGATCGCCGGCCTGTCGTGGCAGACGATCCTCGGCGTCTTCGTCCGGCCGGAGGTGCTGCTCGCGATCCTCGTCCTGAACGTGTTCCTGGCGTTCTGGCACGCGGCCGCGGTGGCCGACGCGTTCCGGCTCGCGACGCGGCGCCTCCCGCCCTTCGCACCCGCTCGGATCCTGTCGCTGCCGCTGGTCGCGCTGCTGGTCGTCACGCTCGCCGTCCACGGACTCGTTGAGTACATCGGCTACCGGGCCTTCGAGACCGCGTCGGCGGTGTTCGTCGAGCCGGACGACGGGTGGGCGATCCCGAATGCGAGCTTCGAGCCGTCGCCGAGCCCGTCGCCGGGCCCGACCCCTGCCCCGTCCGCAGCGCCCGTGCCGCCGACGCCCACACCCGAACCCGTCCCGGACTGGGCCACCGACGGCCGACTCAACCTGCTGCTCATCGGATCCGACGCCGGGCCCGGCCGGTGGCTGCTCCGGACCGACACGATGATCCTCCTCAGCGTCGACGTCGCGAGCGGCCGGGCCGCATTATTCGGCTTCCCGCGTAACCTCCTCAACGTGCCGCTCCCACCTGAGAGCGCGGACGCCTTCCCGGGCGGCCGGTTCCCCGGCTACCTGAACGCCCTGTTCGTCTACGCGACGCGCCACGAGGAGGACTTCCCGGGCGGCGAGGCGCGGGGCTTTCGCGCGGTCAGCGGGACGATCCAGGAGATGGCCGGCGTGCCGCTCGATGGGGCGGTCGTCGTGAGCCTCAACGGCTTCACCGACCTCGTGAAGGCCCTCGGCGGGCTCTGGATCGACGTTCCCTACGCGCTGTACGACGAGCGCTACCCCGATCCCAACGGGACCGGCCGGAAGACGATCTACATCGCGGCCGGCTGCCAGCGACTCGGCGGCGAGAAGGCCCTCGCCTATGCTCGCTCGCGGCACAGCACGGACGACTACTCGCGGATGCACCGACAGCAGCTCGTGCTCGAGGCCCTCGCCCGCCAGGTCGACCCGATCGCACTCATCCCCAAGGTGCCCGAGCTGCTCGAGATCGCGCGCGACAACCTGTGGATGACGATGACGCCCGACGAGATCCCCGGGCTGGCCGAGCTCGCCGCGCGAGTCGACAGCAACGACATCGAGCAGGTGCAATTCTGGCCGCCGACCTACCCCGAGTGGGTCACCAAGGCAGTGGTGCGCAAGATGCGCGAGGTCGTGCGGACGATCTTCGACGTCGCGCCGACGCCGTCCGGCGAGCCGACGCCGAAGCCCGAGAAGTCGCCGAAGCCCTGCCCCCGCGACTGACGCGGGAGCAGGGCGTAGCCGACCGCGTCAGGCGGGGGTCGGCCGCTGATGCGTCGTATAGCGGCCGCCGGTCAGGTACCGGGTGATGATCTCGACGATCAGGCCCAGCACGAGCCCGCCGATTACGGCCGGAATCAGCGCGAGCCCGTCCCACACGGGATCGATCGCGCGCCAACCAACGATGAACTCGCTGGCAACCACGGCGCCGAGGGCGAAGGCGATCCCGTCCACGAGCCACTCATAGCCCGTGCGGGTCTCGCCGATCAGCTGCGCTGCGACGCCGAACACGAGGGCCGCCACCAGGACGACGACCCAACCTCCCCATCCGAGCTCGATCGCAAGCTCCATCGACCTTCCTCCTTTCATGGACGCGTCGATGCCCGAACGGCGATGCTGACGCGCCGGGGTCCCGCCCACCAGAGCCGATCCGAACAATCGAACGGGCGCTGTGGCCCGATCGGCGTGGCATCATCGGGGCCATGCCCCCGGCCTTCGACTTCGACCGCTTCGACGTGCTCACGTTCGACTGCTACGGGACCCTGATTGACTGGGAGACGGGCCTGCTCGACGCGCTCCGCCCGATCCTCGCCGAGCACGGCGTCGAAGCCTCCGACGAGCGGGTCTTGGAGGCGTTCGCCCGACGCGAGACCGCGATCGAGGCGGGCCCGTACCGGGCTTACCGCGAGGTCCTCGGGGCGGCGCTGCGCGGGATCGGCGCCGACCTCGGCTTCGAGCCCGGCGACGATGAGGCCGCGCGCTTCGGCGCGTCCGTCGCCGACTGGCCGCCGTTCCCTGATTCGGCCGCCGCCCTCGAGCGCCTCCATGCGCGCGTCTCGCTCGGCGTGATCACCAACTGCGACGACGACCTGTGTGCCGCTTCGGCGCGCCGGCTGGGGACAGACTTCGAGTGGGTCGTCACGGCCCAGCAGGCACGGCGCTACAAGCCGAACCCGCGAGGCTTCGAGCTGGCTTTCGAACGGATCGGCCTGCCGCCACGACGGATCCTCCACGTCGCCCAGAGCCTGTTCCACGACCACGTGCCAGCGAAGCGCCTCGGCCTGACCACGGTGTGGGTCGACCGGCGCCACGACCGGCCCGGCTTCGGCGCAACGCCGCCGGCCGATGCGACGCCCGACCTCACGGTTCCCGACATGGCGGCCCTGGCCGCCGCGGCGGCGCCCTCGTGAGCGACGAGCGGACCCGGCCGCGCGAACCCGGCGACGACCCCCTTCGCGAGGTGCTCGTCTCGGCCGAGATGGTCCGCCGGGGCCGGCTCCTGGAGTTCCGGATCGACACCGTCGAGCTATCCGACGGCACCCGCTCGACGCGCGACGTCGCGGTCCATCCGGGCGGGGTTTGCGTGGTCGCGATCGACGCCGAGGATCACGTGCTGCTGGTCCGCCAGTGGCGCCACGCGATCGGCCGGGCGCTCCTGGAGATCCCGGCCGGGACCCTGGATCGCGACGCCGCCGGTGACGTCGAGGGCCACGCCGGTGCGGCCGCCCGGGAGCTCGAGGAGGAGACCGGCACCGTCGCCGGATCGTGGCGCTATCTCGGCGGCTTCTACACGGCGCCGGGCTTCACCAGCGAGCGGATGCACCTCTACCTCGCGACTGACCTGCGCGCCGCGAAGGGCCACCACGGGCCCGACGAGGACGAGCGGCTGGAGCTCGTTCGCCTGCCCTTCGACGCGGCGCTGGCGATGGCCGAGCGCGGCGAGATCGAGGACGCCAAGACCCAGGTTGGCCTGCTTCGGGTGGCCGGCCTCCGCTAGGCGTCCTCCCGAAGCGTGGGTCAGGCGACGTCGGACCTGCGCGCCGGGGCCGTGAGCCGGGCCAGCGCCCGTCGGTAGAGCGCCGAGCCGGGGCTCAGCGCGACCGCCAGCCGGAGGTGGGTCCTGGCCTCGGCCGGGCGATCGAGCTTGCGCAGGCTCGCGGCCAGCGCGAAGTGCGCCCAATGGGCGGAGGGATCGACGTCGAGCAGCCGCTCGAAGGTCTCGCGAGCTCGCTCGTACTGGCCGGACAGGTGGTAGGCGCGACCGAGGGGCTCGAGGATCGAGCCTTTGCCCGGCTCCGCTCGCGCGGCTCGCTCCAGGACGACCGCCGCCTGGGCGTGGTGCCGTCGCTGGATCAGGGCCTGGCCGCGCTGGAGGAGCTCGTACACGCTCTCCCGATCATCCGCCGGCAGGGACGGCTCGTTCATCCGGCGATGGTCCCACGGAACGCCGATCAGTGCCGCCGGGCACGCCTCGGCGGCCGTCGGTCAGTCGGAACGATGCTCCTCGAAGCGGACCGGGCGGAGGCGTGGCGACTCGGTCCGACCGGGGATGCGGCCTCGCTTGGCGATCGGCCGGCCGTCGATCTCTTTGATGTCGCCGGTGAAGTCGATCGGCGAGGCGCCGCTGATGAAGGCTCCCACGGCATACGAGTCGACCGGCGCCTCGGCCTCCCGGAAGACACCGATCCGCTCCGGTGTCAGGCCTCCCGAGACGACGATCTTGACGTGGCCGAAGCCGGCCTGGTCGAGGCGCGCCCGGACCTCATGGACGAGATCGGGCGTGACCCGGCCGCGCTCAGACGGCGTGTCGAGCCGGATGCCGTAGAGGCGGTCGCCGAGGGCCTGGGCGACGCGCAGCGCCTCCTCGGCCTCGTCCTTGAAGGTGTCGACGAGGACGATCCGCGGCACGTCCGGCTGCAGGTCGCGATCGAACGCCTCGGCCGCGGCCACGGTGTCGCCGAAGATCAGGACGAGCGAGTGCGGCATCGTGCCGGTCGGCGACAGGCCGGCCAGCCGCGCTCCGGCCGGCGTCGAGGCGCCGACGCAGCCGCCGACGATCGCCGCGTAATCGAGCACGTCGGTGATGTCGGGGTGGACGTGCCGCGCACCGAACGAGATGACCGGCAGCGGCGCCGCCGCCTTCACGCACTCCCGGGCCGCGGTCGCCCAGCCGGTCGACTGGGCGAGCATCCCAAGGATCGCGGTCTCGTACAGCCCGAAGGCCCGATAACGGGCACTGATCCGGAGGACGACCTCTTTCGGACCGATGGGGTCGCCGTCGTCGAGGGCCTCGACCGTGAGCTCGCCCTGATCCGCGTCCTCCAGGACGTGGGCCAGGAGGTTCTTGACCTCGTCGATGCCGCACAGGATGGCGTCCTGGCGGGCGAACACCTCCATCGTCACGAGCGGGTCGAGACCCTCGCGCTCGAGGATCCGGTCGGCCCGCGCGAAGTAGACGTCGGCGGATTCGCCGGACAGGATCTCGCGCGACGGCCGAACCCGATGGACGGCCATCAGGCCCTCGCCCTAGCGCTCGACGGACGACCCACCGTTCGCAGAACCTCCCTCGCTCGGCGCTCCCGCCGGCGGCTCCGGCGACCCGTTCCGATCGGGCGCGAGTGTACCGTAGGGCGGGCTCGATCCCGCCTCAGCGGCGACCGCCGTCGAGCGCGCGTGCGCCCGCCGGCGGCGGCGCTGCCAGAGGAACAGGACGACCGCGAAGAGCAGCGCCGCCAGCGCGCCGGCGACGGCCGCGAGCACCCGCTGCTCGCCGACCGCAGTTGCCGCGGCGATGATCCCGACCGACGTCGCAGCGAGGCGGATCGCCGCCTCGAGCTCGCCGGCCTCGAAGGCCTCGCGAGCCTCCCCGTATGGCGCCGCCGGGTCAGCCCCGATCAGCCCGATCGCGGTGACGAGATCGGGCTCGGCGGCCAGCCGGGTTCGAGCTTCGTCGATCGCGCCAAGGACATCCAGCTGCTCCCGGCCCAATGTCGAGGCGGCCGCGAAGTCGGCCCGGGCGCTCTCGTAGGCCAGGCGCAGGCCGCCGTCGGGCCGTAGCTCGAGCGCGGCGGCGGCCGCGGCGACATCGTCGCGCAGCCTGAGGACTGCCCCCGCTTCATCCATCCGGCCGTCAGCCAGCGCGAACTGCCAGGCATCGAGCGGTCGCCGGACGTACCAGCCCGGGAGCCAGCCGTCGCCCGCCTGAAGGAGCTCGCGGTAGGCGGCCCGGGCGTCGTGCCGGTCGTCGAGCAGCGCCACCTGCTCGGGTGTCATCACGAACTGCCGAAACGCCTCGTCGAGCTGCGCCGACGGCGGCCCGGCGACGTCCTCGACGAGGTCGTAGAAGCGCGCGAAGCCGTCCGGCCCGAGATGCTCTTCGGGCGGGCCCGCCCCGAGGTAGGCGGTCGTGTTCTTGACGGCCGACTCGAAGGCCCATCGCATCCTGGCTTCGCCGGCGAAGTCGACGGCGAGATGGACGACCCACCACGACGCCGCGTAGCCGTAGCGCTCCGCATCGTCGGTCTCCTGGTCGCGGATGACGCCCGGGTGGGACCAGGTCGTGAGCGCCACCGCGGCAGGGTCGTCAGGCGACGGGCTGGTCGGCGCCGGGCCCGCGTCGCCGGTGGTGGCGAGGACCCGCCAGGCGTACTCCTGGGCCAGGCCCTCGGCGATCCAGCGACCCGAGAAGAGATCGTCGTTGAACCAGCCGTGGGACGCCTCATGAACGATGACCAGCGGATCGAGGTCCTCACTGACGTCGATCGACTCGTCGACGTAGAAGACCCCCGCGTAGCCCTCCAGGGAGGGCGTGTACCGCTCGCGGACCTCGAGGTCGTGCCGGACCGGCCAGTCGAGCCCGATCAGCTCGCGCAGCACGGGCATTCCGGCCTCGAGGGTCGAGGCCACCGTGTCCTGCCATGCGTCGTCCTCGGGCCAGGCCAGGATGACCAGCTCGACGCCGCCGTCGAGCGAGATTCGCGTCCGGGCGTAGGCGGTCGCGTTCTCGGCGTCGACGATGGCGTAGAAGCGGTAGGGCTCGGCAGGTTGCGCTCGCAGGACCTGGGCGCCGTCGACCTCGACGACCGTCATGTCGTCGCCGACGACCTGGCCTTCGAAGCCGGCCGGCAGGCGGACCTCCACGGATCCCCGCCCCGGGTCGCCCCAGGCCCACACGCCGAACGTCGCGAACGCTGCCCCGACCCGGATCGGTGTCGTCGAGCGCGGCTCGCCGCCGGGCAGGTCGTAACGGATCGCGAACCGGCCCGTGTCGCGATAGAACAGCGGCGCGCGCAGGCGGACGGTGATCGCCGTGTAGTCGTCACGGCGCCGGACCGTCGCGTCGAGGCTGCCGCCCGTATCGCTCGCCCGGAGGCGGGTGGCCTCTGGATGCACGCCGAAGAAGATCTCTTCGTAGTAGTAGACGGTCGTGCCCTCGTCGGGCTTGAGATTCGTGGCCGTGACGTCGAGCACGACGCGGATTCGGCCGGCTTCCGGGTCGACCGTGTAGGTCGCGTCGACCTCGATCCGGAGCGGTCCCGCGGCCAGCGTGGGCTGCGCGATCGGCGGGGCGACGGTCAGCCCGATGGCGACCGCGACAGCGGCGAACAGCGGCGCCGGCCTCATCGATCGACTCGCCATCGCTGCCGGACGAGGCCGACGAGCAGGACGAGCGCAAGGCCGAGGAGGCCGAGGCTCACCATTCGCCCTCGACCGACGCCCGACGCGCCGAGCCACAGGTCCTCGGCGATCGTCGCGGCGTCGAAGGCGCCGTCGACGTCACCGGCTGCGAGGGCGCTCGAGGCCTCGGCCAGCCACGCCTCGGGGTCGACCCCGATGAGCCCGACGGCCGTCGTGAGTTCCTCGCCCGCCGAGCTCGCCGTCGCACGAGCCTGGCGAGCCTCGCGGATCGCGGCCACGGCCGCGCGCTGCGCGGCCGCCTCCGCCTCGGCGACCTCGAAGCCGTCCTCGCCCTCGAACGCGCGGCGGAGCCGGTCCGGGAGCGTCAACCCGAGCGCGTTGGCCTCGGCAAAGAGGGCGTCGCGCGCATCGAGCACGTTCTCCGCCCCGACCAGCAGCGAGACCACGAGATCGAACCGCCAGGCCCGCAGCGCATCGCGAACGGAGCGCGGCAGCGACCAGTCGCCGGCTCGCGCGGCTAGCGCGGCGTACTGCCGTCGCGCGCCCGAGCGGGCATCGAGCGCCACGAGGTCGGCCGGCCGCGCGACCCACGTCCGCCACAGGTCGTCGAACGCACGACCGGTCCGATCCTCGAGCAGATCGAGCAGCGATCGCCAGTCGAGCGAGCCGGGCAGGGGCTCGTCGCCGCCGTGGTTCGGCTGGTAGGCGCCGCTTCCAGCCGCGGCCGCGGACCACACGGCCGCGAGCCCGTCGGCCCCGGCCCGAGCGGCGACGAACCGGGCCAGGACCAGCGCAGCCGCTCGGCCGTCGGGGTCGGCCGGCTCCCCGGCGGCCGCGGGAACCCAGGCGTTGAGCGGTGGGGAGAGGGCGGCCCGCTCGAGCGTCAGCTCCGGCCGCGCCGGGGCCAGCCCGAGGGCCGCTGCGACCCGTTCGCCGTAATACAGCCCGAACGCCTCGGCGATCCAGCGATCGGCGACGAGCCGGCCGTTGAACCAGGCGTGGGCCAGCTGCTCGATGACGACGGCGTCAGGGGTCGCGTAGCCGACCTCGAGCCGCCCATCGGCCGGGTCGAACGTGGCCACCCGGTCAAAGCCTCGGCCGGCGCGTGCCTCGCCGACCACGAGCGGATCGGCGAGCGGCCAGGGCAGGCCGATCTCTCGCTCCAGTGCCGGCAGCGCCCCGGCGACGAGATCGGATATCCGATCCCGCCACCCGGGGTCGTCGGACCACGATCGGAGGACGATCCGCGCCTCACCGCTCGAGAGCTCGACGGACCGGCTCGTCGCGACGAGCTCGCTCGGTCGGTGAGCCACGACGTCGGCCGCGAAGGCCAGCGGCTCGTCGAGGCGCCCGCTCGCCCAGGCCTGTCGCCCATCGTCGGTCGTCGTCGGCCCCTCGAGCGGTCCCCGCCCGATCGTCGCCTCGTACGCCGCCGGCATCGTGACCGTCACGCTCGAGCCGGCGGTGTCGGGCGTGGCGAACGCCCAGGCCTCGAAGGCCACGAGCGACGGCGAGATTCGGACCGGTCGCTCCGGTGGTCCACCGGGGTCCTCCAGGTCGAAGCGCAGCGTCAGCTTCCTCGACCGCCCCGCGGCGAGGTTCGAGCCGAGATCGATCCGCAACAACGTGTGGTCGTCCGCGCGCCGGCGAACCGAGACTGTCGGGCTGCCCGTGGCCGCGCTGATCCGGAAGCCCGAGGTGCCGGGCAGGACGGCCAGGCTCGCGGTCCGGAAGAAGAAGCGTCGGGTGAGCGTGTCCTGGAGGCGGTTCCTGGCCGTGATCCGGACGGTGATCGCGACGCGGCCCTCGTCGGGCAGGACGTCGTACGTCGAGTCGGTCACCAGCGTCAGGCCCGGGGTCTTGCCGTAGGCCGGCGCGGCGACCACCGGCATGGCGACCGCGATCAGCAGGGCCGCCGTCGCGACGGCGCGGAGTGTTCGACGCCTCATCCAGGCGCGGGCTCCGCGAGCTCCGCCAGGCGCGGCGCGTAGCGAGCGAGGAGTGTCTCCCCGGCTACCGGCCCGTGGCCGTAGCCGTCTGGCACGCGGCCGCCGATCCAGAGCCACGGCCGAGTCTCCTCGAACAGCCGATCGGCAATCAGGATGGCGCGGGCGAGGGCCAAACCGAGCTCGTCCTCGTCGAGCCAGCGCAGTGGCAGCTCGACGGCCAGGATCGGACGACCGTCGTCGGTCACCGAGAACTTCGCCAGCGGGTACTCGTCGTTCCAGCGCAGCAGCGCGCGGTACGTCTTCCGGAGCCCGTCACCGAGCGGCGGGGCCAGGAGGGCCCAGACGATGAGCCCGACGGTCGGATCGAGGATCAGGGTGACCGGCAGGCGCCGCCGCCGGCGGCCGTCGAGGACGAGGTCCCAGGCGACGATACCCTCGCGCTTCGTTCGCGACCCGGCCTCGAGGCCGAGGTCGGCGAGCCACGACTCGAGCGTTTCGGGGGCTGGCGCCGACGGCTCGCGGCCGCCGGGACCGATACGTGGACGGGGCATGGGCCGCCCAGTCTAGCCGCGGTCGTGCCGAGCGCCGGTCAGCTCGCGGTGGCGGCCTCGTCGATCGGAGCTGGCCCACGTGCGCGGGAACGCGAGGCGGGCAGCGGCTCGACCGACTCACCGCTCCGGATCACGCGGGACCGGTAGTCGCTGCTCCGGACGCCGCTGTCGATCTTGACGTTGCGGCCCAGGCGGACGCCTCTCGGCACGATGGACTGCTTGCCGACGACCGTGATCCCGGAATTCAGCCGACCCGGCTCCTGCTTGTTCGGCGGACCGTCGTAGGGCCCTTGCCCGACGACGGCGCCCTGACCCACGACGACCTCCTTGTCGAGGATCGCCCGGTCGACGACGGCGCCGGCGCGGATGACCGAGTCGAACATCACGATGGAGTCCCGGACGACCGCCCCCACGTCGACGCGCACGCCCGGCGAGAGAACGCTGTTCACGACGGTGCCCTCGATCAGGCAGCCGTGGCTGATGAGGCTGCGGTGGATCTGGGCCGTCGAGCCGACCTTGGCCGGCGCGCGCTCCTCGGAGCGGGTGTGGATGAGCCACTCCTTGTCGTACAGGTCGAACTCCGGCCGGTCGACCAGGAGAGCCATGTTGGCCTCCCAGTACGACTGGATCGTCCCGACGTCCTGCCAATAGCCGTTGAAGCGGTAGCCGTAGACCCGCGCACCGGCCTCCAGCATCGCGGGCACGACGTTGCCGCCGAAGTCGATCCGGTCCTCGGACAGCCAACGTCGCAGCGAGCGCTTGCTGAAGACGTAGACCCCCATCGAGGCGAGGTCGCTCTTCGGCTGCTTCGGCTTCTCCTGCCACTCGGTGACCCGATCCGATTCGTCCATCGCGAGGATGCCCATCCGGCTGGCGTCCGCGAGCGGCACTTGCCGCACCGCGATCGTCACCTCGGCCCGGTGCCGGCGATGGGCCTGGACGAACGGCTGGTAGTCCATCTTGTAGATGTGGTCGCCGGCGAGGACGAGGATCGTGTCGGCGCTCGAGTGCTCGATGACGTTGAGGTTGCGCAGCACCGCGTCGGCCGTCCCCCGATACCACTCGGCGACCCGGCCACGGGCGATGTAGGGCTGCAGCAGCTTCACGCCACGGGTGTTGCGATCGAGGTCCCACGGTCGCCCCAGCCCGATGTGGTCGTTGAGGCTCCGCGGGTTGTACTGCGTCAGGACGAGGACGTCGTCGATGTCGGAGTTGACGCAGTTCGAGAGCGTGAAGTCGATGATCCGGTACTTGCCGCCGAACGGAACGGCGGGCTTGGCCCGGATCTGCGACAGGATCGACAGCCGCTCGCCCTCGCCGCCCGCCAGGATCAGGGCCATCGTCCGCTTCACGGGGCGCTCCTCCTCTGTGCGCGGCCTTGGCGGGCATCGTAGCACCCGATCCCGCGGACTCCGGTTGGCGGCGAGTCAAGAATCGTGATGTCCGAAGCGGACGCGGAGGCGACCGTGCGGTCGGGGACGCCGCTGCTCAGCGCGGCAGGAACAGGCGCGGGTTGACCCAGCTGCTGTTGAGCTGCACCGCCCAGTGGAGGTGCGGCCCCGTCGTCCAGCCGGTCAGGCCGTTGTACGCGATGAGCTGGCCCTTGGCGACGAACTCGCCGGCCCTGACCACCGGCGGGTAGCGCTTGTTGTCGACGTGGCCGTACCAGGTCACGA
>DATHRO010000139.1:0-5833 GCA_035465135.1 Candidatus Deferrimicrobiaceae bacterium
GCTCCTTGGCCAGGACGACCGCGTTGCGCATCGGCGCGACGACGACGCTCGCCCCGACCTTGACGGTCTCGCTCCGGCCCGCGACCCAGGCCAGGGTCGTGAGGATCTCGAAGATCCGGCCGTAGTCCTCGGCCGCGCTCGCGTCGACAAGGAGGTGGTCCGTACCCCAGACGTCGGTGAAGCCGTGGGCGGCGGCCAGCTCGACGGCCGCGTCGATGCCCTCGCGCGAAGCGCCGTCACCGAGCGAGGGAAGCATCAGGCCATAGTCCATGGCGCGAATCCTAGGCAATCTGGGCTCACACGCCCACCTCGATCGGTGCGCCCGAATCTAGCGACTCAATCCTCGCCACACTCTCAGGCTGACTGGGCGAGCGCTCCCGGGCCGCCGCGTCGACGCGCCGCGTCGGCGTCCTCGAGCGTCAGGCCGCGGTCCCACACCCTGTTGAACGCCAGCTTCAGCGTCCGGGCCAGGGCGGGATGCTCGACGACCATGATCGTCAGCTCCTCGGGACCGGCCATCGGGTCCTGCATCCCGAACATGACCGTCGCCTCGTCGATGATGACGAGCTTGAGCGGGACCTCTTCGACGAATCTCGCCTCCTCGCCGGCCGCCGCGAACCGCCGGACGCCGGCCGCGGCCGCGGGATCGTCGAGCACCGAGAGCTCGTAGACGCTTCGTGCGACATGCGCCCGGCTGACCTCGATGCCCTCGACGTTCTCCTGCGGCGGGGTTGCGTAGGGCGGCTTCGTGAACACGAGGATCTCGCGCTTGACGCCGGCCTGGAGCTCGGCGAAGCGCTCGTTGATCGCGCCGCGATCGCGCAGGACCTCGATGTACTCGAGCGGGTCGCTGTGCGCCCGGCCGGCCTGGAACTCCGGGCCGAGCCGGTCGATGATCTCACCGGCGTCGTGCTCGAGCGCGGCCATCTCCTCGCGGCGGTTCGCGACGAGGCGCTCGACGGCGAGGTCGGGCGCGATGGCGGCGTACTTCACGACGCTGCCCGGCCGCGCCGAGGCGAGGCCTTTGTCGACGAGGCTGGCCAGGACGTCATAGATGCGCTGGCGTGGCAGGCCCGCGGTTCGGGCGATCTGGGCCGCGGTGAACGAGTCGCGCCGGACGAGGGCGACGTAGGCGCGGGCCTCGTATGAGGTCAGGCCGAGGCGGCCCAGGCGCTCGATCGTGGGGCGGTCGTCCACGCCGCCCGACTCTAGGCAACACCCCCGGTGGTGTCAACGAATCGGACCACCGGCGGTACGCTTGCCCGATGTCGGAAGGAACGGCCGAGCGGCCCACGAACCGACTCGCGAGCGAGACCAGCCCCTACCTGCTGCAGCACGCCCACAACCCGGTCGACTGGTGGCCCTGGAGCCCTGACGCGCTGACCCGGGCGAGGCTCCTCGACCGCCCCATCTTCCTGTCGATCGGCTACGCCGCCTGCCACTGGTGCCACGTCATGGAGCGCGAATCGTTCGAGGACGAGGCGACCGCGGCCTACCTGAACAGCCGCTTCATCCCGATCAAGGTCGACCGCGAGGAGCGGCCCGACCTCGACGGGATCTACATGAGCGCGGTCCAGGCCATGACCGGCGGCGGTGGCTGGCCGATGTCGGTCTTCCTTACGCCCGAGGGCCGGCCGTTCTACGGCGGGACCTACTTCCCACCCGAGCCGCGCCACGGCCTGCCGAGCTTCCGGCAGGTGCTCGAAGGCGTTGACCGCGCGTGGCGCGAGCAGCGCGGCGAGCTCGAGGAGGCGGCGGCGCGGATCGTCGCCAACCTCGCCTCGAGCACGCGCCTGCCGGCCGTCCAGGAGGCGCCGAGACCGGACCTGCTCGACGCCGCCGCGGCGCTCATCGAGGGATCGTTCGATCCGGCCACGGGCGGCTGGGGCGGCGCGCCGAAGTTCCCGCAGCCGATGACGATCGAGTTGCTGCTGCGGCGGGCGATCGCCACGCGCGACCCGCGCCCGATGGTGGTCGCGCGACGGTCGCTCGACCAGATGGCCGACGGTGGGATCCGCGACCAGCTCGGCGGTGGGTTCCACCGCTACGCGACCGACGCCAAGTGGCTCGTGCCGCACTTCGAGCAGATGCTCTACGACAACGCCCAGCTGGCACGGGTCTACGCCCACGCCTGGGCGGCGACCGGCGAGGCTCGCTACCTCGAGGTTGCGACGGGAGCCCTGGACTACCTGCTGCGCGAGCTGGCCCGGGACGACGGGACGTTTGCGGCGAGCCAGGACGCCGACACGAACGGCGTGGAGGGCGGGACGTTCATCTGGACCGCCGAGGAGGTCCGGGCGGTGCTCGGTGACGAGGCCCCGCTCTTCGCCACAGCCTACGGCGTGACCGACGGCGGCAACTGGGAGGGGCTGACGATCCTGTCCCGTGTCAGGCCGGCGACCGAGCTGGCGTCGCTGTACGGACTCAAGACGACCGAGGTCGAGCAGCGGCTCGCATCGACACGGTCACGGCTGCTGGCGCATCGTGCCTCGCGGCCGCAGCCGGCGCGCGACGACAAGGCGCTGGCGGCCTGGAACGGCCTCGCGATCGGCGCGCTCGCCGACGCCGGCCGTCTCCTCGCCTACCGCGCCGACAGGGCCCTCCGTGAGGCGGCGCAGCGCTACTTGGCAGCGGCTGAGCGGGCAGCCGGCGCGATCCTGGCTGGCCTGCTGGCGGATGACGGGCGCCTGGGCCGCTCCTGGAAGGACGGTCGGGCAACCGGCCGGGCTGTGCTCGAGGACCACGCCGATCTCGCCGAGGGCCTGCTGGCGTTGTACGAGGCGACGTTCGACGAGCGCTGGTTCACCGCCGCGCGCGACCTCCTGGACACCGTTCTCGCCCGGTTCACCGATCCCGAGGGAGGATTCTTCGACACCGCCGACGATCACGAGCGGCTCGTGACACGACCGAAGGACGTCCAGGACAACGCGACGCCGTCCGGAGGGGCGATGGCGACCTTCGCGCTGCTCCGGCTTGCGGCGCTGACGGGCGAGGCACGCTACCGCGTTGCGGCCGACCGCGCGATCACCACGATCACCCCGTTCGTGGCCCGCTATCCCACGGCGTTCGCGATGTGGCTCCAGGCGATCGACCTGGCCCTGGCCGACGTGGCCGAGGTCGCGGTCGTCGGGGAGGCCGCGGCGGAGGCGACGGAGGCCCTGCTCGCCGTCGCCGCCGGGGGCTACGCGCCGGCCCGCGTCGTGGCGTTCGGGTCCGGCGAGGGCGAGACCGTCGTCCCGCTGCTGCGAGATCGGCCGCTCCGCGGCGATCGGCCGACGGCCTACGTCTGCCGCGGCTTCGCTTGCCGCGAACCTGTCACCGAGCCCGAGGTGCTGGCGGCGCAGCTCGCCGAGCACGCGGCAGCGGTCTGACCATCGGGACCCGGGAGCGCATGTGACGTCCAGGCTCCACGATCGCCCCGAGCGCCGTCGCGGTGCGCCGATCGTCGAGCCGCGGCCGGCAGCGACGCTCGTCCTCCTACGGCCCCGCGGCGGTAGGTTGGAAATGCTGCTCACGCGGCGAGCCGCGCACCTCCGATTCGGCCCGGACATGTGGGTCTTTCCCGGCGGCCGCGTCGACGCGGCCGACGCAAACCACGCCGCCACCGCCACGCGCGAGACCGCGGAGGAGACGGGGATCAATGTCGATCCGGCGGCGCTCGTCCCGCTGACCCGATGGGTCACGCCGCAGGGCCTGCCGGCCCGCTTCGATGCTCGGTTCTTCGCGGCGCTCGCGCCGTCCGAGGCCGAGGTCAGGAGCGGCTCGCCCGAGGTCGCCGCCTGGGCCTGGCTGCCGGCCGACGCCGCTCTCGAGGCCCATGCCCGGGGCGAGCTGCCGATGTGGCTGCCGACGTTCGTGACCCTCCAGCAGCTGGTCGGTGTGGCGACGCTCGATGACCTCGTCGCGCGCTTTCACCCCGGTCCCGGCGCCAGGCTGTCGATCCAGCCTCAACGCGGCGGGCTGCGGCGGCTCACGCAGCCGTGGGCCGGCGGGATCGATGGACGCCCGGGCCCGGGCTGGATCGTCGGTCGTCGCGGCTGGGTCGTCGTCGATCCGGCCGACCCGACGGGCGAAACCGCGGAGGCCGTGGTTCGCGCCGCTTCGGAGGCCGGGGCGACGCTGGCCGGCGTGGCGGTCAGGGATCTCCGACCGGAGCGCCACGCCGGGGTCGAGATGTTCGCCGCCGGGCTCGGCCTGCCCGTCGTCGGCGGCCCGGGCTCGTCAGTCGCGCCCTACCCGGTCACCGAGCGCGGGCCAGGTGAGGTCGTGCCGTTCGGCGACGTCCCGCTCGTCGCGCGCGAGGATGCCGCTGCGAGGCTCGAGGGGCGAGCCTGGCCGGGGACGATCGCGTTTGACGGCCCGGCCGGGCGGCTGGATTCGTAGCGTCGGCGGCTAGCCGGACGAGCGACCCTCGTCCTCCGTGGTTTCCTCGCGGGACGACATCTTGGCCGCCTCCGTACGCGCCTCGCGCACACCTCGGCCGAGCATCCGGCCGATCTCCGGCAGCGTCTTCGGGCCGCGCCAGACGAGGGCCACGATCAGCACGGCGACGAGAACGAGGAACAGATCCACGCGGCGATGGTACTCCCGGCATCGCGCCGTCACCCCCGGCAGTCGGATGCGGCGGTTATCGTCGGACCCATGACCGCCGACGATCCGACGCCGCTCCTCGTCTATGGCCCTCGTTCGACGAGCTACGACTTCGGCCCCGCCCACCCGTTGACGCCGCGCCGCTTCGGGACCGGGATCAGCCTCCTCGAGGCGCTCGGCGCGGCGCCCGGGCTCGCCCCGGAGCCCGCGACCGACGACGAGCTGCTGATGATCCACGACGCGGCCTACCTGGCGACGATCCGGGCGCTCTCGGCGGACCCGTTCGGGCCGCCCCGCGCCGGCATCGGTCCGGGAGACACGCCGTCGTTCGCGGGCATGCATGAGGCCTCGGCGGCCGTGGCGGGTGGCTCGCTCCGGGCGGTCGAGGCGATCCTCCGCGGCGAGGTCGTGCACGCGTTCCACCCCGGCGGCGGGCTCCATCACGCGATGCCGGACCGCGCCTCGGGCTTCTGCGTCTACAACGACCCGGCGCTCGCGGTTGCCCGGGCCCGCGCAGACGGGCTGCGCGTCCTGTACGTCGACCTCGACGTTCACCACGGCGACGGCGTCCAGGCGATCCACTGGTCGGACCCGGGGGTCATGACGTTCTCGATCCACGAGACCGGAGCGACGCTGTTCCCGGGGACGGGCTTCGTCGACGAGCTTGGCGGCGGCGCGGCGGCCGGAACGAAGGTCAACCTGCCGCTCGATCCTGGGACCGGCGAGCGCGGCTGGCTGGCGGCGATCGAGCGCGTCCTGCCGCGCCTGGCGCAGCGCTTCAAGCCGGACCTCGTGGTCTCCCAGCACGGCGCCGACAGTCACGCCTACGACCCGCTGGCCCACCTCCAGATCACGACGACGGCGATGGGCGAGGCCGCCCGCCTCGTCGACTCGCTGGCCCACCGCTGGGCCGGCGGGCGCTGGCTCGCGACCGGCGGCGGCGGCTACGACGTCTACCGCGTCGTGCCGCGGGCGTGGGCCCTCGTCTGGCTGGCCGCCGCGCACCGCGACGTGCCCGAACTGCTGCCCGAGGCGTGGCGGGCGCGCTGGGCCGCCGACGCGGAGCGCCACGGCCAGGCGCCGATCCCGGTGACGTTCACCGATTCGCCGAACCTCGGCCGGATCGAGGACGCGATGACGGCGCACGCCGACCGGCGGGCGCTGGAGATCGCGGACGAGGTCCGTGCCGGGGTCGAGGCTGCCCTCGAGATATGACCGACCGCCCGGGGCCTGCCCCGGGCGG
>DATHRO010000140.1:0-16562 GCA_035465135.1 Candidatus Deferrimicrobiaceae bacterium
ATCGCCGCGGCGATCGGGTCGAGGGTCTTGACGGGTTCGGCGGTCAGCGTCATGGCAGGCCTCACTTCCGGCGAATGACGAAGCGGTAGACGGCGCCGTCGACGGACTGCTCGACCAGCTCGTTGCCGGTCTGGCGGCACCACGCGACGAAGTCCTTGGTCGAACCGGGGTCGGTCGCGAGGACCTCGACGAGCGCGCCGGACGGCAGCGCCTTCGTGGCCTGGGCGGTCTTGACGATCGGCATCGGGCAGGACAGCCCGCGCGCGTCGACGGTGGTAGCGATCTCGAGAACGGCCATCGTGAATTGGCTCCCTTCGGTATTAGATGAAGACCATCTGGCCCTCGCCGGCGTTGAGGTAGAAGGCAGTCACGCCCTCGACCCCGTCGACCAGCGGGTCAAGTTCGGATTCGTCGATGCCCAGCAGGTCCATCGACAGCGAGCACGCCTGGATGTCGATCGAGCCGAGGTCCTTGGCCTGGCGGAGCGTTTCCGCCCAGCTGGCCTGGCCGGCCGTTCGCAGGTCGTCGACGTGCGCCCGGCCCTCGGCGCCGGCCTCCGGAGCGAGCCCGTGGTCGCGCTCGATCCGGTCGCGCCGGAAGGCGTCGAGCGCCCAGTACTGCAGGAAGACGTTGACCGGCTTGCCGAGCGCCGCGGCGCCGGCCGCGAGGACCGCGGCCGCCTGCAGCTTGTCATCGGTCCCCGAGAAGAGGACCAGGTTGATTGGCTCGTCCATTCGTGGTGACTCCGTTCGGTGGGTGACCTCGGGTGGTCTCAGCTGACGGGGACCAAGAGGTCCGGCATGCGGGCCGCGTCGGCCGCCCTCGCGAGACGGGCCAGACGTCGCTCGAGGACGTCGCGCATCACGGCGCAGGCCACGAGCACGTCCGGATCGGCGACTGAGTAGCGCATCTCGCGCCCCTCGCGGGTCGCCTCGACGACGCCTGCAGCGCGCATGACCGCGAGGTGCTGGGAGATGTTCGGCTGGCTGGCTCCCAGCTCGTCGGCCAGGCGGCCGACCTCGGTCGGGCCCTCGGCCAGCCGGTGCAGGATCTCGAGGCGGCGGGGACTGGCGAGGACCTTCAGGACCTCGGCCTGGAGCTTCGTGATCTCGTCCATGGCACGATTCTTTGACTCATGCGCATCTGCGCATGAGTGCCGCCCGGCCCCTTCGAGGCGCCGGACGGACCGGGCCGGACTGGGCCGAAGGTCACGACCCGCTGCACAGCCAGCCGCGTTCGGTGAGAATCACTCGGCTCGTCTTCCCCGTGGAGGTCCATGTGAAGGTTCGCCTCGCGCCGCTTGTCGCGCTCTTCGCGCTCATGTTCGCCGCGTGCAGCGCCGCGCCCCCGACCCTCGCGCCCGATGCAACGCCCTCGACGCGCATCGAGGTCCGCTTGACCGACGCGCTGCGGATCGAGCCGAACCCGATCCTCGTCCCGGCCGGCGTGCCGGTGACGTTCGTCGTGACCAACGCCGGCGTGCTCGAGCACGAGGTGTTCTTCGGCGACGAGGAGGCCCAGGACCAGCACCGGCGGGAGGTGGCCCAGGCCGGCGGAGTCCCGCACGACGGACCGAACGGCATCGCGGTCAAGCCGGGCGAGACTCGGGAGTTCTCGTACACCTTCGAGGCGGCTGGCTCGCTGCTTGCCGGCTGTCACGTGCCCGGCCACTACCCGGCCGGGATGAAGGCCTCGGTGGTCGTCCGCTAGCCCGCGGCCTCGGGTGTGAGCTCGGCCGACCGGAGCCGGAGCCCCCGCAGCAGCTGGGCATTGGCCGCGACGATGATCGTCGAGGCGCTCATCGCGATCGCTCCGGCGGCCATCGGCAGGTCGACGCCCCAGCCAACCAGAATGCCGGCTGCGACCGGGATCGCGACGACGTTGTAGGCAGTCGCCCAGACGAGGTTCTGGACCATCTTCCGGTAGCTCGCGCGCGAGAGCTCGATCGCCGCAACGACGTCGCGCGGGTCGCTCCGGACGAGCACGATGCCGGCCGACTCGACGGCCACGTCGGTACCCGCCCCGATCGCGATGCCGACGTCCGCGGTCGCCAGCGCGGGCGCGTCGTTGACCCCGTCGCCGACCATCGCCACTCGGCGTCCACCTTCCTGGAACCGCTTGACGGCCGCGGCCTTGTCGCCCGGCAGGACCTGGGCGGCGACCTCGTCGATGCCGAGCCGGCGAGCCACGGAATCGGCGACCGCCTGGGCGTCGCCGGTGATCATCGCGACCCTGAGGCCCATCGCGTGCAGCCGCTCGACGGCCTGGCGCGACTCGGGCCGGATCTCGTCCTCGAGCGCGAGGGCGCCGACGACGCGATCGTCCGCCACGACGTGGAGGACCGTCCGGCCCTCCGCAGCCCACGCCGCCGCCGCGTCCACCGGCTCGAGCCCGAGCTCATCGAGCAGCCGAGGTCCGCCGACCACGACCGCGCGGCCGTCGACGACGGCGCGCGCGCCCCGCCCGGGCAGCGATTCGAACTCGGTTGCGGTGGGCGACCCGATGCCGCGTTTCGCCGCCGCGGCGACCACCGCCCGCGCCAGCGGGTGCTCGGAGTCGCCCTCGACGGCCGCCGCGAGCCGGAGCAGCTCGTCCTCGTCGTCGGCGCCGATCTCGGCCACGACGGGCTCGCCACGGGTCAGCGTGCCGGTCTTGTCGAAGATGACGACCTCCAGCTCGCGCGCTCGTTCGAGCGCGAGGCGGCTTTTCACCAGCAGCCCGTTACGGGCGCCGAGCGACGTCGAGATGGCGATGACGAGCGGGATCGCGAGGCCGAGCGCGTGCGGGCAGGCGATGACGAGGACGGTCGCGGTCCGCAGCAGCGCGCCCTCGCGGTCGCCGATGAGCCACCACGCAGCGAGCGTCACCGCGCCCGCGCCGACGGCGACGTAGAACAGCAGCGCGGCGGCCCGATCGGCGAGGTCCTGGGCTCGCGAGGCCGAGGCCTGGGCGGCCTCGACCATCCGCATGATCCCGGACAGCGTGGTGCCCTCCCCGACGGCCGACACCCGGACGCGCAGCGAGCCGCCAGCCGCAACCGTGCCGGCGACGACCCGATCGCCGGCAGCCTTCGGCACGGCGCGAGATTCACCGGTGATCATCGACTCGTCGACGTCGGCCGCCCCTTCGACGATCTCGCCGTCGACGGGCACCCGTCCGCCTGGCCGAACGAGGACGATGTCGTCGACCTCGAGCGCCTCGAGCGGGACCGTCTCCGTGCCGCCGTCGGTCGCCCGCTCGGCGGTGTCCGGCAGCAGCTCGGCCAGCGCCGCCAGGGCACCCCGGGCCTGGGCGATCGAGCGCATCTCCAGCCAGTGCCCGAGGAGCATTATCGTGATTAGCGTCGCCAGCTCCCACCAGATCTCGACCTCGAACAGGCCGAGTGTGCCGGCCCAGCTGGTGGTGAACGCCACGACGATGGCCAGCGAGATGAGGGTCATCATCCCGGGCCGGCGGGCCCGGAGCTCGCCGACGGCGCCGCGGATGAAGACGAGGCCGCCATACAGGAAGACGATCGTGCCGAGCACGGCCGGCGCGAGCTCGATCCCCGGCACCATCGGCAGCTCGTAACCGAGCCACGCCTGGATGTCGCGGCTCAATGCGACGACCGGGAGCGTCAGCGCCAGGCTGAGCCAGAAACGGTCGCGGAACATCGCGACCGAGTGGCCGGCGTGCTTGTCATGGGCGCGGTGGGCGGGCCTCTCGGCTGCAGCCTCGTGGCCACGATGCTCAGCCGGGTGGGCCTGGGGCTCGTGCGCCATGCCATGCTGACCGTGGTCTTCCATACTCCCAGGGAGTATGCCACAGGAGCGCTGTCGAAGGCTAGAGGGTGATCAGCAGCCCGAAGCTCATGGCGATGACCGCGAGGGCCAGCCCGACCTTGACCCACGACGAGCTCGTCCGGCCCCAGCGCCCGAGGCGACCCAGCACCCGGCGATCACTGACGGCTGCGAGGACCGCGACGAGCGGGGCGATGTAGGCGAGGTTGTAGAGCGCCAGCAGGGCAAGGCCGGTCGCGCCGCCCCCCGATGCGTGCAGGACCGCGACGATGTCGAGGTAGATCGCGCCCGAGCACGGCACGGTGCAGATCCCGACGAGCACGCCGGCGACCAGCATGCCGGCCAGCCCGCCGCGCTCGATCGCCTGGTGCATCCGTCGTGAGGTCCCGCCGGGCGCCGCCATCGACGGGCCGACACCGGGCAGGAATACGTCCTTCAGCATCCACAGCGCCATGAGCAGCGCGAGGACCGCCGCGACCCGGGTAACGAGGTGGTCTTGACCGAGCCAGCCGAGGAAGCTGAACAGGCCGAGCCCGATGATGAAGTAGGTGATCCAGACGGCCCCGACGTACAGCGAGCCCGCGGCGAGCAGGCGGCGGCGCGCCTCGAGGGTCGGGCTGCCGTCGCTCGTCACGGCGTTCACGAGCGTCAACGTGTAGGTCGCGAACAGGACCAACAGCGCGAACGAGCAGGGGTTCAGGCCGTCGGCCACCCCCGCCCCGAGGACGATCGGCACGGTGATGCCGCCGAACGCGGCGGCATCGAACGGCGACATCGCGATCCAGGTCGTCGAGGCCAGCGCGACCGAGCCGAGCGCGGCGACGAGCAGGACCGCGGCTCGCGGATAACCGGCGAGCAGCGCGGTTGCGCCCTCGAGGCGTCCAACCGGGCTCGCCGGGTGCCCTGCGGGCAGCGGGATCTCCGCGGTCGGCGTCGCTGCCGCGACCGCGGGCTCCTCGTGGCAGTGCGCCATCTCAGGCCTCGACGACCACCTTGCCGTGCATCGTCGGGGTCTCGCGGCCGCCGCAGCACGTGTCGCAGTAGATGTCGTACACGCCCGGCGCGCTCGGGGCCAGGAACTGGACCGCGACGCGCGAGGTCGAGGCGGCGTCGGCGCCCGGCAGCGTCGCGTACAGCCCCATCTCGTCGCTGATCATCGTGTGCACGCCGCCCTGCAGGTGACCCGGGGAGTCCTGCGTCCAGAAGTCGATCATCACCAGCTCGCCTGCCTTGACGTGGATCTCGGACGGGTTGAAGCCGGCCATCGAGGCCTGGACGCTGATCGCGCCGTTCCCGGCCCCGCCGCCGGGTCGGCCGAGGAAGTCGCCGAACGCGAGGTACCCGCCGATCGCGAGCACCGCGACGATGACCCCACCGAACGCCAGCCTCCCGGCCTTCTCACGCCGCTCCGCCTCGGCCCGGTGGCGGGCCAGACGCCGATCGAGGCGTCGCTCCTGGATCTGGGTGGTGCGGCGGTCGGCGCGTGTCTCGCGCCGGGCCGTCATCGCATGCCTCCGGCGCCGCGCATCATGTCGGTCATCCAGCCGCCCGTGGCCCCGAGCATGTGGCCGCCTGACATGTGGCCGTCCGCCCCGGACATGTGCTCGGACATCTCGTCCTCGTCGCAGGCCATCATCGGGGCCCGCTCCGTGTCGAGGCCGGGGCCATGCCCCAGGGCGTTCGGCGCGGCGGCGATGAAGACGCCGGCGGCGAAGGCACCGGCGATCGTGGCAATCGTCTTCCTGGTCATCGACTCGGCTCCCGTGGCTCGACGAGCAGGACGTCTCGTGCCCGCTCGAACTCTTCCTTGCTGATCTCGCCACGGGCGAAGCGCGCGCGGAGGATCGCGAGAGCGTCCTCCGCCGCGCCCCGCTCGCGCGGCGAGCGGACGAGGAGCCAGACCATGAGGAGCAGTGCGCCGACCCAGATGAACATCCAGAGCCAGCTCCACGGCTCGAGGAGGTGCACGTCCGACTCCCGTCGCTGCTGACCGCTCCCTTCTCCTGCGGTCATGACGATCGTGGGAGCTGGCGGCCGGCGAATCCATGGAGGGCGGCTCAGGCCTCCCTCAAGGTTCGGTCAAGGCGCCGGAAGCGCAATCGAGAAGGTGGCGCCGCGTCCGGGCCCGTCGGAGTCCGCCCACGCCCGGCCGCCCATGGCGCCGGCGAGCGCGGCGACGATGGCCAGCCCGATGCCGGCCCCGCCCTGGGCGCGCGAGCGCGACGCGTCGATCCGGTAGAAGCGATCGAAGACGTGCGCGCGCTGGACCGCGTCGAGGCCCGCCCCCGTGTCCCGGACCGAGAGCACGGCCTCGCCGCCATGGCGTCGTCCCAGGACGGTCACGGTCGCGCCGTCGGGGCTGTAGCGAACCGCGTTCGAGAGGTAGTTGGCCAGGACCTGGGCCAGGCGATCGCGGTCGGCGCGCACGGCCAACCCGGCGGGAACCTCCGACGCGAGCTGGATCGAGCGGCCCTCGGCGCGCGGCCGGAACTGCTCGACGACCTCCCCGGCGAGCTCGGCCGCGTCGACGATCGCCAGGCTCAGGGGCAGCTGCCGGGTCTCGGCGCGCCACAGCTCGGACAGGTCGGTCACGATCCGCGACAGGCGCTGGGTCTCGGCCCGGAGCGTCGCCCATGTCTGCGAGCTTGCCTCGACGACGCCGTCCTCGAGGCCTTCGAGGTAGCCGTCGAGCGTGGCCAGCGGCGTCCGCAGCTCGTGGGCGACGTCGCCGACGACCTCCAGTCGCCGCCGCTCGGTCGACTCGAGCGAGCCGGCCATCGCGTTGAACGCCCGGGCGAGCTCGCCGACCTCGTCCGAGCCGTCGGCCGTCACGCGCTCGGCGTAGTGGCCCGCCGCGACCCGGCGGGCGCCGCCCACCAGGGCCGACACGGGGCCGGCGATCCGACCGGCCAGCGCAACCGCGACGACGACGGCCGCTCCCAGCGCAATCACCAGCGCCGCCGCCAGGGCCGTGCCGACCGCCTGCTGGAAGGCCGCCAGCGTCGCGGCGTCCATCGCTTCGCCCTCCGGGTCGCCGGGACGATGGCCCATGGCGTCGGCGAAGTAGCCCGGGCCGACGAGCGACACCGCGACGAAGACCGTCCCGATCGCCGCCAACGCGACGACCAGGTGCGACAGGACGAGCCGCGAGCGAAGGCTCCGCGGGCGCCGGATCATGGCGCGACCAGCCGATAGCCCACGCCCCGCACGGTCTCGATGAAGCGTGGCTCGTCCGGACGGTCGCCGAGCTTGCGCCGCAGGTTGGCGACGTGGACGTCGACGAGATGGTCGTCGTCATAGCCGGGTCCCCACACGGCGGCCAGCAGGCCCGACCGGCCGACCACGGTGCCGGGATCGCGGGCGAGGACGGCGAGGATGTCGAACTCGGTGCGGGTCAGGTCGATCGGGCGGCCGTCGACGTTGACCACGCGGCGAGCCGGGTCGACCTCGAGACCTGCCGTGACCGACGCCGACAGGCCGTTCCGCGACCGACGGAGCAAGGCCTTGATGCGGGCCACGAGCTCGCGCGGGCTGAACGGCTTGGTCAGGTAATCGTCGGCGCCGACGGCCAGGCCGACGAGCTTGTCGACCTCCTCGGCCCGCGCCGTCAGCATGATCACGAACGCATTGCTGAACGTCCGCAGGCGCCGGCAGACCTCGACGCCGTCGAGATCCGGGAGCATGAGGTCGAGGACGACGACATCGGGCCGCTCGCCTCGAACGAGCTCGAGGGCACGTGGTCCGTCGGCGGCGACCACGACCTGCCAGCCTTCGCGCTCGAGGTAGCCGCGGACCAGGTCGACGATCGGGAGCTCGTCGTCGACGACGAGGATGCGGACGGCCGACGATTCCATCGCTCAGACTGTCCGATCGGCGAGCTCGAGCTCGCGTGCGGTCGAGTCGCGCAAGGCAGCCAGCCGCCGCTCCTCGAGCTGCTCGTGGCGAGGTGCGGGCGGACGTTCGCTCATGCCCCAACTCTCGGGCGCGGGGCAGGTCGGCACGAGGGCCGCGGGGTTCAGAGGGTGGGGGCCGGAGGACCCGTACGCCGGGCGCCATCCGGCCCGTCGCGAGCGGGCCGCCGGGGGCGCCCCCCGGCCCCCACCCTGACCTCCGTCGCGTGCATTCGGGCCGTCCGACACTGGTCCCGCCGGTCGCGGCCGCGAACACTCCGGCTGATCGATCCAGCGGAGGGCCGCGAGATGCCACGCCAGTTCGTCATCCAGCTCGACAACCGCATCGGCGAGCTGGCGCACCTGGCGCGTGCCCTCGGGGCGCGCGGCATCAACATTCGTCACGGGTGGTGCTTCGGGACCGGGCGGCTGGCCTGCGCCTTCATCGTCCCGGATGACGAGGACCGGATGCGCAAGGTCCTCGAGGGCCTGGGTCACGAGTTCATCGAGGGCAACCCGATCGTCGTCGACGTCGAGGACCGTCCGGGAGGACTGGCCGACGTGGCGGAGCACCTGGCCGCCGCCGGTGTGCTGATCACCGGCACGATGTGCGTCGGGGAGCGGCCCGGGATCGTCGAGATGGCCTTCACGGTCGATGACGAGGACCGGGCCCGCGAGGCGCTCGGCCTTGAGGAGCGGTCGCACGAGGCCGTCACCGTCTGACGCCGCCGGAGTTCGCTCGCCGGTCCGCCCGGCCCACGCTCGGGGGCCAGAGCGCCCGCTCCGTCGCGCCATCCGGCCCTGCCGCTGCCTCCACCGGAGCGGCAGGCTGTGCCCGGAGGTCCACCGTTTGACCGTTCGAACTGCCGAACCAGCATCCCAGGTCACGGCGGTCGAGCACACGCGATTAGCGCCGCTGGCGATCGCCGCGGACCGCTGCAAGGGCTGCGAGCTGTGCATCACGGCCTGCCCCCACCACGTCCTCGAGCTGGACCTGTCGATCGTCAACTCGCTGGGCTACCACCCCGTCCGCCTGACCGATCCGGTTGGCTGCACCAGCTGCGTCCTGTGCGCTCGGGTCTGCCCCGACGCGGTCTTCACGGTGTTCGCGCCACGAAAGGACGGCCGGTCATGACCACCGCGACCGCGAAGCGGCCGGCAGCCGCCCCCAAGCGGGTCCTCTGGAAGGGCAACGAGGCGATCGCCGAGGCCGCGATCCAGGCCGGCTGCGACGCCTACTTCGGCTACCCCATCACGCCGCAGGCGGAGCTGCTCGAGTGGATGGCCCGCCGAATGCCGGAGCAGGGGCGGGCCTTCGTCCAGGCCGAAAGCGAGCTCGGCGCCATCAATATGGCCCTCGGCGCGGCCGCCACCGGGGCGCGCGTCCTGGTCAGCTCGTCCTCACCCGGAATCTCCCTGATGGCCGAGGGCATGAGCTACATGGCCGGCCAGGAGGTCCCGATGGTCCTCGTCGACGTCATGCGCGGCGGCCCGGGCCTCGGCTCCATCGGACCGGCGCAGGGCGATTACCTCCAACTCGTCAAGGGCCACGGTCACGGCGACTACCGCGTGCCGGTCCTGGCGCCGGCCTCGATCGCGGAGGCAATTGCGATTGTGGCCGACGCGTTCGAGCTCGCCGAGCGGTACCGCACGCCGGTCGCAATCCTCGCCGACGGCACGCTCGGCCAGGCGATGGAGCCGGTCGTGCCGGCGTTCCGCGATCCGCCCCGCCGGCCGTCGACCTGGCAGGCCGACGGCGCTGCCGGCCGGGCGCCGCGGGTGGTCAAGTCGCTCGACCTCCAGCCCGAGGACCTCGAACGCCACAACGACGAGCTCCAGGCGAAGTTCCGGACGATCGCCGAGCGCGAGGTCCGCTGGGCCGGCGAGCACCTCGACGATGCCGAGATCGTCGTCGTGGCGTACGGCACGGCCGCCCGCGTCGCGCGGACCGCGATCGCGCGGGCCCGCGAGGGCGGCCTCCGCGCCGGCTTGTTCCGCCCGATCACGCTGTGGCCGTACCCGACCGCCGCGCTGCACGGCCTGGCGCGTCGCGCCCGAGCGATCCTCGTGGTCGAGCTGTCGGCCGGCCAGATGCTCGAGGACGTACGGTTGGCCGTCGAAGGTGTCGCGCCGATCGCATTCCACGGCCGGACGGGCGGCATGGTTCCCTCGCCGGGCGACGTCGTCGACGAGCTCCGGCGGCTGTGGTCGATCACGGAGCCGGTCGGCCAGGGCCATCGCCGGCGACGCCAGCGCATCGGCCAGCCCCCGGCGACCGAGGTCGCCGACCATGGCGACCAGCTCGACGACGCGATCGCCGCAGAGGAGCTCCCGGCGCTGGCAGAGGTGTGGCGATGACGACCGAGACCCTCGCAGGCCCGCGGATCCTCTATCAGCGGCCGCGCGCCCTGAACGACAAGAGCACGCACTACTGCCCCGGCTGCGGCCACGGCATCGTCCACCGGCTGCTGGCGGAGCTGCTTGACGAGTTCGAGCTGGCGGAGCACACGATCGCCGTCGCCCCGGTCGGCTGCTCGGTCTTCGCCTATGACTACCTGGCCGTCGACTGGATCGAGTCGCCGCACGGCCGTGCGCCGGCCGTGGCGACCGGCGTCCGGCGCACGAATCCCGAGGCCTTCGTGCTGGCCTATCAGGGCGACGGCGACCTCGCCGCGATCGGCACCGCGGAGATCGTTCACGCCGCGGCCCGCGGCGAGCGGTTCACGACGGTCTTCGTCAACAACGGCATCTACGGCATGACCGGCGGCCAGATGGCGCCGACGACGCTGCTCGGCCAGAAGACGACGTCGACGCCGCTGGGCCGCGACCCGGTGCTGGCCGGTTACCCGATTCCGATCAGCGAGATGCTGGCCCTCCTGCCGGGGGTGGACTACGTCTCGCGCGGCTCGGTTGCCGACCCGCCGTCGGTCGGCAAGGTCAAGGCGATGCTGAAGCGCGCGTTCGAGATCCAGCTCGGCGGCGGCGGTTTCACGCTCGTCGAGGTCCTCTCGAACTGCCCCGTCGGCTGGGGCATGACGGCGCCCGAATCGATGGCCCATCTCGCCGATGTCGCCGAGACCTATCCGTTGGGCCTGATCCTCGATCGCCCGAAGGGCGTTCTGCCGGGCGGCCGCCTGGCAGAAGCAGCAACCCGATGACCGAGCGCTCGACGATCTTCGCGGGCTTCGGCGGCCAGGGCATCCTGTTCGCCGGGACCGTGCTGGCGAGGGCCGCGATGGCCGAGGATCGCGAGGTCCTGTGGATCCCGTCGTACGGCCCAGAGATGCGAGGCGGCACGGCGTCGTGCACGGTCATCGTGGCCGAGGAGGCGATCGGCTCGCCGGTCGTCGACTTCGCCGATGCGGTCGTCGCCCTGAACCCGCCCTCGCTCGCCAAGTTCGAGGCGATCGTCGCGCCGGGCGGGCTGCTCGTCGTCAACCGCAGCCTCATCGAGGCCGAAGTCCGCCGCCACGACATTGAGATCGTGGACCTGCCATGCACGGCACTCGCGCGCGAGGCGGGCGACGACCGGCTCGTCAGCGTCGTCGCCCTGGGCGCGCTCCTCGTGCGGCGACCGCTGGTGGCCCTCGAATCCGCTCGCGATGCGATCGCGGCGATCGTCTCGGCCAAGCGGCCCGAGATCCTCGCCGCCGACCTGGCGGCCCTCGAGACGGGGCACCGCGCCGCGGCCCTGGAGACCGTGCCGACCTGAGCCGCCCGGCGGCGGCGTCATCGTGCCCTGGCTGTGACCTCAGCCGGGGCCGGCCGGGCCTTCGCCCAGCTGGGTCGCAATGACCGTGACGCTCAGCTCGTCCTTCATTCGATCGTCGAACGTCGCGCCGAACACGACCTTGGCGTTCGAGCCGGCGGCGGCGCGGACCGTCTCGGCAACCTGCACGACCTCATGGAGGGTCAGGCTCGAGGCGGCGGCGACGTTGAGCAGGATCCGCTTCGCGCCCTGGATCTGGTGGGCCAGGAGCGGGCTGGAGATCGCGGCCTGGGCAGCGGCCACGGCCCGGCCCTCGCCGGCCGCCCGGCCGACGCCGGCGAGGCCCATCCCGCCATCGCGCATGATCGACGCGACGTCCGCGAAGTCGACGTTGACCAGCCCCGGCATGCTCATGATGTCGGCGACGCCTCGGACGGCCTCGACGAGCACCTGGTTGACCCGTCGGAAGGCGTCGCGCAGCGACGTCTCGTCGGTCACGAGGTCGTTCGCCCGATCGTTCTCGATGACGAGCAGCGTGTCGGCGCTCCGCAGCATCGCGGCGATGGCCCCATCGGCGATGGCCCGCCTGGGCGGGCCCTCGAACCCGAACGGCAGCGTGACGACGCCGACGGTCACGGCTCCCAGATCCTTCGCGGTCCCGGCGATCACCGGGCCGGCGCCCGAGCCGGTGCCACCGCCAAGGCCGGCGGTGACGAACACGAGGTCGGCGCCCTCGAGGGCCAGGCGGATCGCGTCGGCGTCCTCCTCGGCGGCGATGCGGCCGACTTCCGGATCGCCGCCGGCGCCCAGGCCGCGCGTGACCCGGTCACCGATCCGGATGCGGCGGCGAGCCAGCGACTCGTCGAGGAACTGGCCGTCGGTATTGACGACGATGTAGTCGACGCCACCGACGCGCGCATCGATCATGTCGTCGACGGCATTGCCGCCGGCGCCCCCGACCCCGACCACCCGGATCGTTCGCTCGCCGGTGTGGCGCGGCCGCCCACGCCGCGACCGGTCGCTGACGTAGTAGCGAGCGACCCCGGCCCCCACGAGGACCGCGACCACGAGGAGCACGAACCAGTACTGCGAGAGCCAGTCCATGGCGTCAGTCTACGGCCCCGCGATCGCTCGCTGCGAGGTCAGTCTGGCTCGTCCTCGCCGAACAGCTCGAAGTGGCGCACGGTCAGCTCTCGGTCGACGAGGAACCGGTCGTCCTCCGGGTAGAAGACCGCGCGCTCCGGATCGTCGCCGGCGAAGACCCGGACGGCGTCGATCGAGTCCCAGAAGGTCAGCGTCATGAACTCGGCGCGATCGCCGACCGAGCGTCGCAGGATCCAGGCGCCGCGATTGCCGGGCGTCGCCCGATAGGCCGGCATGCCGGTTCGGTCCAGGTAGTCGACGTAGGCGTCGGCGTCGGCAGGCGCCGTCCAGCCGCGCCACAGCCGGGCGATCATGATGTCTCCTCCTGCAGGGCTGCCCGAACCTGGCGGGCGATCTCGAGGTCCTCGCGGCTCTCGATGACGAGCGTTTGGACGCTCGCGCCGGGCGCGCCGACCCGACGATCGCCGACGCCGCTCGCGTTCGAACCCTCGTCAACGGTCACTCCAAGGAAGCCGAGACGGGCGGCCGCCCGGGCGCGGACGGCCGACGCGTTCTCGCCGACTCCGCCGCTGAAGACGAGGGCATCCAGGCCGCCCAGCGACGCCGCCATCGCCGCGATGCCCTTGACCAGCCGATGGACGTAGACCTCGACCGCGAGCGCCGCGTCGGGCGACCCGGCGGCCTCGGCCGCCAGCACCTCGCGCATGTCGGCGCTGCCGGCCAGGCCGAGCAGGCCGGACCGTCGCTCCAGGCCCTCGGCGATCGCCTCCGGCGCGAAGCCCGCCTGCTGCTGCAGCCACAGCACCAACCCGGGATCGACGTCGCCGGAACGCGTTGCCATGACGAGGCCCTCCAGCGGCGTGAAGCCCATCGTGGTGTCGATCGAGCGGCCGTCGGCGACGGCCGCCAGGGAGGCGCCGGCGCCGAGATGGCAGGTCACGACGCGGAATCCCGTCTCGGGGCGGCCAAGCAGCTCGGCCGCCCGGCGGGCGAGATAGGCGTGCGACAGCCCGTGGAACCCGAACCGCCGGAGCGGCCGTCGCTCGCGCCACTGGGCCGGCAGCGCGTACGTCGCGGCCGCCTCCGGCAGGCCGGCATGGAAGGCCGTGTCGAAGCAGGCCACCTGGGGCACACCCGGCAGAGCGGCCCCGAGCGCCTCGATGCCGGCGATCGACGTGGGCTGATGGAGGGGCGCCAGCTCGGTCAGCGCCCGAATCCGATCGAGGACCGCCGGGCTGATGATCGCTGGCGCACCGAAGTCCGTGCCGCCGTGGACGACGCGATGGCCGACCGCGTCGACGGCGCCGAGCTCGGCGACCGCGGCCCGCAGTGCGGCGCTCGCCTCCCAGGTGACCTCGGGCGGCGGCAGGTCGCGACCCGCGAGCACCTCATCGCGGTCGCCGAGCAGCCGCAGCTTCAGGCTGCTCGACCCGGCGTTGACGACAAGGATCCGCAACGGGCTCGGTCCGCTTCAGCCAGGCCAGGTCCAGTCGCGGACCTCGGGGATGTCCTCGCCGTGCTCGCGGGTCCAGGCCCGGGCGCGGAGGCGCGAGTCGGCCATCAGCTGGCGGACGTGCCCGGCCCGGTCGGCCAGGCCCGGCACGCGATCGATGACGTCCATGACGAGGTGATACCGGTCGAGATCGTTGAGCATGACCATGTCGAACGGCGTCGTCGTCGTGCCCTCCTCCTTGTAACCCCGGACGTGGAGGTTGTCGTGGTTGGTCCGGCGGTACGTGAGCCGATGGATCAGCCATGGGTAGCCGTGGTAGGCGAAGACGACCGGGCGGTCGGTCGTGAACAGGGCGTCGAACTCGGGGTCGGTCATGCCGTGCGGGTGCTCGCCCTGCGGCTGGAGGCGCATCAGGTCGACGACGTTGACGACGCGGACCCTGAGATCCGGCAGGTGCTGTCTCAGCATCGCCGCCGCGGCCATCGTCTCGAGCGTCGGGATGTCGCCAGCGCAGCCGAGCACGACGTCGGGCTCGCCGCCGTTGTCATTCGAGGCGAAGCCCCAGATGCCGGCACCGCGCGTGCAGTGGACGATGGCCTCGTCCATCGGCAGCCACTGCAACCCGGCCTGCTTGCCGGCGACGATGACGTTGACGTAGTTGCGGCTGCGGAGGCAGTGGTCGGCGACGCTGAGCAGTGTGTTCGCGTCGGGCGGCAGGTAGACCCGGATGACCTCGGCCTTCTTGTTCACGACGTGGTCGATGAAGCCCGGGTCCTGGTGGCTGAAGCCGTTGTGGTCCTGGCGCCAGACGTGGCTCGACAGCAGGTAGTTGAGCGACGCGATCGGCCGCCGCCACTCGAGGTCGCGGGTGACCTTCAGCCACTTCGCGTGCTGGTTGAACATCGAATCGACGATGTGGATGAAGGCCTCGTAGCAGTTGAACAGGCCGTGCCGGCCGGTCAGCAGGTAGCCCTCCAGCCAGCCCTGGCAGAGGTGCTCGGACAAGACCTCCATGACCCGTCCATCGGGCGCAAGGTGCTCGTCGATCGCCAGGAGCCCGTTGTTCCAGGTCTTGTCGGTGACCTCGAGGACGGCGTCGAGGCGATTGGAGGCCGTCTCGTCCGGGCCGAAGATGCGAAACGATTCCATGTTCGCCCGGAGGGTGTCGCGGAGGAGCGCGCCGAGGACTCGCGTCGCCTCGGCGCTCGTCGTACCCGGCCGGTCGACCTTCAGCGCGTAGTCGCGGAAGTCGGGCAGCTTCAGATCCTGCAGCAGCAGGCCGCCGTTGGCGTGCGGGTTGGCGCTCATCCGGCGCCTGCCGACCGGTGGCAGATCGGCAAGCTCCGGCACGAGCCGGCCTCGATCGTCGAACAGCTCGGCCGGCCGGTAGCTCCGCAGCCAGGCCTCGAGGATGCCGCGGTGCGCAGCGTCGCCGCGGGCGTTGGAAACCGGCACCTGGTGCGACCGGAAGGTGCCCTCGACCTGGATGCCGTCGACGGTCTCGGGGCCGGTCCAACCCTTGGGCGTGCGAAGGACGACCATCGGCCATCGTGGCCGCTCCGCCCGCGTGTGGCCGCCCCGCCGGGATCGACTCGCCGCTCGGGCACCGTCCTGGATCTCGCGGATCATGTCGAGCGCCGTGTCGAGCGCCGCGGCCATCGCCTGATGGACCCGCGCCGGATCGTCGCCCTCGACGAGCAGCACCCGGTGGCCGTAGCCCTCGAACAGCGCCACCAGCTCTTTCTCGGGGATCCGCGCAAGGACTGTCGGGTTGGCAATCTTCCAGCCATTGAGGTGGAGGATCGGCAGGACCGCCCCGTCACGTGCCGGATCCACGAACTTGTTCGAGTGCCAGCTCGTCGCCAGCGGACCGGTCTCGGCCTCGCCGTCCCCGACGACGCAGCAGACGACGAGGTCGGGGTTATCGAAGGCCGCGCCGTAGGCGTGGGCCAGGGCGTAGCCGAGCTCGCCGCCCTCGTGGATCGAGCCCGGCACCTCGGCGGCGACGTGGCTGGGGATGCCGCCCGGGAAGCTGAACTGCCGGAACAGCTGCCGGAGGCCGGCCTCGTCGCGGGTGATCGTCGGGTATGTCTCCGACCAGGTTCCTTCGAGGTAGGCGTTCGCGACGAGCCCCGGGCCGCCGTGGCCCGGGCCGGTGATGTAGATCGCGTCGAGGTCGCGGGCCCGGATGGCGCGGTTCATGTGCGCGTAGATGAGGTTCAGCCCGGGCGTCGTGCCCCAGTGCCCGAGCAGCCGCGGCTTCACGTGCTCCGCCTTCACGGGCTCCCGCAGGAGCGGGTTGTCGAGCAGGTAGATCTGTCCGACCGAGAGGTAGTTGGCGGCCCGCCACCAAGCGTCGATCAGCCGCAGCTCGTCAGCGCCCAGGGAACCGGAGCCGTCGCGGCCGGGGCGCGCGGCAGCACCGGCGTCCGTCTGTGTCATGCGTCCGATTGTCGTCCTTTCGACCGCCCGCCGGTCAGCGCCGCGGACGCGACCGGGTCTTCCGGTACATCCCGGCCCTGCTAGCCTCGGCGCGTCGGATGATCGACCTGGCGAACCTCCGCGACATCCTGGGCTACGTCCTGTGGCGAATCGGCGCCACCGACGTGACCGTGAGCTCGCTGCTC
>DATHRO010000141.1:0-15584 GCA_035465135.1 Candidatus Deferrimicrobiaceae bacterium
CGTCGCGAACGCGCCCGAGGCCAGATAGAACGCGTAGACGCCAATCGCGAGGAACACCGCACCGCGGATTCGCGCGTCGCGTTGGGCACGCCGGGCAGCCAAGCCCTCGGGCTGTGGCGTCGCGCTCACGGCGGGCGTGGAGGGGGCCCCGCTGCCGGGGGTGGCGGTCGAGGTCATACCGTGTCCGCCGGCGTCGCCGACCCCATCGACGGGACGTCGGCGGCCTTGGTCACCGGGACCCGCCAGATCAAGCGGATCAGGCCGGGCGCGGCCACGAACATGATGACCAGCGCGATGATGAAGAACAGCAGGTCGAACGGGATCCCGGTCTGGATGCCCATCTCCTTGCCGCCGGTCGTCAGCGCCCCGAACAGCAATGCCGCCAGCACGACACCGCTCGGCCGGAGACCCGCCAGCAGCGCCAGCGCGATCGCGTTGAAGCCGATATTGCTGTGCAGGTCGTTCGACAGCTGCCCAACCGTGCCGATGACCACGAATCCACCGCCCATCCCGGCGAGGGCGCCGGAGATCGACATCGCCAGCATCATCGAGCCACCGGCGCTCATTCCGGCGTACCGGGCGGCAGTCGGGTTGAACCCGGCGGCGCGGAGCTCAAAGCCCTTCGTCGTCTTGAACAGCAGCCACGAGATGACGCCGGCGGTGGCAAGCGCAACGACGAAGCCCCAGTCGAGTCGGATCGCCGGCAGGTCGACAATCGGCGGCACGTCCACCCAGGTCATGTTCTTCGAGATCGGCTGCGAGCTGCCGGCCTGACGAAGGAACGGTCCGAGCAGGGCGAACAGCACGATCTGGGTCGCGATCAGATTGAGCATGATGGTCGTGATGACTTCGTGAGCGCCGGTGCGTGCCTTGAGGAATCCGGGGATGAAGCCCCAGAAGCCGCCGAATACGATCGAGGCGGCGATCGCCAGGACGAGGATCACGAAGGCCGGCAGGCCGGACGTCTGGAGGGCGATGGCGACGATCGTCGCACCGAGGGCGCCGAGCATCAGCTGGCCGTTGCCGCCGATGTTGAACATGCCGGCCCGGAACGAGACCGCCACGGCCAGGCCGACGAAGATGAGCGGCATCGCCGCCACGAGCGTCTCCGTGAGGGGCCGGATCGCCGTGGCGATGTCGCGGTCGTTGCCGGTCTGGAACGCGGTGATGATCCGGCCGGGCTCACCGAAGGCGCCAACGATCATCGCGCCGTAGCCGTTGAAGACGCCGCTGACCGCGCCGCCGATCGCCCCCACCGGATCTGTTCCGATCCCCGACAGGTTCTCGAAGTCGGTGATGACGATCACCACGCCGCCGAGGATCAGGGCCGACAGGACCGACAGGCCGGGCAGGAGTGCGCGCCGGCCGAGCGAGCGCAGGAGGTTCACGCTGCCGCGCCCTCCCCGAACTCGGCCCCGCCCATCAGCAGGCCGAGGTTCTCGTACGTCGCGCTCTCGCCCTCGAGGATGCCGACGATCTGGCCGTCGTAGATCACGGCGATCCGGTCGCCGACGGCGAGGATCTCGTCCAGCTCGGTGCTGACGATCAGGATCGCGGCACCCTGGTCGCGCTGCTCGACGATCCGGCGGTGGATGTACTCGATCGAGCCCACGTCAAGGCCACGCGTTGGCTGGGAGGCGATGACGAGCTTGACCGGGAAGGAGAACTCGCGGGCCACGACGACCTTCTGCTGGTTGCCGCCCGACAGTGCGCCGGCAAGGGTCTCGATCGAGGGCGTCCGGATGTCGAAATCCTCGACGCCCTGGCGGGCCTTGTCGGCGACGGCCTTGAGATCGAACACACCGCGCTTGCTGTACGGCGCCCTGTGATAGCTGTCGAGGATGTAGTTGTCGGCGACGGTCATCTGGGGAATGAAGCCGTCCCGGGCACGGTCCTCCGGGATGTGGGCCACGCCGAGATCGGAGACCATGCGCGGCGAGGGGTGCCTGATGGCATGCCCATCGATCGTGATCGTCCCGGCGTCGAGGGCGCGCAACCCGACGATCGCTTCCACGAGCTCGGTCTGGCCATTGCCCTGGACCCCGGCGATGGCGACGATCTCGCCCGCCCGAACGTCGAGGTCGATGCCCTTCACGGCGATCTCGAGGCGGTCGTCTCGCACCTGCAGGTCCTTGATGCTGAGGACAACCTCACCGGGCGTCGCCGGTCCCTTCGGGACGATCAGCTCGACGTCGCGGCCGACCATCATGTTGGCCAGGGCCTGGCGGGTCGTGTCCTTCGGGGTCGCCGTCCCGGCGACCCGACCCCGACGCAGGACGACGATCTTGTCCGCGACCTCGAGGACCTCGTTGAGCTTGTGGGTGATGAAGATCACCGTGGTGCCGGCCTTGGCCAGCGAGCGAATGATCGAGAACAGCTCCTCGGTCTCGTGCGGCGTCAGCACGGCGCTCGGCTCGTCGAGGACGAGGATGTCGCTCTGGCGATAGAGCGCCTTCAGGATCTCGACCCGCTGGCGCACGCCGACCGGTAGGTTCTCGATCTTGGCATCCGGGGGGACGTTGAGCCTGTACTGCTCCGAGAGCTCGACGATGCGCTTGCGAGCCGTCGACCGGTCGAACGTCCCGACCCGGCCGGTCACCGGCTCGGAGCCGAGGGCGACCGCCTCGACGACGTCGAAGACCGGGACCAGCATGAAGTGCTGGTGAATCATCCCGACGCCCGCACGAATCGCCGCTGCCGGGTCGTCGAACGTCCGGGTCTCGCCCTCGATCACGATCTCACCCGAGTCCGGCTTGTAGAGCCCGGACAGGATGTTCATCAGCGTCGTCTTGCCCGCCCCGTTCTCGCCGAGCATCCCGAGGACCTCACCCCTGTCCACCGAGACCGAGATTCGGTCGTTGGCCAGGACGCCCGGGAAGCGCTTGGAGATGTTGCGGAGCTCGAGCCGCATGGATGGGCCTCGACTACGGGTGAATATGAGACCGCCCCCGGTCCGCGAAGCGTCCCGGGGGCGGTTCCTCTGTTCGGTCGGTCGAGTCTCTCTCCGGCTAGCAGCCGCTGGCGAGGTAGTCGCAGACCTTGACGCTGCCGTCGGCGATCGCAGCCCGCAGGGCTTCGATCTCGGCCTTGATCTCGTCCGAGATCTCGGACTCGTAATCGTGGAACGGCGAGAGCAGCACGCCGTTGTTGGCGAGCGTGCCCGAGTAGTCCTCGCCGCCGAGGTAGCCACCCTCGACCTGGTTGAAGAAGTCGAGGACGGACACGTCGATGGCCTTCTGGGCCGACGTCAGGAGTGCGGCGTTGGTCGGCTCACCGAGGCTGATGTACTGATCGGTATCGACGCCGATGGCCCACAGGCCTTGGTCGTGGGCGGCCTTGATCGAGCCGTTGCCGGTGGAGCCGGCGACGGGATGGATGACGTCGACGCCCTGGTCGAACAGCGTCTGGGCGAGCTGCTCGCCCTTGGCCGGGTCGTTCCATGGGTTGTCGCCGCCGACGAAGGTACCGGTCTCGTTGCCGTCCCAGCCGAGGACGGTGACGTTCGCGCCCTTCTTCTCGTTGTAGTACATGGCGCCGGCGTACAGGCCGTCCATGAACCGGGTCACGCCGGGGAACTGCTGGCCGCCGTACGTGCCCAACTTGCCGGTCTGCGACCACGCCGCGGCGAGGTAGCCGGCGAGCATCGACGCCTGGTCGATCTGGTAGTCGAGGCCGGTGAAGTTGGCCGGATGCGGCGTGTCGTCCTCGTTGCCGCAGGTGAAGTCCGGACCGCAGAGGTTCCAGGCCGTGTCGACCTGCGCGAACGCAACTTCGGGGTACAGCGCGGTCGCAGCGGCCGTCGCCTCTCCCTGGAGGAACCCGACCGTCACGAGCGCGGTGCAGCCCTGGTCGACGAGGCGGGTGATGTTGGCCGCGTAGTCGGTCGCGCCCTGGGCCTCGCTGAAGAACACCGTGAAGCCGGCCGCTTCGGCGTCATCCAGGCCCTTCTTGGCCAGGTCGTTGAAGTTCTTGTCACCGAGGCCGCCGGTGTCGAAGGCCACGCAGGCGACGGTGTCCTTGGTCTCGACCGTCGGCACCGGTGTGGCCGGCGTGGTACATGCTGAAACGGTGAACGCCCCCAGCGCGACGAGCGCGAGCAGGCGCCTCGAGATTCCCAACTTGCTCCTCCTCCTGTCCCCAGCACTCCACCGGATGCCGGTCGTGCGGGGCAGGATACGCTACGCGGGTGACGTGCGTCGATGCTTGCTGCGCACGGGCCGCAAGGGCCCTTGGTACCACGGACCGCCGCCGTTGGCAGCCCCCTTTCGACAACCGCCGCCGATGATCGTCGACCCGGGGGACCGCGAACGGGTGGCCGATCTCGTCGACCTCCACGAGGGACGCCTCGACGTGCCGCTGCTCGACGACGAGGGGGTCCGCCGGCTGCTGCGCGAGTCGCACCGGGTTGCGGTCATCGGGGCTTCACCGGATCCGTACCGGCCGTCGAACGGGGTCATCCGCGACCTGCTCGCACTCGGCTACGAGATCGTTCCGGTGAACCCGGCGGTCGACTCGGTCGAGGGGCTGACCTGCTACCCGGACCTCGGCGCCGCGGTCGAGTCGACCGGGCCGGTGGACATCGTCGACGTCTTCCGTCGGGCGGCGGCCTGCCCGACTCACGCGCGCGAGGCCGTTGCGGTCGGTGCGCGCTGCCTGTGGCTGCAGCTCGGGATCGCGAGCCGCGAGGCTGGCCGCATCGCCGCGTCGGCCGGGCTCGAAGTGGTCATGGACCGCTGCCTCGCAGTTGAGGCCCGTCGCCGGTGAGTCGCCAATGAATGGGGCCGGCTTCCCGCTCGATGCCGAGGTCGCGAGCCGCATCGAGCTGCAGCGGGCGACTGTCGGTCCGGAGCTCGAAGCCGCTGTTGAGGCGGTTCTCGCGACGCGCCGATCGAACCCCTCGACGGCGGCGACCCTTGCGCGGACGGATGTGGAGCGCCTAGTCGCCGCCTATGGGCTCGGGACGGCCCCCGACCTCGCGCTGCTGACGCTGCCGGTCGCCACGCGACTGGCTCAGCCTCCGATCTCGGACTATCGCGTCGGAGCGGTCGGACTCGACGCCGACGGCGACCTCGTCCTCGGCGCGAACCTCGAGTTCCCGCCTGCCGACCTGGGCTCGACGATCCACGCCGAGGGCTTTGCTTCGCTCAGGGCCCGCGCCCGTGGTCGTGTGCTGCGCGTCATCGCGCTGACCGAGGCGCATCCCTGCGCCCACTGCCGCCAGACTCTGACCGAGTCGGCCGGGGTGGACGATCTGGAGCTGATCGATCCGCTTGGCCACGTGCTCCGGCTTGCCGATCTCTACCCATGGCCGTTCTCACCGAGCGCCCTGGGGGTCGAGGTGGACGACCCGTCGCGGTCGGCCTGGCCGGGGCTCGAGGTCGCCTCCGACCCGCTGCCGGACGAGGCTGCCGAAGCGCTCCTCGCCGCGGGCCGGCGGGCGCATGCGCCGTACAGTGGTTGCCCGAGCGCCGCTGTCCTGCGCCTCCGCGACGGGCGACTCCTCGCGGCCGGCTGCGTCGAAAGCGTGTCGTTCAACCCCACGATCACGGCCCTGCAGGCAGCGCTCGTGGAGCTCGCTGCCGTCGGCGGCAGCGGTGCGGACGTGGAGGCGGCGTGGCTGGGTCGCGTACCCGGGGGCGCCGTGGATCCCGAGGCGGGAGCGCGGGCGCTGCTCGCAGCCGTCGCGCCGGGTATCGAACTGGCGTCCATCGATCTCCGCCCCGGGGAACCGGGCCGATGACCGACGAACGGATCGACCCCGGAGCCTGGTGGCGGAGTCTCCCGGGCACGACCGCCGGTGGCGGCACGGACCCGCGGCTCGGCGAAGTCTGGTTCCCGGTCGGGCTGCCCGGCTTCAGCGGTCTCGAGAAGGCTCGCCGGCAGGCGCTGCTCGACGAGCGGTTCGGGCGCGACGGCTGGCGCTACGGGCACGTCGTTCGCGGCCGGGTCGTTTCCCAGGCCGAGGCGATCCGCGAGTACGAGGCTTCGTATCGGACGTTCATGACGGCCCGCCGGCCGCTCGTGTCGTTCCTGGCCGAAGCCTGCGGCAACGTCTACGACGACGCGGTCTCGAACGTCTGGGACGATGCCTACGACAATCCGGCCGCGCCGTCCAACCACTACCAGGACATCAGCGTCCGGCGCGTCATGGCCGAGCTGGCCGTCGATCCCGAATGGCCGGAGGTGCGCCCGACGCCGTCCGAGGAGGTCGAGCTCATCGACCTCGGCAGCGGCGAAGTGCACCGCGCGCCGCGGGCGATGGGCTTCCGCGGGCGCTATCTGATGCAGATCCGTGACCCCGACTCGCCGGGATTCCTGCTCAGTCCGGCCATCGTTCCGGTCCACGATCCGGCGCTCATCACGACCCTGCCGCTGCGCGAGGAGTGGTACCACCGCGAGGGCATCGGCCACCTATCGGTCGAGGCGTTCTGGCAGATGAGCAAGGTCGTCGAGGTTCGCTGGGATCGCTTCCTCGCCCTCGGGGAGCGTCGGGCGGATCCGCTCGCCGGGATCTGATGGCGCCTGGCGTGGCGGACGCGGGACGCGACACGATCCTGCTCGGGACGATCAGCCTCGATCGCTACGTCGACGGCGGCCCGGCGTTGCCGAGCGGCGACGTCCTGCCGGGCGGCGGGATTCTCAACATGGCCTGGCACTGGCGCCGGCTCGGCCGTCCATTCCGGGTCGTCACCCGCGTCGGTGACCAGGACGGGGAGCCGATCCGAGCGTTCCTAGAGCACCACGGAATCCCACTCGTCGACGAGCTCGCCGCGCCGGGCCGCTCGTCGTCCATCGACATCCGCATCCTGCCGGATCGCCAGCCATTCATGGACAACTTCATCCCCGGCGTCTGGGATGACCTCCACACGACCGCGGCAGAGCGGCGGACGATCCGAGGCGCTGCGCGGCTCCACACCGTGCTCGTCGAGGGCGCGATCGCCGAGCTCGGGAGGCTGGCCGCAGACGGCCTGCTGCACGAGGTCGTGGTCTCAGCCGACTTTCTGGGCTTCCGTCACTACACGGTCGATCGGCTGGCCGAGACGATGCGTCAAGTCGACGTCGGCTTCATCGGCTGGCCCGGCGCGGAGCGGGCCCCCGAGGTCGATGGCATGCGCTCGGTCGCATTCGAGCTCCGCAGGCTGCTGGTCGTGACGCTCGGTGCTCGGGCGGTCCGCGTCTTCGACGGCCGGGCGGAGCGAGCGGACCGCCGCTTCCCGGTGACGGCCGTTTCGGTCGCCGGCACGACGCTCGGCTGCGGCGACGCCTTCATCGCCTGGTTCCTCGACGAGCTGTGGCGCAGCGACGACGTGGCCCTGGCCGTGGCCCATGGCCAGGAGGGTGGCAGCCGCGCGACGGGCTGGCTCCGGCCCCTGCCCGACGACGCGTATGCGACCCTTGCCCCTGCTTCCCGAACGACGAGCTGAGGAGGCTTCCCGTGCCCCAGATCCACCTCCACGCCGAGCCCGGCGACTACGCCCCGATCGTGCTGCTGCCCGGCGACCCGAACCGCGCCACGCGGATCGCAGCCCGCTTCGATGGCGGTCTCGATGCGAGCCGGCTGGTCACCGATCACCGCGGCCTGCTCGGCTACACCGGCACGGTCAACGGCGTCCCGGTCTCGGTCCAGACGACGATGATGGGCACGCCCACGACCGCGATCGTCGTCGAGGAGCTGTTCATGCTCGGTGTCGAGACGCTCATTCGGGTCGGCACGACGGGCGGCTTCCACGGCACGGGGATCGGCGACGCCGTGATCCCTCTCGCGGCGGCGATGTGGTCGGGCATTGGCGAAATCCTCGGCGGCGGTGAGCCGACGGCGCCGACGGCCGACCTGGACGTCGTGCTGGCCCTCAAGGCGGCGGCAGAGGCGGCGGGGCTGACGACCCACGTCGGGCCGATCGTGACGGCCGATGTCTTCTACGACCCTCATCCCGACGGCCTCGTGCGCTGGGGCCAGCGCGGGTACCTGTCGGCCGAGATGGAGACCGCGGTGATCTACCTGCTCGCGATGCGAGAGCGGGCAAAGGGTCGCCGCGCGCGGGCCGGTTGCATCCTCACTGTCTCGGACGTCGCCGTCGAACCGGGTACGGCCGATGCACGTCAGGTCGGCGAGGCGGACGAGGCCTGGTACCGGCCGCCCGAGGAAGAGCTCACGCGGCGCGTCGACCTGACGATCGGCGCGGCCATCGCGGCGGCCGCCGAGCTCGGCCGGCGCTAAGGCACGAACGACAGCCCGAGGGCGAAGTCCTCGAGCAGGTCGTCGACGTCCTCACACCCGATCGAAAGGCGGATGACCCCGCCGTCCTTCGGCCGCGGGTAGACCAGCGTGCAGATGTCGCCGAGGCTGACGCCGATGTCGCACAGCCGAAGATGGTCGGTGAAGGCCGCCATGCCATCGACCCCGCCGCGTGGCATGAACGTCACCATCGCCCCGCCCGGCCCCTCGATCTGGCGGCGAGCGGCGGCGTGGTCCGGATGGGACGGCAGGCCCGGGTAGCGGACCCATTCGACCTGCGGCTGCGTTTCCAGCCACTCCGCGATCCGCAGCGCGTTGTGGCCGGCGGCGCGCGTCCGGAGCGGCAGCGTGCGGATGCCCCGCAGGACGAGCCACGAGTTGAACGGGCTGGCCGCCTGGCCCAACGTGTCGACCTGCTTGCGGATCGGATCGAGCAGGCGTCTGGGGCCCGACACGACCCCTGAGACCGCGTCGCCGTGGCCCGAGAGGTATTTGGTCGCGGCGTGGAGGACGAGGTCGGCGCCGAGCTCCAGTGGTCGCAGCGCGGCGGGTCCCAGGAACGTGTTGTCGGCCACGAGCAGCAGCCCGCGCGCGTGGGCAAGGTTCGCCAGGGCCCGGACGTCGGCGACTCGCAGCCGGGGGTTCGTGGAGGTCTCGAAGAACAGCAGCCTGGTTCGCGACGTGATCGCCGCCTCGACCGCCGCGAGGTCGGTCATCTCGACGCGGGCGACGTCGACGCCGCGCCGTGGCAGGTCCTCACGTAGCAGGACGTCGGTGATCGCAAACAGCTCGTCCCCGGCGACCAGGTGGTCCCCGGCGCCGAGATGCGCCAGCAGCGTCGCCGAGACGACGGCCATCCCGCTGGCCGCGGTGACGCAGTCCTCCGCCGCCTCGAGTGACGCGACCTTCTCCTCGAGCGCTCGATTCGTGGGGTTGCCCGTCCGCGAGTAGAAGTACGCGCCCGGTTCCCACGCGAGCGCGCGGTCGACGGCTTCCTCCTTCTCGGCGGCCGTGTCGAACGCGAACGTCGAGGTCATGAAGATCGGCGGCTTGTGGGCATGGGTGACCGGGTCGGGGCGCTCCCCGGCGTGGATCGCGCGGGTTGCGAACCCGCGCCCGTCGGTCCGCTCTCGCGGCGTCACGCGGTCAGGGCAGGGCCGGCAGGCCGAAGCCGCCGATGAGCAGAATGAGCCCGATGACGATCACGATCGCGCCGTTGCGAGCCTGGCGGCGCAGCACCTGCATCGCGACCGAGGCGCCGGTCTCGCCGCCGTCGCGGACGCCGCCACGCCATGACTCATAGCGCGCGATGTTCGCGTCCTGCTCCTGGAGCGCCCGGTAGCGGGCCCACGGCCCGCGGGCGCGTATCCAGCCGACGGCGACGAGGGCGACGCCGGCGACGATCAGGCCGAGGTTGACGAGTCCCATTAGCTCCCTCCAGCTCCATGGCCGGCCTCCGCGCCGAGGCGCTCACGCAGGGCGGTCTGGGCGACCGCGGCATTGGCCTGGCCCTTCGTGGCCTTCATGACCTGGCCCACGAGGAACCGGATCGCCTGGTCCTTGCCCGCCCGGACGTCGGCCACGGCGGCGGGATTCGCCGCAAGAACCTCGTCGACGATGCCTCCCAGGGCAGTCGCGTCGGAGATCTGGCGCAGCCCGCGCCCCTCGACGATCGTCGCGACCGGCTCACGCGTGTCGAGATGCGCCTCCAGGACTTCGCGCCCGCTGGCCCTTGAGATCGATCCGTCGCCAACCAGGCGCACGACCGACGCGAGCTCTGTCGGGACGAGGTCAAGCGAGCTGGCGCCAGCGGCGTTTCGCAGCCGCAGGTAGTCCCCCGTGATCCAGTTCGCGACCGGCCTCGGCTCGAGCCCCTTCTCGGCTTTCAGGGTCGCCTCGAACAGCGCGGCGGCGTCAGGGTCGGCGGTCAGCAGTGCTGCGTCTGACGCCGGCAGACCGAGATCGACGTACCGCGCCCGGCGGGCTGCCGGCAGCTCGGGCAGCTCAGCCCGGATCGACTCCAGCCACGTCGGGTCAACGCGCAGCGGCGGCAGGTCCGGCTCGGGGAAGTAGCGGTAGTCGTCGGACGTCTCCTTGCCGCGCATCCGGTAGGTCTCGCCGCGATCGTCCGCCCAGCCGCGGGTCTCCTGGACGAGCCGACCGCCACCGTCGAGTACCGCTGCCTGCCGCTCGACCTCGAACGCGATCGCGTGCTCCACGGATCGGAACGAGTTCATGTTCTTGACCTCGACGCGCGTTCCGAAGGCCTCGGCGCCGTGCTGCCGCAGCGAGACGTTGGCTTCGACCCGAAGCTGCCCGCGCTCCATGTCAGCATCCGACACGCCGATCGTCCGCAGCAGCAGCTGCAGCTCCTCGGCGTAGCGCCGGGCCCCCTCGGCCGTGCGAATGTCCGGCTCCGTCACGATTTCCATGAGTGGGACGCCCGAGCGGTTGAAGTCCACGAGGCTGAGACGCTCGCCGGAGGGGCCCTCAGCGTGAACCAGCTTGGCGGTGTCCTCTTCGAGGTGGGCCCGGGTGATGCGAACCGTCACCGACCCCTCGGCCGCGGCAAACGTCAGGCGGCCGGCCGCGGCGAGTGGCAGGTCGTACTGGCTGATCTGGTAGCCCTTCGGCAGGTCCGGGTAGAAGTAGTTCTTGCGATCCCAGCGTGTCGCATCGGGCGTCGTCGCGTCGATCGCCGCGCCGGTCGCCAGAACGAGCTCGACGGCTCGCCGGTTGATGACCGGCAGCGCGCCGGGGAGGCCGAGGCAGACAGGGCAGACGTGCGTGTTCGGGGCGGCGCCGTCATAGGCCGTCGAGCAGCCGCAGAACATCTTCGAGTCGGTCCGCAGCTGGCAGTGGACCTCGATCCCGATGACGGCCTCGTAGCGGTCGAGTGCGGACGTCGCAGGCGCCGGTCGCCCGGTCGTCGTCACGCCGCCCGGGTGCGCTCGACGAACCGCCCGATCCGTACAAGCGCCTCCTCGAGCTGCTCGTAGCTCGTCGCGTAGCAGGCCCGCACATGGCCTTCGCCCGACGGCCCGAATGCGTTGCCGGGGACGACCGCGACGTGCTCCGCCTCGAGGAGCCGCTGGGCGAACGTCTCGGAGTCGAGGCCGGTCGAGGTGATCTTCGGGAAGGCGTAGAAGGCGCCCCGCGGCTCGAACGTCTCCAGCCCGGCGGCGTTGAGCCCGTCCACGAACATCCGTCGACGACGATCGTACTCGGCCAGCATCCGCTCGACCTCGGGCTCGCCCTCGAGGAGCGCGACGAGCGCGGCATCCTGGGCCACGGTCGGGGCCGACATGATCCCGTACTGGTGGACCTTCACGATGCCCTCCAGGATGCCGGCCGGGGCCGCCAGCCAGCCGACCCGCCAGCCGGTCATGGCGTAGGCCTTGCTGAAGCCGCCCATCAGGATCGTTCGCTCGCGCATCCCCGGTAGCGCCGAGAAGGCGCGATGGCGGTACGTCCCGTAGGCCAGACGGTCGTAGATCTCGTCGCTGTAGACGAGCAGGTCGTGGCCCTCGGCGATCCGGGCCAGCTCGTCCTGGACCTCCGGCGGCAGGACGGCTCCGGTCGGATTGCACGGGTAGCCGAGGAACAGCGCCTTGGTCCGCGACGTGATCGCTGCCTCGACGGCCGCGGGATCGAGGGCGAAGTCATCTTCGAAGCGCGTCGCGACGTGGACTGCGCGCCCGCCGGCGAAGACGATCGCGGGGACGTAGGCGACGTACGACGGCTCATGGAGGATCACCTCGTCGCCAGGGTCGCAGGTCGCGCGCAGCGCGAGGTCGACGGCCTCGGAGGCACCGACCGTGATGAGCAGCTCGCTCGCGGGGTCGTAGCGGACGCCGTAGCGTCGATCGAGGTGGTCGGCCAGCGCCTGCCGGAGCGCGTAGGTGCCGTAGTTCGACGTGTAGTGCGTCCGGCCCTCGCGGAGCGATTCGACGCCCGCCTCGACGATCTGGCGGGGCGTGTCGAAGTCCGGCTCGCCCACTCCCAGGCTGATGACGTCGTCCATCGTGGCCAGGATGTCGAAGAAGCGCCGGATGCCCGACGGCGGCACGGCCCGGACGCGCTCCGCGAGCGCGCGCTCGGCCAGCGGCAGGCGAGGCGCGGTCGTTGCCATCACTCGACAGCCTACGCCAGCGCCGTGCGGCGATCCATCGGCGTCGGGCCAGCGGGAGCGTCAGCGTGCCCGAGCTGGGTCGGCTCGAGCGAGCGCCACTGGGCATCCGCGGTGATCGCCTCGTAGCCCCGGCCGAACCGCAGCAGGTCGACCTCCGACCAGGCCGGGCCGATGAACTGGAGTCCGACGGGCAGGCCCTCCGAGAGCCCGCACGGGACGGACAGGCCGGGCAGGCCGGCCATGTTCACCGGCAGCGTGCAGGCGTCGGACAGGTACATCGCCACGGGATCGGCGATCCGCGCCCCGAACCGGAAGGCGACGGTCGCCGAGGTCGGCGCCACGAGGGCGTCGACGCCCGACTCGAAGCTGGCGTCGAAGTCGCGCTTGATCAGCGTCCGGACCTTCTGGGCCTTGAGGTAGAACGCGTCGTAGTAGCCGGCGGAGAGGGCGTACGTCCCGAGCATGATCCGGCGCTTGACCTCCGGCCCGAACCCGGCGCCGCGGGTCGCGACGTAGTCGGCGATGAAGTCCCGTCCCGGCTCGCGGACCGAGAGGCCGTAGCGGACGCCGTCGTAGCGGGCGAGGTTGGCCGAGGCCTCGGCGGGGGCGACGATGTAGTACGTGGCGAGGCCGTAGTCGGTGTGCGGCAGCGAGACGTCCTCGACGGTCACTCCGGCCGCCTCGAGGGCCGTGACCGCCTCGCGGATGCGCGCCTCCACGCCCGGCTCCATGCCCTTCACGAAGTACTCCCGCGGCAGCCCCAGGCGCTTGCCCGACAACCACGCCGCTGCCTCGTCGTCAGCGGCCGGGAGATGCAGCAGGTCGTCGGGCACCGGAACCGGCGCCGAGGTCGAATCCCGCTCGTCGCGGCCGGCGACGGCGTGCAGCAGCGAAGCGGCGTCGCGAGTGTCGCGGGCGAACGGCCCGATCTGGTCGAGCGACGACGCGAAGGCGACGATCCCGTAGCGGCTGACGCGGCCGTAGGTCGGCTTCATCCCGACCGTGCCCGTCAGCGCGGCCGGCTGGCGGATCGAGCCGCCGGTGTCGGTCCCGATCCCGAACGGCACATGGAAGGCCGCCACGGCCGTCGCCGAGCCGCCGCTGCTCCCGCCGGGCACGCGGTCGAGGTCCCACGGGTTGCTGACCGGCCCGAACGCCGACCACTCATTCGACGAGCCCATCGCGAACTCGTCCATGTTCGTCTTGCCGAGGATGACCGCGCCGACGTCGCGGAGCCGTTCTGTGATGTGAGCGTCGTACGGCGCGACGTAGCCTTCGAGGATCCGCGAGCCGGCGGTGCACTGGCCACCGCTGACGGACACGAGGTCCTTGAGCGCGACCGGCAGGCCGAGCAGCGGGTGGAGCGCGGCAATCGCCTGCGGCCCGTCAGCGCGGGCAGCCGCCAGCCTGCCATCCGCGGCGTCGGCCTCGGCCAGCGCGCGCTCCCGGTCGATCGCCAGCCAGGCGTTGAGCGCGTGGTTCTGCCGCTCCGCCGCCTCAAGGGCCGATGCCACGATCTCGCGTGACGAGACCTCACCGGCCCGGAGCGCACGGGCCAGCTCGTGCCCGCTGCGGCGGCTGAGCGCACGCTCGTCCATCCTCCGCGATCGCCGACTCAGGAGGCGTCGCCGCCGAGGATCGGCGGTACTACGATGAACTCGCCGTCCCGCTCGGGAGCGTTGGCCAGGACCGAGCCGGCCGGGAGCGATGGCGTGGCGACGTCGTCGCGCAGGATGTTCTCCAGCTCGATCGTCTGGGCCGTGGGCGGGATGCTCGAAGTGTCGAGCTCGGACAGCTTCGCGTACTGCTCGAGGATGTGGTTGAGCTGGCTCTCCAGGCGATCCAGCTCCTGCGGCGTCAGGCCGAGGCGGGCGAGGAAGGCGACGTGCTCGACGTCGGCACGAGTGAGGGCGGCCACCGGCGGATCATAGCCGCCGAGCGTGGCATGCTCCGGTCGTGAGCAGCCCGACCATCCGCGCCATGACCCCGGGCGACGTCCCCGGCGTCGTGGCGATCATCGAGCGGGGGAAGTGGCGAGCTCGCGCAGCGTGGCTGGAGTTTGCGGCCACGCACGGGTCCTGCTACCCGGTCGTCGCCGAGGTCGACGGAGAACCGGTCGGGACCGGGATCGGAACCGCCAGCGGTCGGGCCGGCTGGGTCGGAACGATCTTCGTTGATCCCGCGTGGCGCGGCCGGGGCCTCGGCCGGGCGCTCACCCAGGTCGTGATCGACCGCCTCGAGACGGCCGGCTGCGGGGTCATGGTCCTCGTTGCGACCGACGAGGGCCGGCGTCTCTACGAGCGGATGGGCTTCGAGGTCCAGACCCGCTACCGGGTGTTCGAGACCGCGGGTGTCGATGCCGCGGCAACGCCGACGGCGGCGGCCGCGGCCTGGCGCGGTCGCGTCCGGCTGTTCGAGCCGGCCGATCTCGAGGCCATCGCGACCCTGGATCGCGAGGCGACCGGCGAGGATCGGCGCCACGCGCTGGCGTGCTTCGCGACACCCGAATCGGGGAAGGTCGCGGTCGACTCGGACGGGGTCGTCGACGGCTTCGTCGTCCGGGCGTCGTGGGGCGGCGGGGCGACGGTCGCGCGAAGCGAGGCGACCGCGCTCGCGATCCTCGATGCCCGCCGGCGGGCCGCCGGACCCGACGGCGTCGTCCGCCTCGGCCTGCTGTCCGAAAACGAGGCTGGCATCGCGGCGCTGGCACGGGCCGGCGTGACCGAGAGCTGGTCGGCCCCGCGGATGACCCGTGGCGGGCCGCTCGATTGGCGCCCCGAGTGGATCTGGGGCCAGTTCAACTTCGGGATGGGCTAGCCCTTCGATCGGACGACGTCGTCGCCGACGTCGACGTGCCGCTGTTCGGCTGTGGCTCGGCGTGGACCTCGGTCACGACTCCACCTCGCCCCTGACCAGCCGCTCGAAGTCCGCGGCATCGATCACCGGGACGCCGAGCTCCTGGGCCTTGGCCAGCTTCGAGCCGGCGCCGGGCCCGGCGACGACGACATCGGTCTTCTTCGAGACCGAGGCCGCGGGCTTCCCTCCGGCCGCGCGCACCGCGTTCTCGGCGGCCTCGCGACTGTAGCCCTCGATCGAGCCGGTGACGACCACCGTCTTGCCCGCCAGCGGCCCGCTGCCGGCCGTGCCGCGGGGCGCCGGCAGCTCCGCCTCGACGCCGGCATCGGCGAGGTCCTCGAGGACGCCCTCGCCGGCGCC
>DATHRO010000142.1:0-4087 GCA_035465135.1 Candidatus Deferrimicrobiaceae bacterium
TGGATGGCCAGCCAGCCGGCGAGCCAGTACACGAACGCCGGGGTGATGCTGAAGATCGTGCCGACGATCATGAAGAACCACCGACCGACCATCGCCTGCCGGATCTGCAGCGCGCCGAGCCGGCGGTTGAGGCCGCCGAAGCGCTCGACGGTGGCGTCCTGCCGGCCGAACGTCTTGGTCAGCAGCATCCCGGAGACCGACAGCGTCTCCTGGGTCGTCGCCGACATGTCGGCCAGCGCTTCCTGGGTCTCGGTGCTGACCTCGCGACGAACCTTGCCAACGCGATAGGTCAGGTACATGAAGAACGGCAGCAGCCCCAGCGACAGCAGCGTCAGGCGCCAGTCGATGATGATCATCGCGACGATCGTCCCGATCGCGACGGCGAGATTCGAGGCGACCGACGACGCGGTATCGGTGACGACGCCCTGGACGCCCCCGACATCGTTCGCGAGCCGGCTCTGGATCTCGCCGGTCTTCGTCTCGGTGAAGAACCGCAGCGGCATCCGCTGAAGGTGGGCGTACAGGGCGGCCCGCAGGTCCTGCATGACGTGCTGGCCGATCACGTTGTTGAGGTAGCTCTGCCCGATCCCGATGAGGCCGGAGAAGATCGGCACGGCGATCATCAGGCCGACGTACAGGTTGAGGCGGCTGAAGTCGAGGCTCGGGATCGCGTCGTCGATCAGCAGCTTGAGCAGGATCGGGTTGATGAGCCCGAGCAGGCTCGTGGCCAGGATCGCCCCGACCACGGTTGCGACCTGGACCCGGTACGGCCGGAAGAACGCCAGGATCCGCCGGATCGTCCGGCCGCGGCGCTCAGGGGGGATCGGTGGTGGTGGCTCGCCGCGTCCGAAGAACCGGCCGGCCGGACCGCCGGCCGCGGACGCCCGCCGCCCGAAGCCCATGCCCGAGCCGCGGCCCATCATGCGGCGCGGTCTACCAGGCCGTCAGCGTCGTGGCTTCGGCGATCCCCTGGGATTCGAGCCAGCGCTCGGCATCGATGGCAGCCATGCAGCCGTCGCCGGCGGCGGTGACCGCCTGGCGGTAGCGGTGATCGTGGACGTCGCCGGCCACGAACACACCCTCGATCTTGGTGTTCGTCTTGTCGTGGACGACCAGGTAGCCCTTCTCGTCGACGTCGAGCCAGTCGCGGAAGGCCTCGGTGTTCGGTCGATGGCCGATCGCGATGAACAGGCCCTCGAGGGGCATCTTCGTGGTCTTGCCCGACGCCGTGTCGCGGAGCTGGACGCCGGTGACCTTCTCGTCGCCGAGGACCTCGTCGACCGCGACGTTGGTGTGGATCTCGATCTTGGGGTTGGACTTCGCCCGGTCGACCATGATCTTGCTGGCCCGGAACGTATCGCGCCGGTGGAGGAGGTGGATCTTCGACGCGAAGCGGGTCAGGTAGGTCGCCTCCTCGAAGGCCGTGTCACCGCCGCCGACCACCCCGATCTCGCGATCCCTGAAGAAGAACCCATCGCAGGTCGCGCACGCCGAGACACCCCGGCCGCGCAGACGCGTCTCGCTCTCGAGGCCGAGCCACATCGCCGACGCGCCGGTCGACACGATGACCGACTGGCCCTGGTACTCGACTCCCCGAGCCCAGAGCCGGAACGGTCGCTGGGACAGGTCGACGCGATCGACGTCGACGTCGTGGATGACGGCCCCGAAGCGCTCGGCCTGGGCCCGGAAGAGGGCCATGAGCTCGGGGCCCTGGATGCCCTCCGGGAAGCCGGGATAGTTCTCGACGTCGCTCGTCAGCGTCAGCTGTCCGCCCGGCGTCGTGCCGCCGAGGACGATCGGCTCGAGGTTGGCGCGGGCGGCGTAGATCGCGGCCGTGAGGCCGGCCGGTCCGGAGCCGACGATGACCAGCTTGCTCTCGGTTGGCCCGGGCTCGAGCGTCGCGGTCGCGGGTCCGCCGGTGGTCGGCTGGGCAGCGACCGAGGCGCCGCCCATGTCGATGACGGGTGTGCTCACCGGCGCCGCGCCACCGTCGCGGCCGAAGTCGATCGTCAGCCCGCCGAACGGGAAGGCGCCGTCGGCGGGCGTGCCCTTCTTCGCTCGAATGCGTTTCTTCATCGCCGGCATCGTACCATGAATCGCATACCCCCCCGGGGTATGTCAGGCATCCCGCAGCTGCGGCAGCAGCGTGCTTCCGAGGAGCTCCAGCTGCTCGGTTCGCCAGACGTCGCGGACACTGAACAGGATGTGCTGGGCGCCGGCATCGCCGAGCTCGCCGAAGCGATCGATCAGCCCCGCCGGCGTCTCGCTCCCTTCGGCGCCGTCGGCGCTGACGCCGATCCGGCCCTGGAGGGTCGAGCGCTCGATCTCCTCGAATGGCCGGCCGACGGCCTCGCAATGGCGCCGCAGGACCTCCCACTTGTGGTGGATCTTCTCCGGCCCGCCGAAGACGTTCGCGGCATCGCCGTATTGGGCGACGAGGCGAAGCGTCTTCCGCTCGCCGCCACCGCCGATCATGATCGGGACCCGCGGCCGCGAGATCGACTGCGGCGAGTTGAGCAGCCGCGTCGCGCGGTACTGGGTCCCGCTGAACGATGCCTCGCTGCCGAGCGGCTCGCGGAACATCTCGTGGGCGATCCGCAGCGTGTCCTCCAGCAGCTCGAAGCGAACCCCGAGCGACGGGAATGGGAACCCGAGCCCTTCGGACTCCTCCTGGTTCCAGGCCGCTCCAATGCCGAGCCAGGCGCGGCCGCCGGACAGCACGTCGAGGGTCGTCGCTGCCTTGACCCACAGGCCCGGGTGGCGGTAGTGGACCCCGCCGACCATCAACCCGATCCGGGCACGCCTCGTGTGGGCCGCGATGAAGCCGAGCGCCGTGTTTCCTTCGAGCATCGGCTCCTCGGTCGAGCCGACGCTGCGGATCTGGAAGAAGTGGTCCATGACCCAGATCGAGTCGAAGCCCACGTCGTCGGCCGTGCGGACGACGCGGGCCAGCGTGTCGCCGATGGCCGGATCGCCACCCGGCCAGGTAAACGAGTTGACCTGCAGCCCGAATCTCATGGCCGAATCGTACGCGGCCCGGCCGACCAGTCGAGCACCCTAGCGAAAGAGGTCGAACTCGGCTGCCATGACAGCGTCGCGGATCGAGCCCTCGCCGCGGGTGAAGCCGGCCCCGCGGACGAGGGCGACCGGCCGGCCGGCGCGCTTCCCGAATGTCAGCTCTGCTGCCGCCGCCAGCTCGTCGGCCACCGCCCGAACGGTCGAGCGCATGACCCGCCCGTCGTGGTCAGGCTCGCCGCGAAGATCGTGGAGCGGGAGCAGCCCGGACACCCCAATGGCGACGTCGACGATCCCCCAGCGCCACGGGCGGCCGAATGAATCGGAGACGATCACCGGCACGTCGACGCCGCTGGCCTCGCGAACGACGGCACGAATCCGTGCCGCGGACGCGTCGGGGTCCTCCGGAAGGAGCGTCACGATCGAGCCGCTGTCGGGCCCGACATTCGAGGCGTCGACGCCGCCGTTGGCGCACACGAAGCCGTGCTTCGTCTCGGTGATCAGGACGCCGTTCGCCATCCGGACGACGCGGCGCGCCTCGCGCAGGACGACCTCGACCTGGCGTGGGTCGCGGTCCCAGCGCTCGGCGAACTCGACGGCCTCCGGCCGGGGCTCGATCCCGTCGAGCTCGACGACCGCCCCCTCGGCCTTCGAGACGATCTTCTGGGTCACGACGAGAACGTCGTCCTCGCGCGGCGGAAACGCGTCCGGCGTGGCCCGCAGCGCCGAGACGACGACCTGCGGAAGGTCGTCACCGGGGCGGATCTCGGGGATGCCCTCGAGCGCGATGATCTCGACCCGGCCGGGCTCCGGGACGGTGGCGAGATCCGGCAGGTCAGCCATCGAGCGTCCCGTGGACTGCCTCTGCGGCCAGCAGGTCGGCCGGCGTGTCGACGTCAAGCGAGAGCGGCCCGCCGACCTCCAGCAGGGTCGCGCCGACTTCCCGCGCCGCGGCCGCGTGGGCGGTCCGGCTGCGCTCGCCGAACCGCGGTCCGATGATCTCCGGTGGGCTCACGAGCATGGCGTTCGTGCCGGCGCCGTGCTGGTCCGGCACGAGCACGACGAGCGCCCG
>DATHRO010000143.1:0-2656 GCA_035465135.1 Candidatus Deferrimicrobiaceae bacterium
CCGATCGAGCCATACGTCAGCCCGCATCCCGGCTGGGCCGAGCAGGACCCGGAGGTCTGGTGGACGGCGATCGGCGACGCGACGCGGGCGCTGTGGGCGGCCGCGGCGGCGAACGGCGCCCCGGGCCCTGGGAGCGTCGCCGGCGTCGGGCTGACCACGCAGCGCGGCACGGTCGTGGTCGCCGACGAGGCCGGGCGCCCGCTGCGGCCGGCGATCGTGTGGCTCGACCAGCGCCGGACCGACGGACTGCCACCGGTCGGCGGGCCGTGGGGCCTGGCCTTCCGGGCGACCGGCACGACCGAGACCGTGGCCCGCTTCCAGGCCGACTGCGAGGCGAACTGGATCGAGCGCCACGAGCCGGAGGTCTGGAGCGCGATCCGCCGCTACGGAGTCCTCTCGAGCTGGCTGACCGCGCGCCTCGTCGGCGAGTGGCTTGACTCGACGGCCGCCCAGGTCGGCTACCTGCCGTTCGACTTCAAGGGCTCGCGCTGGGCCGGCCGCATCGACTGGAAGTGGCGCGTCGCGAACTTCCGGCGCGAGTGGCTGCCGGCGCTCGTGGCGCCGACGGAGCCGCTCGGCCGGCTGATGCCCGCGGCAGCCGAGCACCTCGGGCTGCCGGCGACCGCCGAGATCCCGCTCATTGCCGCGGCCGGTGACAAGCAGTGCGAGGCGCTGGGGGCGGGTGCGCTCGAACCCGAGCTGGCGGCGCTGTCGTTCGGGACGACCGCCACGATCGGCACGATCCACCGCCGCTACCTCGAGGCCATCCCGCTGGTGCCGCCCTACCCGGCCGCGCTGCCGGGGGCATGGTTCGTCGAGATGCAGGTCATGCGCGGCTTCTGGATGGTCGAGTGGTTCAAGCACGAGTTCGGGGCCGCCGAGGTCGCCCGGGGCGCCGCGCTCGACATCCCGCCCGAGGCGCTGTTCGAGGAGCTGCTGACGGCCTCGCCGCCGGGCTCGATCGGGCTAATGCTGCAGCCGTACTGGATGCCCGGCGTCCGCTACCCGGGACCCGAGGCGAAGGGCGCGATCGTCGGCTTCGGCGAGGCCCACGGGCGGGCGCACGTCTACCGCGCCATCCTCGAGGGCCTGGCCTACGCCCTGCGCGAGGCCGCCGAACGAACCGTCAGACGGAGCAAGGTCGGGATCGTCGAGCTGCGGGTGTCGGGCGGCGGCTCACAGTCGAGGGCCGCGGTCCAGCTGTTCGCCGATGTCTTCGGGCTGCCGGTCTCGCGACCGCACACCCACGAAGCGTCGGGGCTCGGCGCCGCGATCGACGTCGCGCTCGGCGTGGGGATCCATCCCGACGCCGCCGCGGCGGTTCGAGAGATGGCTCACGTCGGGGAGCGCTTCGACCCCGATCCGGCGGCGATGCGCCTGTATGACGACCTGTACCGGTCCGTCTACCTGCCGATGTACGACCGCCTCCGGCCGCTGTACCGCGAGATCCGGCGGATCACGGACTACCCGCCGCGCTAGGCACGGCGGTCGGCTAGGCCCTGACCTCCTGGCGCATGAAGCGCGCGTAGGCGAGCGCGAAGAAGCCCACGGTCGCGCCGAACAGCGTCACGATGTGGGGCCAGATGAGCAGCAGGCTCTGGTCAACCGAGAGTGCCGCGTTCGGAATCCGTGCCGTGTTCTGGATCACCTGGCTGAGGCTCAGGCTGCTCGCGGTCGTCGCCACCTGTGGGTCGAGGAGCACGGAGTAGACCTCGTAGTAGATCGTGCTCGGCAGCAGCCGCAGCAGGAGCTGCTGGGTCGACGGATCGCCGGTCACGACACCGCCGACCAGCCCCAGCAGCGCCGGCCCGAAGTATGGAATGGCGACGAAGAGCCACAGCCCCACGCCGATCAGCGCCGAGGTCGCGGCGCCGCGGACGACCACCGACAGCAGCAACCCGACGGCGAGCCACAGCGCGACGTACAGCAGCGTCACGAAGAACCACAGGACGACGCGGACGATCTCGCTCTCTCCGGGAACGACGCCCAGGCGCAGCAGCCCGAAGCCGGTGATGACGAGCACGACCGCGAGGAGCACGAGCGTGATGACGCCGAGCCCGGCGACGAACTTGCCATTGACCACGTCGTCGCGGTGGATCGGCTGCGAGAGGAGCCGCGGCAGCGTGCCCTGGTGGCGCTCACCGTTGATCGAGTCAAACGCGAACGCGACGCCGAGGAGCGGCGCGGTGATGCTGATCCACAGGTCGACCCGCAGGATTCCGAAGTCCGGCGGGCTCACCCGGAACAGGTACAGGAAGATCGCCGGTACTTCGCTCGCGACGGGCGCGACCGATCGAATGCCCTCGGCGGCGAAGTACAGCGGGATCAGCGCGGCTGCGCCGAGGATCACCAGCAGGACAAGAAACCGCGCGCTCAGGATGTGATCGACGAACTCCTTCTCCGCCACGATCCTCCAGCCGGCGGCCCGACGCGGCGCGGAGACGTGGCTGCGTGCGGCGGTCTGCGTGGCGCCGCTCATGCGTCGTCCCTCCGGGGTCGCTTGGCGCTCGGTCGGCGGCCCATCGGCCGGCCGGCTCCGGGCCGACCCCCGGTCGGCGGTGGCGGGCCGGGCGTTCGAACCGCCCCGGGTCGCCGGCCCGACGGAGATCCCGACCGCCCGGCGTTGCGGTCCGCCGCGGCCTTCGGCGGCCGGACG
>DATHRO010000144.1:0-3243 GCA_035465135.1 Candidatus Deferrimicrobiaceae bacterium
GGTGGTACCGCATACCGGATTCGAACCGGTGATCTCCGCCTTGAGAGGGCGGTGTCCTAGGCCTCTAGACGAATGCGGCACCGACGCCACGGCGCGCCGAGCGCGGCCGGGCAGGCGGGCATTCTACCAACTCGCGCCCGAGCCGAGCCAACGGGGACCTAGAGCCGGTTGACCTCCAGGAAGCTGCGGATCGCCTCGGCGACCTGGCCGTAGCCCTCCTCGCCGAGGATCAACCCGAAGTGCGAATGCGCCCCGAACGGCTCGAACGGCGCGTCGAGCCAGGTGGCGAGGCGCTCGGTGTCGTCGAGCGGCACCGTCTGGTCGAGACCCCCGCCGATGACCAGCCGTGGGATCCCGGCGACGACGGACGGATCGACGTGCACTCCGCGGAGCATCGCCCGCCGGGCGCGGCCCGACTCGTGTGGCTTCTGACCCATGAGGTGCTGGATCCGCAGCACGTCGGCGAGGCTCAGGTCGCGGTGATCGCGCTGGAGCCGCTCCGGCAGCGTCGCCCAGCCCAGCAGCGACGGGCCGAACAGCTCGGGCACCTCGCGGACCACGTGCGGCAGGGTCCGCTCACGGATCGCCGCCGGCAGCTCCGCCGCGATCAGGACGATCGCCGAGATCGGGCGGCGCTCGGCCGCCTTGAGCGCCAGCAGGCCACCCATGCCGTGGCCAACGACCACGACGCCCGGGCCCAGACGCGTCATCGCCGCCACGACGTCGTCGACGAAGGACTCGAACGACAGGTCGGCCGGGTCGGCGGTCTGGCTCCAGTGGTGGTTGCGGAGGTTGAGCGCGTGACCCTCCCAGCCCCGTCCGGCGAAGTAGCCGAGGTAGCGCTCCCAGACCCACGAGCCACCGAGTTCGCCGTGGACGAACAGCAGCGGCTTGCGCCGCGAGCGGCGCTCCGGCAGCCAGGACTCGATGTACAGCCCGCGCTCGGGCAGCTCGATCTCGTCCTTGCGGACCGGGCGGCCCGGCGGCGGCAGCGTCGCGTCGGGGCTTCCTGGCATCGGCACCTCCGGCGGCTCGAGACTACTCGAGCGGGTTGAGGACGAGGCCCGTCAGGGCCTTCGGATAGATGTAGGTGCTCTTCTGGGGCATCACGTCGCCGTCGGCGGCCACGGCCAGGATCTCTGACGCCGGCGTCGGCTCGAGGAGCAGCGCCGCGCCGGCCGAGCCGGACTCGACCCAGGCAATCGCCTCGTCGGCATCGCGCGTGAACGCCAGCCGGCCCTCCGCGACGGCCGCGGCATCGAGTCCGCCGAGGCGCTCGAGCGCGATTCCGGCGAGAGTCACGTCGAGGCGACGCACTGCCGGCCCGCCCGGCGGCAGCCAGGCCTCGAACGCCTCCCGGCGCGCCTTCAGGAGAGCTCCCCCACCCCGAGTCCACAGTCCGAACCGACCTCCGCCGCCCGACCGGTCCCCGGCCCCGAACGACGCGACGAGCGCGGCACGGTCGACTCCCGCCGCCACCTCGAACAACTCCGGCAGACCGGCGACGAGCTGCCGGACCGCATCGTCATCGAGATCGACGACGACCCGATGCGTCGCCAGGACCGTCAGCGGCCCGGCGACCGGCTCGAGCAGCAGCATCAGGACCTGGGACCACGCCGGCTCGTCATCGTCGGCGACGTGGCCGGTCTGGCGCTCGGATGCGTAGCGCAGCGCGGTCTCGTAGCGGTGGTGGCCGTCGGCGATCGTGATCGCGCCGGCGCCGATCCGCCGGCACAGCTCCTCGGCAATCGCCCCGAGCTCGTCCTCGCCGGCCGGCACGACCCACAGGCGATGCTCGACGCCGTCGTCGTCGGTGACCTCGGCGGCCGGAGGTCGGGCCTCGATCTGCGCCAGCAGACCCGGCACCGTCGCCGCGGAGTCCTCGTACAGCCCGACCACGGGACTCGTGTTGACGCCCGTCGCCCGAAGGAGCCGGTAGCGATCCTCCTTCGGCCCCGAGAGCGTCCGCTCGTGGGCGCGTACGCCGCTCTGCGGCCCGAACGACTCCAGCCCGACCCGCGCGAAGACGCCGCGCCTCGTCAGCTGCCGATCGGTCCCGGGAACGACATAGATCTGCTCGTACGGGTACACCGCCGGCCGCGGGTCGCGATGGAGGGTTCCGTCGCCCCGCCAGCTCGTGAGGATGCGCGCGGCGCGGCGGTACCGCTCGTCCGGCGGATCGCTCGGCTCATCAACGGGCAGGTCGACATGGACCACGTTGCGCGGATCGCGCTCCCCGAGCCGCCGGCGCAGCGAGGCGTCGATCACGTCATACGGCGGGGCGACGACCGAGCCGAGGTCGGGCACGACCTCCGGCGAGTAGCGGAGCGCGCGGAACGGGCGGATGGTGGGCACGGGCGGCAATCGTACGATAGCCGCGGCGCTCGTCCTGGCCGTGCGCCCGTGACTGCATCGAGAACGCGACGCAACTTCTTGGCGGGTCACGGCGTCGAAGGGTTCGGCACCCGAGCGATCGGGCGTCCGCAGCCTGCCACACCGTCGCATCGAGGAGCTCGTGGCGCACACCGACGCCCCCGCGCTGCGCCCCCGCGCCCCCCGCCTCAACGGCGGGTTCGTTCGGCTGCTCGTCGCCCTCGTCGGGCTCGGCCTCGCCGTCGGCCCCCTGGCCTCGCTAGCCCACGGCGCCGAGGGCCTGACGATGGAGGCCCGGGTCCTGCTGCAGGGCCATGCCCGGACGGGCGCGTGGTCGGCCATCGAGGTCACGCTGGCGAACGACGGCCCGCCGATCCGCGGCGAGCTGCGCCTCGACGCCGGCCGGGGGGCTCGGACGCGGTTCTCGATGGCCGTCGACCTGCCGACAGGATCCCGCCAGACGTACGTCCTGCATGCCCAGCCCCCGGCCTTCGGGCGCACCGCAACCGTGAACCTTGTCGCGGATGAGCGGGTCGTCGACTCGGCGTCCGTGGCCTACGTCGTCCACGATCAGGCACAGCTCGTGGTCGGGGTCCTGGCGGAACAGCCACAGGCGATCATCGCCGAGCTCGACCTGCCGACGAGCCTGCGCGGGGTGTCATCGGTGATCGTCCCGCTGACGATCGGCGACCTGCCGACGTCCGCGGCAGGCTGGAGCGCCCTCGATCGGCTCGTCTGGCAGGACGTTGACAGCAACCGGCTGTCGCCCGAACAGCTCGATGCGCTCCGCCACTGGCTAGCCGGCGGCGGCCGGCTCGTCATCGCCGGCGGGACGGCCGGCATCGGGACGCTCGGCGGCTTCCCGGACGC
>DATHRO010000145.1:0-10448 GCA_035465135.1 Candidatus Deferrimicrobiaceae bacterium
TTCGGGCCGCCGAACGCGAGCTCGAGGCGCCGCACGAGCGGAACGACGGCGAGGACGCGTACGCCATCCAGCGCGACCTCCAGGAGACGATGCAGACGCTGGTCGGGATCTTCCGGGCCGAGCCCGACCTGACCGAGGCGCTGTCGCGGCTGGCTGATCTGAAGGCTCGCTGGCGAGCCGTTCGAGCCCCGCGGGGGCGGGCCTACAACCCGGGCTGGAACCTGGTCTTCGACATGCGCAACCTGCTCACCGTGTCGGAGGCCATCACCCGCAGCGCGCTGCAGCGGACCGAGAGCCGCGGCGCGCACAGTCGCCTCGACCATCCGACAGCCGACGATGCCGGCTGGGGCGGCCTGAACAGCGTCGTGCAACGCGGCCCGGACGGAGCCATGAAGGTCGGCACGAGCCCGCTCGTCCCGATGTCGGACGAGCTGCGGGCGCTCCTCGGAGGTGCCCATTGAGCGAACCGACGCAGCGTCCCGACGGCGAGCCGGGCGTGGCGCTCGCGAGGCCTGTCACGGCGGCGGTGCCGGCGACGAGCCCGGACACGGTGGTCGATGCCCGTGAGCCGCTCGCCGTCGAGGGGGCGACGCAGGTCACGCTGCGGGTCTTCCGTGGCGCTGCCGGGGAGCGCGGTCGATTCGAGGACTTCGAGGTCCCGGTCGAGGAGGGCATGGTCGTCCTCGACGCGCTTCACTGGATCCAGGGCAACGCCGCCCCCGATCTCGCGGTCCGCTGGAACTGCAAGGCCGCGAAGTGCGGTTCGTGCAGCGCCGAGGTCAACGGCCAGCCGCGCCTGACGTGCAAGACCAGGCTGTCCGACCTCGACCTCGCCGAACCGGTCACCGTCGAGCCGATGCGGGCCTTCCCACACATCCGCGACCTCGTGACGGATGTCTCGTGGAACTACGCCGTCAACCGCTCGCTGCAGCCCTTCAGCCCGCCGGCCGACGTCCCCCAGTCGGAGTGGCGCTGGCAGCAGACCGACATCGACCGGCTCCAGGAGTTCCGGAAGTGCATCGAGTGCTTCCTCTGCCAGGACGTCTGCCACGTCCTGCGGAACCATGAGACGGAGCGGCCGTTCATGGGCCCGCGCTTCCTCGTCCGTGCGGCCGGACTCGAGATGCATCCGATCGACCAGGCCGACCGACGGCCGTACCTCAAGGAGCTCGGCGGGATCGGCTACTGCAACATCACGAAGTGCTGTACCGACGTCTGCCCCGAGCACATCCGGATCACCGACAACGCGATCATCCCGCTCAAGGAACGAGTCGCGGACCGCTATTACGACCCGCTCCGGTGGGCCTGGCGGGTGCTCCGGGGGCGCCTGCCCGAGGCGCCCATCGGCCGCCAGCTGCCAGTGTTCCCGACTCACAAGCCGCCGCCCGGGTCCGCCGGGGACGCGGCCGGCGGCGAGCCGTCCGAACCCGGTGACGCGCCGCCCCCGGAGCGGGCCTGACGACGGCGGGCCGAGCGATCGACGATGAGCTGACGCTCGGGCTTGCCGACCCCGAGTCGAGGACCGCACCCGAGCGTGCGCTTCGTTCGGCGGGCTCGGCCGGCCGCGGCTACGTCGTCCGGACCGACGGTGCGGCCCGCGGCAACCCCGGTCCCGCGTCGCTCGGCGCGATCCTGGTTGCCCTCGATCGACCTGACGCCCGCAGCCCACACGCCACACCCGACGCCTCGATCTCGGAGTACCTCGGCATCCAGACCAACAACGTTGCCGAGTACACCGGCGTCGTGCGGGCCCTCGAGCTGGCCCGCGACCTGGGTGCGCGGCGGGTGGAGCTGCTTCTCGACTCGCGCCTCATCGTGGAGCAGCTGGCGGGCCGCTGGCGGGTCAAGGACGCCAAGTTGCGGCCGCTCTGGGCGGCCGCGCTGCGGCTGCTCCACAAGCTGCCCCAGGGCTGGACGGCGGCCCACGTGCCGCGTGCCCAGAACGCCGCCGCCGACGCGCTGGCGAACGAGGCCATCGACCGGGTCCAGGCCGGCGGCCCGGCCTCGGTCGTCCGCCGCTAGCCCGAACGGGGGCGGGGGGTAGAATGAGGTGGTCAGCGAGGCGGCCGGATGGCCGCGCGCCGGCGGGGCAACCCGGCGGCGTGAGGAAAGTCCGAGCTCCACAGCGCAGGGTAGCGGGTAACTCCCGTCCGCCGAGAGGCGAGGACCAGCGCCACAGTGACGATGCCGTCCCGGGCGCGTCCCGGAGCGGAGTGAAACGCGGCAAGCTCTACCCGGAGCAAGGCCAAATAGGAGGGCGCTGCCCGGTTCGCCGGGCGACAGGCGCGCTGCCCAGCCCTCGGGTCGGCCGCATGAGCCGTCGGGCGACCGGCGGCCAGAGATGGATGGCCATCGCCGCGCCAGCCGCAAGGCGAGGCGGCACAGAACTCGGCTTACAGGCCGCGCTCGCTGACGAACCCTCGAATCCGTGCGTGAAAAGGCCCCCGGCGGTATCCCGTCCGGGGGCCTTGCACACAGTTCTGCACACAGTTGCGGCCTACGTCGCGATCTCCTCCAGCATCGGCAGGTCCGCCCGTTGTCCGGCCTGTGCCATCTCGTACGCCTTCGAGTGGCTGCGCCGCCACTGCCACCACCCGCCGCGCACGGTGTTCCGGACGATCCTCGAGCGCTTCGCTCCGATGCAGGGACACCGAGCTGCGTCGGGTCATGACGGGATGTCATCCGTCGACCCGCCACGTGTCGCACCGTTGGGCCATGTCATTCCTCACCGAGATTCGATACTCCGTCGGGTCCATCGCGGCCCGGGCCGTGGAGTTCGCGCTCCCGGTGGCGTGCGCCGGCTGCTACCACCCGGGCACGACCTTGTGCCGAGATTGCCGGACCGCGCTGAAGGTCCGTCTTGCCGCCGGATCAGGCGAGCATTGGGGGTCCGCGGCAGCGGTGCCGGGGGTGCACCAGCTGGAGTGGTGCGGGCGGTACGACGGCATGACGCGCCGCGTGCTCGATCGGCTCAGCTGCGACGGCGAGCGACATATGAGCGAGCCGCTCGGGACGGCGATCGCGAGCCGCTGGGTGGTCACCGGGATGGGCGGCGAGGCGCTGGTGCCTGTGCCCGCATCACCCGACCGCGTTCGGGAGATCGGCTATGACCACACGCTGGAGCTCGCTCGCGTTGCCGGCCGCCGGCTCGGGCTCCCGGTCACGGAAGCGCTGCTGCACGGGACGGCCGGCGTACCGACGCGGAGCTCCGAGCCGGCAGGACCGCGCCCCCCTGCCGGCCGGGCGTTCGAGGTGAATGCCGCCTCACGAATCACCGGACGGTCGGTGGTCCTCGTCGACGACGTCGTCGTCAGCGGCGCGACCCTCGCCACGTGCGCGGCCGCGTTGCTGGCGGCCGGGGCGCGTATGGTCTCGGCGATAACCGTAGCCAGGGATCAGGCCGGCACAAGCAAAATGCCCGAAGGAACCGCCGATCACTAGTTGTTCCGACCAATGTAAACACCGGCCAGATCACTAGATGTTCGTGGCTCCTTCGAGCGAGACCACGATGGACCTCGCTGGGTCCTATGTCAAGCGCCATTCGGCCGGCCCTTCCCGAGTCCCGCGATCCATCCCGCGCGAAGCAACTTCTCGGGCGGCGCGCGACGTTCGCGGTGATGGGCAGGCTGGGATGACGGGTCTTCATGACCTGGACGTGCAGGCCCCCCCACACTGGCCTCGGGTCGAGGTGCCGCGCAGCCGCGTGACGCTCGACCACGGTCTCGCACGGAAGGCGGCATCTGCCATGGAAGGCATCCTGACGATCGTTGTAGTCGTCGTGATCGTTCTGTTCGTTCTCGGGTACTTCGGGAGGGGCAGGTTCCGGGCCTAAGAACTGCCACGCCCTGGCCGCGGCAAGTCGCCGCAGGCCGTCACCGGCACTGGAGCGGACGAGGCCGCCGCGCTGCGCGACCTCGACGACCAGCTCCGCGGCGTCGACCACTCCAAGGGCACCCGGATCGAGGAGCTGCGGCAGCGGCTACGGCTGGCCTACGTCGAGGGGGCCGAGGGCTGGGCGCGGGCGAACCTCGCCGGTCCGTCAGCCCCGCGCCGTTGACCCGGGCACAGTTTCAGCGGACGGAGCAGGACTCCGCGGACGGTTTCCCCGATCAGCGGACGGTCAGCCCCACGTTCAAGCGGGAAACCGACGAAACTCGGCTTACAGGCCGCGCTCGCTGACGAACCCCCGAATCCGTGCGTGAAAAGGCCCGCCGGCGGTACGCCGTCTGACGCACTAGGGGAACGCTACCACCCCGCCTTTGACCACGCCGGTCACGTCAGCGATCGCGGAGATGTCGTCGAGGGGGTCGCCGTCAATGATCACGAGGTCCGCGACCATGCCGGCCTCGATCGTCCCGACATCCCCGAGCCCCAGGGCGCGGGCGGCGTCCCTCGTCGAGGCGATGATGACCTCCATCGGAGTCATCCCCACCTGCGCCATTCGGACCATCTCCCGCCACAGATCTCTCGTCGGCATCACGCCAGGAGCGTCCGTGCTGATGACGATCCTGCCGCCCGCGTCGAGCAATCGCCGAACATCGCCTTCGAACGGGAAGACATCCGGGATCCCGTACGTCGTGCCGACCGGGATGTCCTTGCCGACGATCGCCTGGATGAGGTCCTCGGGTAGTCGCTCATGGCCTGGCCAGTGCGTCAGCTCGTCCACGCCGCCTTCGATCGCCATGCGCGCATCGGCGATATCCGTGACGTGGGCCAGGACCCAGGCATCGCGCTCGTGGGCGGCACTGGTGATCGCCGCGATCTGCTCGACCGTGAGCGACGGCGTCGGTCCCCCGGCGGACTCCCAGTGGTCGACCATGATCTTGATCTGATCGACGCCGCTGTCCAGGAGACGGTTCACCATGGCCTCGGCCGCGGCAACGTCCGCGACCGCCACCGACTGGTCGGCGAACCTCCTGACGGCCAGATTCCCTTCCGCCGCGATGATCGGGCCCGTCAGCACGATGGTCGGCAGGGGGACCTCGAGGGCGTCGAGCGCCGCCCGGAAGTCGGACAAGCTCGCCGATAGACCGACGGTAGACCCCGCGTCGCGGAACGTCGTGATGCCGGCGTCAAGCGTCGATTCAAGGTAGTACGCGACCGAGCTGCTGGACAGCTCGCCCGTGCTCGACAGCAGGCCATTCAGCAGATGCGTGTGGGTGTCAACCAGCCCGGGCAGGATCGTCCCGCCGTCGGCGTCGATGACGGTCGCATTCGAGGGGATCTCGACGTCGGTCTCGGATCCGAGCTCCAGGATCCGCCCGTCCTTGATCACCAGGACCACATTCGAGCGTGGGGCGGCGCCGGTGCCGTCGATGAGCGTCCCGTTGCGAACGACGAGCAGTCCCTCGCCGTCGCCGGCGCCTGGTCCGCAGCCAGGCAGCCCGACCGCCATCACGATCCCGAGCAGGATCCCTGACAGCGCGATTCCGCGCATCGCGGCCTCCCTTCCCTGCTGTCAGCCTAGTACCACGCCGCAACCCGATCGGTTGCCTGGCGCCCGCCTGATAGCATTCGCCGACGCATTCCGGGAGGACGAGCGGAGGGCCGATGTTCGACTACCAGGCGATGAAGCTCATGCACCGCCACAACGACCACGAGTGGGTACCGATGACCGAGGAGACGCCGCACAGTCCCGCGGACCATGATCCCGAGCGGGAGCTTCTGCGGACTCGCGTCTTCCGCTGTGACACCTGCGACGAAGTCGTATCCGTCGAGGTTGCCGGTTCGGCCGGTAGCCAGGGGAGCTCGAGTCGAGACTAGTCCTCGTCGGGGCGGAACACGTGCGACGCCGTGCAGGCGTTGCAGATCGGGGTCGCGGCATCGAGATCGCCGAGCGGGATCGGGAGTCGGCGATCCGGGAACAGGCACTCGACGTCGAAGCGTCGCTCGCCGCGCGGCTCGACCCGGATGAGCCGGCGGAAGGTGCAGCGGCGGATGCGGTGCGGCGCCAGGTGCGACGGGTCCGGCAGGACCGGGCCCTCGGCAACCGGGAGCGGCATGACCATCGGCGGTGTCGAGCCCTCGATTGGAAGATCTCCTCGCCGGCACGGCGCCAACGAATGCCCGAAACCGTAGCACCGGGCACAAGGGCGCCGACAGACCGAAAAGGTACTAGAGTCGGCCGCCAAGCGATGGAGCAGGAGTGACGACTCCCGACGCACCGGCGCCGCGCACGCTGACCCCGGCCGTCCTCGGAGCCAGCGGCTTCGTGGCCGTCTGCGCCCTCGTCTCGGTGGTCTTCGTCGCCGCTCGCGGGGGGCTCGAGCTGCCGTACGCTTCGGTGTCGCCGCCACCGGTCGCGGCCGCCAGCCCGACCGTGCCCGCGGCCACACCCTCACCGCTCGCGTCCGAGGCTCCCGCGCCCTCCGGCTCCGCCCCAATGCGTTCACCGATGCCATCGGCGTCGCCCGCGACGACCGAGCCCCCGACCGTCGGGCCGACGCCGACTCCGGATCCCCTGGCTGCCCTTCCGACCTGCCCGGACCGCCCTGAGTGTCACGTCTACACGGTGCGCCGGGGCGACACGCTGGGAGGCATCGCCGACCGCTTCGGCATCCCGTTCACGATCGTGCTCGCGCTCAACCCTGAGCTCGATGACCCGAGCACGATCGTCATCGGACAGGCGATCTACCTGGGCCGTGACCCGTTCGCCCGGCTCGAGCCTTGCCCGAACCGCGCCGCCTGCTACCGCTACGTGGTCCAGCCCGGCGATCGCCTGTCGACGATCGCCGGTCGCTACGGCGTCTCGTTGGCGGCGATCCTCGAGCTGAACCCGGCGATCGACGACCCGAACGAGATCTACTCCGGCCAGGTCATCCGGCTGCCCGACCCGACGCCCTAGGCCTCGGTCGCGCCCGATCCGCGAGGCGCGACGGCTCAACCCGTGATACCCGGGGGTCCCTGCAGAAAAGGGGTTGACGTCGTCCGTCGACGGCCTAGAATGCGGCTCGAGTGGTGAGAAGTGGGGGAAAGTGGGGAACCACCGCGATACCCGAGGTTCCTCCTCTCGCGTCGAGCCACCGGCGGCATCGGAAGGGCACTCCGGTTCCGCGACACGCATGACGGGCTCGCGGTCCCCGCGGGCCCGTCGAACTCTCGCCAGACCTCTCGGCAGCTGGAGTAGGGCCTGTGTTCACCGGCGAGTACCGGCACACGGTGGACGACAAGGGACGTCTCGCCGTCCCAGCGCGGTTCCGGGCCCAACTCGAGGGTGGAGCGGTGCTGTCCCGCTGGATCGACGGCTGCCTGGCCATCCACACCCGGGCCGGTTGGGCCGACCTGTCGGACCGCGTCGCGAGCCTGCCGCTGACCGATCCCGCGGCGCGCCTGTTCGGCCGCCAGATCTTCGCCGGCGCCGCGGAGGCCGACATCGACCGCCAGGGCCGGGTCCTCGTCCCGCCGTATCTGCGCGAGGCGATCGGGCTGGCTGGCGAGGCGGTGGTCGTCGGGGTCCGGGACCACGGCGAGATCTGGACGCCCGAGACGTGGACCGACTACCGCCGGGCGATGGAGGACCCGCAAACCTTCGCGGAGGCCATCCGTGGCCTCGGCATCTGACAACGTGGGCACGAACCTGGGGACCCCTGCCCCGACCCTCCACGTGCCCGTCATGGCCGACGAGGTGCTGGCCGCGCTCGCGCCGGCACCCGGCGGCCACCTCATCGACGCGACCGTTGGTGGCGGCGGTCACGCCGAGCGCATCCTCAGCGCCACCGACCCTGATGGCCGCCTCCTCGGACTCGACGCCGATGGGGCGGCCATCGCCAGGGTCCGGGCTCGTCTGGGCCCGCGCTTCGGCGATCGCCTGCGACTCCGCCAGGCCAACTTCAGCGCCCTGGCCGAGGTAGCCCAGGCGGAGGCCTTCGGCGCGGTCGACGGCACGCTCTTCGACCTCGGGCTCTCGAGCGACCAGCTCGCCGATCACGGGCGCGGCTTCGGGATTCGCGAAGGCGGCCCGCTCGACATGCGCTTCGACCCGAGCCGCGGGATGTCCGCGGCCGAGCTGCTCGCCAGTCTCGACGTCGGAGAGCTGACCGCGCTGCTGCGCCGCTACGGCGAAGAGCCGTTCGCCGGTCGGATCGCGCGAGCCGTCGTCGACGCCGGCCGCACGGCCCCGATCCAGACCGCCGAAGAGCTCGCAGCCGTTGTCGTCCGAACGACGCCCGGACGGGCTCCAGGACGGCGGCGAGTCCATCCCGCGACGCGGGTCTTCCAGGCCCTGCGGATCGCCGTCAATGAGGAGCTGACCGCGCTCGAGGCCGGGCTGGCCGCGGCGGTCGACCTGCTGCGCCCCGGCGGGCGGCTCGTCGTCCTCAGCTACCACTCGCTCGAGGACCGGATCGTGAAGCGGTTCCTCCGCTCCGAGCGGCGCGGCTGCACCTGCCCGCCTGCGGCGCCGATCTGCGTCTGTGGCCGCCAGCCCCGCCTGCGCCTGCTCGGGGCGAAGGGCCAGGTCCCGAGCGCAACCGAGATCGCCGCCAATCCACGCGCGAGGAGCGCCCGCCTGCGGGCCGCCGAACGCCTTGCCGCCTGACGGAGGGAGGAGCCCCAGATGAGCAAGCGCCACCATGCCAGCCGCCGCCGGGCATACGGCCGCCGCCAGCACGAGCTGCACGAGCGGGTCGAGCGCCGGGACCGCGGCCGCGCCGAACGCGCCTGGCGGCTCGGCCAGGACGAGGGGCTGGAGCCGCTGACCTTCATCGACGGCCGCGACGCCGGCCAGTCGTACGGCTTCTCCGACTGATGGCGGCCTACCAGGGCGCGCGTCGTCGGTCCGCGCTGTCGCTCCGGCTCGAGCGCGCTCCCGGCCGGCTCGCAGCCGGCGCCGCCTCATGGCTCCGTCGAGCGGCCGACGTGCCGGCCGGCGATGCGACCCGGAACGTCGCCCGGTCCGCGTTCCGGTCGGCCACCACTGCGCGACGCCAGGCCGCGAGCGCGCCGTGGATCGGCGTGGCACTCGTGACGATCGTGATCGTCTTCGCCGGCGCGTTCCTGTCGCTCAGCCAGAGCGTCCGGGTTGCGGCCACGAGCTACGACATCGTGCGCCTCGCGTCGGAGCACGAGCGGCTGCAGGCCATCCGCGCGGACCTGCGCTCGGACGTCGAGCGGTTGAGGAGCGAGCCGGCGATCCGCAAGCAGGCCCTCGACGCCGGGCTCGGCCAGCTTCCCGCGCCGATCATCCTGCCGGCCCGCTAGCGCGAGACGCGAGCCGTGCTGGGCCGGACGGATTCGCTGGGCCGCCTCCTAGTCGTGCTCGTCGCGTTCGTCATCGTCGCCGGCGCCCTCGTCGTCCGGCTCGGCTATTGGCAGATCGTCGAGCGCGATCGCCTCGTCGACAGCGCCCGCCGCCAGATCTACGTCATCTCCGAGGTACCGAGCCCGCGCGGCCAGATCTACGACCGCAGCGGCGTCGTCGTGCTGGCCTCGAGCGTGACCCGCGACCGCCTCGTCGTGTCGGCGGCGGAGCTCGACTCGATCGAGCGGAACCGGCTGGCCGACTTCCTGGCCGTTGAGCTGGCTCTCGATTCCGAGGCGAAGATCGCGCTTCGGGCCAAGCTGGAGACGGGCAAACCGTACGTCGTCCTCGCGAAGGACCTGGCGCCCGAGCGAACCGATTCCCTGCTGGCCACGGCGCGAGAGGCGGGGATCAGCGGCCTGACCGTCGAATCCGAGTCGGCTCGAAGCTACCCCCAGCCCGGCGGTGGCCCGGACAGCAGCCTCGCGGCCCAGGTGCTGGGCTTCGTCAACCGAGACGGCGAGGGCCAGTACGGCATCGAGCAGCGCTATGACGACGTCCTCGCGGGTACGCCAAGGGTCGTCGAGGCCGATCGCGACACGAGCGGCCAGGCCCTCGTCGAGACCGAGCGGACCATCGTCGCGGGCGTGCCCGGGGTGGACATCCGGCTGACGATCGACGCCGGCCTGCAGCTCGCGATCGAGCAGGAGGTCATGGCGGCCCAGATCGCCGACAACGCGGCGTCGGTCTCGGCCATCGTCCTGGATCCCTATACCGGCGAGGTCTACGCCGAGGCTAGCTATCCGTCGTACGACGCCAACCGCTACGCGGCGGTGGCCGGCGAGGACCCGGGCATCTTCGTGGACCCGGTCGTGTCGCACGTCTACGAACCCGGGTCGGTGTTCAAGATGATGACCGTCGTGGCCGGGCTCGAGACGGGGACGACGACGCTCGCCACGAAGTACCGCGACAGCGGTCGTCTTCGCCTCGCCGGCGACCAGAAGGTCGAGGACGCCGACCGCCAGGCCATGGGCCTGATGACGCTCGAGGACGCCATCGCCTACTCGCGCAACGTCGTCGCGGCGAAGGTCGCCCTGGGCCTCGCGCCGGATCTTCGGACCGCTTCGGCGACGCTGCACGAGGTCTGGCGCCGGCTCGGATTCGGCGCCCCGACCGGGATCGACCTCGCCGGCGAGGTGCGCGGCCTCGT
>DATHRO010000146.1:0-6516 GCA_035465135.1 Candidatus Deferrimicrobiaceae bacterium
GAGCGACCAAGGAGACAACGATGACGACGAGCGAGCGCGACACACCGGGGGCGCGCGACGCCAGCCTCGACGACGCGGATCCGCGCGAGGCGATCCCGCCGCCCGACGGCGGGGAGCCGATGAGCGAACGGCGCCGTTCCGGCCGGTTGACGATCCGCCGCGCTGCGGCCGAGAGGCTCGCCGAGGACGCCACGATGACCGAGGACCAGAAGCTCCTCGAGCCGACGATCCGGCCGGCGTTCCTCAACACCGATCCGTGGCGTTCCCTGCGAATCCTGAGCGAGTTCGTCGAGGGCTTCGATGCGCTCGCGACCCTCGGGCCCGCGATCACCGTGTTCGGCTCCGCCCGGGTCGCACCCGGCAGCCCCGCGTACGAGACGGCCCGCCAGATCGGCCGCCTCCTGGCGCAGGAGGGCTATGCCGTGATCACCGGCGGCGGGCCGGGCGTGATGGAGGGCGCCAACCGCGGTTGCCAGGAGGCCGGCGGCATGTCCGTCGGCTGCAACATCGAACTGCCCCACGAGCAGTCGCTCAACCCGTATGTCGACCTCGGCGTGGAGTTCCGCTACTTCTTCGCCCGCAAGGTCATGTTCGTGAAGTACGCCGACGGGTTCGTCATCCTGCCGGGCGGCTTCGGGACGATGGACGAGCTGTTCGAGGCGTTGACGCTCATCCAGACGGGCAAGATCCGAGGGTTCCCGGTCGTCCTCGTCGGGTCGGCGTTCTTCGGCGGGCTGCTGGATTGGATCCGGGCTAGGCTGCTGGAGGGCGGCATGATCGAGGCCGCGGATCTCGATCTCGTCCAGGTGACCGACGATCCGGCCGCGGTCGTCGAGATCATCCGCAAGGCCGGGCGCCGCCGCGCCCTCCATCGTCCAGCGGCGGCGGGCGCGAAGGACGGCAGCTGACCCGTCAGGCCCCTGACATGACCTCTGGCGGAATGCGGATCTCGAGCCGGCCGGCCCGGACCCGAAGGGGGTAGTAGCGGAGGCGACGGACCCGGGTCAGCCGCCGGGCATCGGCCTTGAGTCCGGGCACGTCGACTTTGGGCGGTTGGCCCTCGGGCGTCCAGACCGGGACGGAGGTCCCATCTGGCAGCAGCCCGCCGGTCGTCGGCATGCGAACGACGTCGCCGCTGCACAGGTCGAATCGCCCGCGGTGGAGCGGACAGCCCACCACGCAGCCGTCGAGCTCGCCGAGCGACAGCGGCGCCGACATGTGCGGGCAGCGGTCGTCCACCGCCACGATGCCGGCCGAGGCATGCGCAAGCAGGACGTCGAGGTCGCCGAAGGTCACCCGCCGGAGCGCACCCTCTGGCAGCTCATCGAGTGCGAGCGCGTCGACGAACGGTGCCTCCGATGCACCCGGGGCCACGAGTTCCGTAGGGAACGAGGCGATGATCGCGGTCATCGCCCCGAGCGTACCCGACCAGCGCGGGCGGCTGGCTCAGTGCATCGCCGACACCGGCGACGGCGCCGGGGTGCCCGCGTCGGTCTCGCCGTCGGCCTGTGCCGCCGCGCTCGGCCGCCGCCCGAGCGTCGTCCGGAGCGGCAGCTCCCGCATGACCAGCGCGGCCCCGACGGCCACGGCAGCCGTGACCAGCGCGACGACGAAGGTCTGGCCGATGGCCAGCGTGAAGGCGTCGAAGAACGCCGCGTCGAGCCGGCCGACGAACGGTCCGATGAGCGGTTCGATGAGCGGCTGCGCCGGCGGCGGCGCGCTGGTCTTGGCGTACTCGATCAGGGCCTGCCCGAAGCTCTGCCCGACGCCCGAGGCCTGCCCGAGGTCGAGGTTCGGCAGACCGCCGCTGCCGAGGTTCGAGAGCTGGTCGCGGAACGGCGCCGGGACGGCGGCCGCGATGTCCGTGAAGATCGGGCCGAGCTTGCCCGGCAGGAGATCGCGCAGGGACTGCCCGAAGACCGTGCCGGCGATCGCCAGGCCGACCGAGCCGCCGATCTGGCGGAAGAACGTCAGGTTGCTCGTCGCCACGCCGAGCTTGTCGTACGACACGGCGTTCTGGACGATGATCGTGAAGCCGGCCAGGGTCGGCCCGATGCCGACGCCGGTCACGAACATCCAGGCGTACAGCGTCAGAGTGTCGACGTCGGCCGTGACCTGCGACATCAGCCACATCCCGATCGTCATGACGCCGATCGCGCCGACGATCAGGGCCTTGTACTTGCCGGTCCGGGCGATGATCTGGCCGGACAGGATCGAGCTCAGGATGAGGCCGATCAGGAGCGGGAACATCTGATAGCCGGCTTCGGTGGCGCCGGCGCCGCGGACGACCTGGAACCAGCGCGGAATGAAGATCACGGCGCCGAAGAAGCCGAACGAGACGAGGAAGGTCGCGGCGATCGAGGCGGCATAGGTCCGATTCCGGAACAGCGCGAGCGGCACGATCGGCTCCCGGGCCCGCGACTCGATGACCAGGAACACGGCCCCGATCGCGAGGCCGATCAGGACGAAGCCGCCGACGATGAAGTCGGTCCACTCGCCGCTCTGCTTGTTGGTCAGGCCGATGAGGAAGAACGAGATCGCGACCGCAAAGACCGCCGCGCCCAGGTAATCGATCGAGCGGCTGACGTCGGGGTGGCGGACGTTCGGCAGCAGGTGCCACACGACGTACAGGGAGACGAGCCCGATCGGGATGTTCACGTAGAACACCCAGTGCCAGCTGATCGTGTCGGTGATGACGCCGCCGAGGAACGGCCCGACGAGGAACGACAGCCCGAAGACGGCGCCGAACAGCCCCTGGTATTTGCCGCGCTCAGCCGGCGTGAACAGGTCGCCGATGACCGCCAGCGCGATCGGGAACAACGAGCCCGCGCCGATGCCCTGGATGCCTCGGAACAGGATCAGCTGCCACATCTCCTGCGACAGCCCGGACAGTGCCGACCCGATGAGGAAGACGGCGATGCCGAACATCAGGATCGGCTTGCGCCCGACGAGGTCGGACAGCTTGCCGTAGAACGGCACGGTGATCGTCGAGGTCAGCAGGTAGATCGTGACCGCCCAGACGTAGTAGTCGTTGCCGCCGAGGTCGGTGACGATCCGCGGCAACGCCGTGCCGACGACCGTCTGGTCGAGCGCGCCGAGGAACAGCGCGAGGAGGATCGCGAGCAGGATCTCCATCTTCTCGCGCCGCGGCAGGTCGAGGCCGGCGTCGTGCTGGTCGGTCGTGGGTACGGAGGCTGCGGCCATCTGGGTCCTTTCGCTTGAGGCGAGGCTACGGTCGGGGGGCAGGGCGGCTGATCAGGCCACGTCGTCGGTGAAGTAGTGCCGGTGGACGCGGGAGCCGTCGGGGCCGGGGCCGATCTCGGCGCTGACGGCCTCACGGAGATCGCGAACCGCACGCTGGACCCGACGGAGCTGTCGGTCACCGAGCCGTTGAAGGATCCCCCGCAGCCGATCGCGCCGCAGGCCCTCGGTCTGTTCGAGTGCGAGGCGGCCGCCAGGGCCTGGCCTGACGAGGACTCGTCGCCGATCCGCGGGGTCGCCGACCCGCTCGATGAGCCCGCGCTCCTCCATCCGGTCGACGAGGCCGGTGGCGGCCGGCAGCGACACACCCAGGTGCTCGGCGAGGCGGGTCATCGATATCGGACCGTGGTGCTCCATGAGCCACAGCACGTGAAGCTGGCCCATGCTGACGTCCTGCCGCATGAGCCCGGCGAGAGCCGCGCAGCGCATCTCGCGGACGAGTCCCGTCAGCTCGACCAGGGTCGCCTCGATCGTGGGATCGGCCCGCGTCTCCGGGGCCGGTGTCGGAGAAATAGTTCGCATGAGGCGAACCATCCTACAAGTACGAAACGATGTGTGCCGAGCTGGGCGCGGTAGCATCGGGCGGCGAGAGAGCCAGGGAGGGGCGGCGGTGCGCTTCGCGCTGATGATCGAGGCCCAGCAGGGCATGACGTACGAGGACCAGCTCGCGCTCGTCCGCGTGGCCGAACGCGCCGGTTACGAGGCGTTCTTCCGGAGCGACCACTACGCCAGCTTTCCGGGGCCGGGCGACGGACAGACGACCGACGCCTGGGCCGTGCTCGCGGGCCTTGCCCGCGAGACCCGGACGATCACCCTCGGGACGCTGGTCAGCCCGGTCACATTCCGGCATCCGGGCAACTTCGTGAAGCTCGTCACGACGGTCGACCAGATGGCCGGCGGGCGGCTCGAGGTCGGCGTCGGAGCGGGCTGGAACCTCGAGGACCATGCGCCGCTCGGCCTGCCCTTCCCGCCGATCGGGGACCGCGCGGACCTGCTCGAGGATCAGCTGGCGATCCTCCATGGACTGTGGACCCAGCCACCCGGCTGGTCGTTCCAGGGCCACCGGGTGCGCGTCAAGGACGGGCTCCTCCACCCGGGCGCGGTCGACCTTCCAGGCCGTCCTCGCGGCGAGACCGGGCGCCCTCGGCCACGCCTCATCACCGGCGGCCAGGGCTCGCCGCGCGGCTTCCGGATCGCCGTCCGCTGGGCCGACGAGTTCAACCTGTCCTCATCCTCGCCCGAGACGGCACGGCGCCGGATGCGCGAGCTCGACGAGGCCTGTCGGATCGGCGCCCGAGATCCCTCGACGCTCGCCCGGTCGGCGATGGTCGGGGTCCTCATCGGGCGGGACCAGGCCGAGGTTGAGCGGCGGATGGCCGATCTGCGTACCGTCCTCGGGGCGTCCGGCGACGACGACTCGGGGTGGCTCGCGGAGCGCCGGTCGCGCTGGATCTTCGGGACGCCCGACGAGGCGCGGGCAGCTGTCCGCCGCTACGCGGACGCCGGTATCGAGCGGATCATGCTCCAGGACTTCCTGCCGTTCGACCACGCGATGGTCGAGCTGATGGCCGAGGCCCTCATCGGCCAGGTGTAGGTCAGCCAGCTGCCTCGGCCGCCCGGCGGTAGGCCGGGTCGTCGCGCCGGATCGCGTCCGGATCCACGCTTCGCGCTCGTGCCAGTCGCTCGGTCAGGAGCTGGAGCGGCACGATCGTCGAGACGAGCGCCGCCAGCGCGGGCGGCAGATCGGGCGCCGGCGGTACGACGATCCGTCCCGCCGGAGTCAGTTGGGGGCCCACAAGTGGGTCGTAGCGCGCACCCAGGATCGCCGCGGCAGCGACGCCGACCTCGGCCGCGGCGGCGAGGAGTCCGGCGGCGCGGCCCGCGCGCTCCGTCGCCCGGGCGCCGTCGGCGAGCACCAGGACGAGACCGGTGGCTCCGTCGACGCCGGCCAGGTGGCCGTGCAGGAACGTCTCGAGGTCGCGCATCGCGGCCGGCAGGTGCGTGCCCTCCTCGACCTTGAGCACGAGCTCGCGAGCAGCGGCTCGGTCGACACCGCTGGCAACGACGATCAGCCGCTCGACCCCCGCCAGGCGCCGGGCCATGTGCTCCGCGGCGTCGACGGCGGGCGCGCCGAGGCCGGCGGCCAGGAGCTCGCGGACGGCGTCCGGACGGACCGCCCGATTCGTCAGGTGGCCGGCGACCGCGGCGAGCCCGGCGATCGGAGACAGGTAGCCCACCGTGTGGCACCAGCTCTGATCCTGCTCCTCGGTCGTAACGACGATCTCGGCGAGCGAGGCTCCGGGCGATCGGTCGGAGACGGTGACGATGGCGACCCGCGCGCCCGACGCGCGGGCCCGCTCGAGGGCTTGGTTCGTGGCCCACGTGCCGCCCTCGTGGCTGATCCCGATGACGAGGCCACCGTGACCGGCGAGCTCGATCTCGAGCGACGCCTCGAAGGCCTGGACCGCCAGCGGTGCACCGACCTCCCCCGGCGCCGATGGGAGCGCCGCGGTGCGCATCGCCTCGCGCAGGACCTCGGCGCCGGCGATCGCGCCGTGCTCGCTCGTGCCGCAGCCCGTGAGGATCAGCGGCCGGCCCGCGGCGGCGGTCTCGCGGACCGCCTCCGCGAGCGAGGCGGCCGCGCTGCCGGGGCCGGCGAGCCGCTCGAGGATCCGGGCCGCGAGGGCCGGCTCTGCCTCGATCATCTCGGTCATGTGGAATGGCGGGCCATCACGCCTGGCCGGCATCGACGACGGCGCCCACGGATCCGGTGCCGGAGGGAGCGGCGCGGCGGGGTCGGTGCGGCGATTCATCAGGCCGCCGATCGACGAGAGATCCGGTGCCCGATCCGTCCGATGCGCCTCAGCGGGGCATAGCGGAACCATGCCCGGCCGACGAGGAGCTCGAGCGGCACCGGCCCGAAGCGGCGCGAGTCGATCGGCGCGCCGTGTCCGGTTGCAGCCGCCTGGCTCGGACTGGCGTCGGCGAGGAGCCAGGCATCGTCGGGCCCCATCACGAGAAAGCCGCCGGCGAACGCGACGCGGTCGCCGGGCCCGGCTGCCACGCGCTTGATCGCCAGCTCGCCGGTATCGGGCTCGCGGAACACGACCACCGAGCCACGCCGCGGCCAGCGCCGCGTCGTCGGATCGACCAGCAGCCAGTCGCCCGGCTCGATCGCCGGGACCATGGATGCCTCGGTGATGGCCACTCGCCACGGCCCGGCGAGCCGCCGGGCGAGTTCCGCCACGCGCCGCA
>DATHRO010000147.1:0-7592 GCA_035465135.1 Candidatus Deferrimicrobiaceae bacterium
GGCGAACCGGACGAGGGCCTCCACGAGGCCTGGACGACGCTCGCCGCGCTGGCTCCGGTCGTTCCGCGGATCGAGCTCGGGTCGCTCGTGTTCTGCTCGTCGTTCCGCAACGCGGCTCTGCTGGCCAAGATGGCCGGAACCCTCGACGACCTGTCGGGCGGGCGGCTCATCCTCGGCCTCGGCGCGGGCTGGCACGAGCCGGAGTACCGAGCCTTCGGCTACCCGTTCGACCACCGGGTGACCCGGTTCGCCGAGGACCTCGAGGTCATCGCCCGCCTGCTGCGCGGCGAGACCGTCACGCTGGCCGGCCGGTACCGGACCTACCAGGACGCCGTCCTGATCCCCGCCCGGCCCGCCAGCCGCCGATCCTCGTCGCCGCCAAGGGGCCGCGGATGCTCGACCTGACAGCGACCTGGGCCGACGCCTGGAACACCGCGTGGTTCGGGCGGGTTGACGACCTGCTGCGGCGGCGGTCCGCCGACCTCGACGAGGCCTGCGCGCGGGTCGGGCGAGATCCGGCGGCGGTCCGCCGGACGGTCGGGCTGCGGGTCCACGAGCCCGGCCAGCTCGGCGACGATGCGCGTGGCACCGACGCCTCGGCGGCCGGCTTGGCCGACCTGTTCGACGAGCTCGACGGCGCCGGGTTCCACGACGCCCTCATCTGGTCGCTCGCGAAGTCGCCAGCCGCCGTCGAGAGAATCGCCGAGGCACGCGAGCTGCACCTCGCTCGGCAATAGGCGCCGCACGCCCACCCGCCCGGCCAGATCCGGTCGTCGCGCTACCATGCGGGCGCTCCCCGCGAACCGCCCCATCTCGCGCACGCCCAGAGACTCGCTCCGGAGGGCTCCACTCGCGTGAAGATCCAGGAGGCCGACGCCAAGCGGCTGCTGCTGGCCCAGGGCCTGCCCGTGCCGGCCTGGGAGGTTGCCCGCAGCCCGGCCGAGGCGCGGGCCGCGGCCGCTCGGCTGCTCCACGACACCGGCAAGGTCGTCATCAAGGCCCAGGTCCTCGTCGGCGGCCGGGGCAAGGCCGGCGGCGTCAAGCTCGCGTCCTCGGACGACGAGGCGGAGCACGTCGCCGACGCGATCCTGGGCATGCGGATCAAGGGCATCACGGTCCGCAAGGTCCTCGTCGCGGCCGCGGCCGACATCGTCAAGGAGTACTACCTGGCCGCGGTCCTCGACCGCGCGGCCCGGACGATCCTGCTCATGGGCTCGGCCGAGGGCGGCGTCGAGATCGAGCAGGTCGCGGCGACGAACCCCGAGGCGATCGTCCGGGTCCACGCCGACCCGCTGCTGGGCCTGCGCGACTGGCAGGCCCGCGAGCTCGCCTTCCGACTCGGCCTGGGCCGCCACGCCAAGGCGGCCGTCGCGATCGCCAAGGGCCTGGTGGCGACGATGCTGGCCAACGACGCCGACCTGGTCGAGATCAACCCGCTGGCGATCGTTCGGCAGGGCGGCGCCGGCGGCGAGGAGCTCGTCTGCCTCGACGCCAAGATCACCCTGGACGACTCGGGCCTGTTCCGCCACCCGGAGCTCGAGTCGATGCGCGACCCGGACAAAGAGGACCCCGCCGACGCCGAGGCGCGCCGCCACGACATCAGCTTCATCCACCTCGACGGCACGATCGGCTGCATGGTCAACGGCGCCGGCCTGGCGATGACGACGATGGACCTCGTGAAGCGCGCCGGCGGCGAGCCGGCCAACTTCCTCGACATCGGCGGCGGCGCGAAGGCCGATCGGGTCGCGGCGGCGATGCGACTCATCCTCGGCGATCCCAAGGTCGAGGCGAGCCTGGTGAATATCTTCGGCGGCATCACCCGCGGCGACGAGGTCGCGATGGGCCTGATCGAGGCCCGCCGGCAGCAATCGCGCGACGTCCCGATGGTCGTCCGGATCGTGGGGACCAATGCCGAGGAGGCGGCGAGGCTCCTCGAGGAGGCCCACTTCGAGACCGCCGCAAGCCTCGACGAGGCCGCCGCCAAGGCGGTCGCGGCGGCGCGGAGCCACGCGGCATGAGCATCCTCATCGGCCGCGACACGCGGCTGCTCGTCCACGGCATCACCGGCCGCGAGGGCGAGTTCCACTCGCGGGCGATGCAGGAGTACGGCACCAACATCGTCGCCGGCATGACGCCCGGCAAGGGCGGTCAGACCGCGCTCGACGGGACGGTGCCGGTGTTCGACACCGTGTCCGAGGCGGTCCGAGAGACCGGCGCCGACACGTCCTGCATCTTCGTCCCGGCGGGCGGCGCCCCGGACTCGATCCTCGAGGCCGTGGCCGCCGGAATCGGCACGATCTTCTGCATCACCGAGGGCATCCCGACGCTCGACATGATCCCGGTCGTGGCGGCCGTCGAGCGGGCCGGCGCCCGGCTCATCGGGCCGAACTGCCCGGGTGCCACGTCGCCCGGACGCGCGAAGGTCGGGATCATCCCGGCATCGGTCCACCGCGAGGGCAGCGTCGGCGTCGTATCGCGCTCCGGAACCCTGACCTACGAGGCCGTCCAGGCGATGACCGACGCCGGCATCGGCCAGTCGACGTGCGTCGGCATCGGCGGCGACCCGATCATCGGCAGCACGTTCCTCGACGTCCTGCGGCTGTTCGAGGCCGATCCCGAGACCGAGGCGATCGTGCTCATCGGCGAGATCGGCGGGGCGGCCGAGGAGGAGGCCGCGCGGTGGGCCGCCGAGCACCTGCCGGATGTGCCCAAGGCCGCGTTCATCGCCGGTCGGACGGCGCCCGAGGGCAAGCGCATGGGCCACGCCGGGGCGATCATCTCGGGCGGCTCGGGGACCGCGGCATCGAAGGTCGCGGCGCTCGAGACGGCCGGCTTCCGGGTCGCCGGCTCGCCGACGGAGCTGCCGCAGCTCCTGCGCGACGCCGGCTACCGCGGCTGACCCGACGCGGCCCCGGAACGCCACGATGGGCCTGCTCATGGACCTGCTCGCCGGGGATCCGCGCGAGCTGCTCCTGGCGGTCGCGCTCGAGGACGGCGAGACCCTTCGCGATCCCGAGCGGCTGCCTGCGCACCTGTCGTTCGGCGGCTCGATCGACCCGACCTGGCTGGACCTGTTCAGCCAGGCGGCGCGGGCGGTGACCGGCCTTTCCGAGCCGATGGACTTCCTCGACGCGCGACTCGAGATGGGCGGCCGCGACGGAGCCATCGGGGCGCGCACGATCGAGCGGGTCGATGCCAACTGGATCACCGCGATCGCCCGCATCGACGATCGCGACCTCGACGCCGTCGCCGGTCGCTGGATCGACCTCCTCGAGGACGAGCTCGGTGACCTGCCGCGCGAGGAGAAGCCGTGGATCCGCGGCCTCGCCGGCGAGATCGTGGCCTTCGCCCGGCGCGCCGATGGCGAGCCGGCGGTGATCCTCGCCTGGTCGCTCTAGGGCCGGGTCAGGCGGCGGAGTACCCCAGGCTCCGCCAGGCCGGCCCGCCGGGAGCCTCGATCAGCTCGACGAGCACGCCGTTGCAGGATCGTGGGTGCAGGAACGCGACGGGCCCCTCCGCGCCGCGGCGTGGGGCGGTGTCGATCAGCTCGATGCCGTCGATGCCGAGCCGGGTCAGCTCCTCGGTGAGGTTGGGCACCTCGAGGCAGACGTGGTGGAAGCCCTCGCCGCGGCTCGCCAGGAAGCGGGCCACGCCGGTCGTGTCATCGGTCGGCTCGACCAGCTCGATCTTGGAATCGCCGGCCGTGAGGAACGCGATCCGGACCCGGTCCTGAGGGATGTCCGTGATCATCTCGAGCGACAGGTCGAGGATGTCGCGGTAGACCGTCAGCGCCTCGTCGAGCGAGCGCACGACGATCGCGACGTGGTGGATCCGCCCGCGCACGGCGGGCGGCGCCGAAGTCGGCGAGCTCTTCGGTCTGGCCATCGCGTGCTCCTTCTCCCCCGTCAGACCGTGATCAGCTCTCGATGGACGCCCCATGCCGCCCGGAGCCGGTCCGCGATCTCGCCGACGGTGGCATATGCGCTGACAGCCTCGATCAACGGCGGCAGCAGGTTGTCGGTTCCCCGCGCGGCGTCCTCGAGCCGGCGGAGCGATGCCGCCCAGGCCGCGGGATCACGCTCTGCGCGGACACGCTTGACCCGCTCGATCTGCCGCCGCTCACCGTCGGGGTCGATGCGCTGGGTGGCCGGCGCGACCGTCGCCTCGTCGCGGAAGCGGTTCACACCGACGACGACCTGTTCGCCGGCGTCGATCGCTCGTTGGGCCCGATACGCGGACTCCTGGATCGAGCGTTGCTGGAAGCCGAGCTCGAGGGCGCGGAGGGTCCCGCCGAGCGCCTCGATCTCGTCGAGCAGGCCCTGCGCAGCGGCCTCCAGGTCGTGGGTCAACGCCTCGACGAAGTACGAGCCGGCGAGCGGATCGGGCGTCTCGGCGACGCCGGCCTCGAAGGCCAGGATCTGCTGCGTCCGCAGGGCCAGCCGGACGCTGTCCTCGGTCGGCAACGCCAGCGCCTCGTCGCGCGAGTTGGTGTGAAGCGACTGGGCTCCGCCGAGGACGGCCGCCAGCGCCTGGACCGTCGTCCGGACGACGTTGTTGTCGACCGACTGGGCGGTCAGCGACGAGCCGGCCGTCTGGACGTGGAACCGGCAGGCCATCGAACGGGCGTTCGATGAGCCAAAGCGCTCACGGACGATCCGCGACCACATCCGGCGGGCCGCCCGGAACTTCGCGACCTCCTCGAACAGCTCCGACCAGGCGGCGAAGAAGAACGACAATCGCGGCGCGAAGTCGTCGATCGCGAGGCCGCGGGCCAGGGCCGCCTCGACGTAGGCGATCGCGTCGGCCAGCGTGAAGGCCAACTCCTGGGCCGCCGTCGCCCCGGCCTCGCGCATGTGGTAGCCGGAGATTGAGATCGTGTTCCAGCGCGGCAGCTCGCGGGCCCCGAACTCGAACACGTCGGTGACCAGCCGCATCGACGGTCCCGGCGCGTAGATCCACGTCCCGCGGGCGATGTACTCCTTCAGGATGTCGTTCTGGACCGTCCCGGACAGTTGTGCGCGCGCGACCCCCTGCTTCTCGGCCGCGGCCACGTAGAGTGCGACCAGGGTCGCCGCCGTGGCGTTGATCGTCATCGAGGTCGAGACCTCGCCCAGCGGGATGGCGTCGACGAGGACCTCCATGTCGGCCAGGCTGGAGACCGGCACGCCGACGCGCCCGACCTCGCCCTCCGCCTCGGCGGCGTCCGAGTCGTAGCCCATCTGCGTCGGGAGATCGAACGCGACCGACAGGCCGGTCTGGCCCTGCTCGAGGAGATAGCGGAACCGGCGGTTCGTCTCCTCGGCGGTCGCGAAGCCGGCGTACTGGCGCATCGTCCACAGCCGGCTGCGGTACATCGTCGCCTGGACGCCGCGGGTGAACGGCGGCTCGCCGGGGCGGCCGAGATCGCGGTCCTCGTCGAGCCCGGTGACGTCGGCCGGCGTGTAGAGGTCGCGGATCTCGATGCCGGACGAGGTCTCGAAGCGGTCGCGCCGCTCGGGCGCCGCAGACAGGGCTTTTGCGCGCGTAGTCGAGCGCCAGCGGTCGCGGCCCGGATCGGCCGGTCCGTCCGGCTTGCGCGGCTGGCCCGGAGCCCGTCCGTCCGTCATTCGCCCTCCCCTGCCCCGCCGGTCGCTCAGCTCAGGACGAGCAGGACGTCCCCGACCTCGATCTTCGCGCCCGGCCCGACGGCGACCCGCTCGACCGTGCCGTCGCGCGGGGCGTGAAGCTCGTTCTGCATCTTCATGGCCTCGACGACCAGCAGCTTCTGTCCGGCGGCGACGGCGTCGCCGGCAGCCACGGTGACCGCCACGACGACCCCGGGGATGATGGCACGGACCTGTGCCGGCCCGCTGTGTGTCGCCGCCTCGCGAGCGCGGCTGGCCCGCTCGCGGAGCGCTGCCCGGGCCGCCGGCTCGACGTCGACCTCAACGCGCCAGCCGTCGACCACGACCTCGCGCCGGACGATCCCCGCGGCGAGGCCAAGCTTCGGGGCGGGCGGCAGGAGCAGCACCGCGATCGGGTCGGCGCCATCGCCGGACCGCAGGACGCCGCGCTCGGCATCGGCCATCGCCAGCTCGCCGCGCGCGTCGGGCTGGACGATGACCGGCCCGACGCCGTCGACGGCCGCGGCCAGCGAGACCCGCACGGCGTGAGCGTCGGCACGGCCTGCGCTCACCGCGGCCACCGGTCCACGAGCTGGTCCAGGCCGGCGCGACGCCAGCGCCCGTTCGTTGACAGGTCGTCACGGCCGACAACCGGGAGATCGGCTCCATCCGGGGTTGTGGCGCCGGCGAGCGCGGCCAGGCCGGCGGCCAGCTGAGCGGTTCGGGCCGCGGTCGCGTAGGCCGCTGGGCCATCCCAGTGCTGCGCGACCCAGTCGGTCGACAGGTCGGCGGCCCGGAACGACGGCTCCCGGGCGACGAACCGGTGGAACGGCAGCGTCGTCTGGATGCCCGCAACCTCGGCCTCGTCGAGGGCCCGCCGAAGACGGTCGATGGCCGTGTCGCGGTCGGGCGCGTGGACCATGACCTTGGCGATCAGGTTGTCGTACTCGGGTGGGACGCGGTCGCCCGCCTCGAGCGCGGTGTCGACCCGGACGCCCGGGCCGGACGGCATGATCCACCGCCGCACGACGCCCGGTGTTGGCGCGAAGTCCCGGCTGGGGTCCTCCGCGGAGAGGCGGACCTCGATGGCGTGACCGACCGGCTCGGCCGCCCGGGCGGCCGCTTCGCGGATCCCGTCGGATAGCGGTCGGCCCGCGGCAAGCTCGAGCTGCTCGCGGACGATGTCGACCCCCGCGACGAGCTCGGTCACGCCGTGCTCCACCTGGAGGCGAGTGTTGACCTCGAGGAAGTAGAACGACCCGTCCGGAGCGAGCAGGAACTCGGCGGTCGCGGCGTTGCGGAGGCCCGCGGCCGCACCGAGTCGCACCGCGAGCTCGTGCAGCCGGCGACGATCGCCTCGCGCGAGGCCCGGCGCCGGCGCCTCCTCGACGAGCTTCTGGTGGCGCCGCTGGAGCGAGCAGTCGCGCTCCCCTAGCGCCACGACGGTGCCTCCCGAATCGCCGAGCAGCTGGACCTCGACGTGACGCGCCGGCCGGATCTCGCGTTCCAGGTAGACGGCGCCGTCGCCGAAGGCGGATGTCGCCTCGCTCGATCCCGAGGCCAGCGCCGCCGGCAGGTCCTGAGCTCGCTCGACGCGGCGCATTCCCCGTCCCCCACCGCCCGCCGCCGCCTTGACCAGCAGCGGGAAGCCGATGTCGCGGGCCGCGGCGATGATCGCGTCAACCTGGTCCGCGTTGTCAACCTGCGCCGGCTCGAGGGTGCCCGGCACGGAGGGCACCCCGATGCGCGCCGCAAGCCGCCGGGCATTGAGCTTGTCGCCCAGTGCCTCGATCGCACCTGACGCGGGACCGACGAACACGAGCCCCGCCTCCTCGGCGGCGCGGGCGAATGCCGCTCGCTCGGCGAGGAACCCATAGCCGGGATGAACCGCCTGGCAGCCGGTGGACAGAGCGGCCTCGATCACCGCGTCGATTCGCAGGTAGCTCTCCGCCGGGGGCGGAGGCCCCAGGTGGACCGCCGCATCGGCCA
>DATHRO010000148.1:0-5546 GCA_035465135.1 Candidatus Deferrimicrobiaceae bacterium
CCTGGCTGTTTCGGTCATGCCCAGGGCGTCGATCTCGATCTGTTCGTCTCCCAGCCGTACGGCGTCCGCCTCGATGCCCTGATCGGCCAGCTTCCCGAGCACGAGCCGCTCGACGGCGACCTCGTCGAGGGTCGCCGTCGCCCGGAGTGCGTTCGACGGGCCGCTCACCTCGATGTGCTCGAACGAGACAGACGTCCCGTCATCGAACCGGAGCTCGACAGCTTCGAGGCGTCCGTCGATGTCCCTGAACGACCGATCGACGATCGATAAGCCCGTCACGGTGACCTCGAGCAACCCGATCGTTGCCTCCCCGCTATCCAGGTCGCGTCCGCTGACGGACACCACCTCGACCTCGCCGGCAAACAGTGCCGGGCCAACGTCAACCCCGACCGTCACCTCGTCCTCGTCGAACGGCAGTGCGTCGCGAACGAGCGCCGCGATCAGCGGCCGCGCCACGAGCGGTCCGCCGACCACGACCAGGGCGGCGACCAGCACCGTGATGAAGATGAGAAACCGCAGGAAGCTGCGCATCGCGCGTCAGGGTAGGCGACACTGCGGGCGATGCCCCTCGAGCGGTACAAACAGAAGCGCGACTTCCGGCGGACGCCCGAGCCGGCCGGCGGGAGGGCCGGCGCTGCGATGGCCCGTGGCACTCGTGGCGGACGCTTCGTGGTCCAGCGCCATCGGGCGACCCGCCTCCACTACGACTTTCGCCTGGAGATTGACGGCGTCCTCGTGTCGTGGGCCGTCCCGCGCGGCCCGACGCTTGACCCCAAAGAGCGCCGGATGGCGGTCCATGTCGAGGACCACCCGATTGAGTACCTCGACTTCGAGGGCGTGATCCCCAAGGGTCAGTACGGCGGCGGCGACGTCATCGTCTGGGACTGGGGCACCTGGACGCCGGAGGCGGAAACGGCGGAGCCGGCGCAGGCCGTCGAGGACGGCGAGCTGAAGCTCACGCTCCGCGGCCAGAAGCTGCGCGGGCGCTACACGATCGTTCGGACGAGCGGTCGCGGCCGCGGCGGGCGCGAGCGCGGCCGGATGCCGTTCGAAGGCGACCAGGGTGAGCAGTGGCTGCTGATCAAGAAGCGTGACGCCGCGGCGGTCGACGGCTGGGATGCCGAGGCCCACCCGCAGAGCGTCAAGACCGGCCGCACCAACGACGAGGTCAAGGCCGATCGCGACGCGATCTGGATCAGCGCCGCCCCGGCGTCGATCGCCGAGATCGATCTCCGCGGCGCCCGCGCCGCGCCGATGCCGAAGTCCATCCCGGTCATGGCCGCGACCCTGTCCGACAGGCCCTTCAGCGACGACGACTGGCTCTTCGAGGTCAAGTGGGACGGCTACCGGATCGAGGCGGTCGTGCGGGACGGCGAGGCCCGGATCTTCACCCGCAACGGCAACGACGGCGAGACGTACTTCCCGGGCCTGCTGACGCAGGCGACCTGGATCGACGCCCGCGAAGCGATCGTCGACGGCGAGGTCGTGGCCCTCGACGACGACGGCCGGCCGGACTTCAGCCTGCTGCAGGAAGTCAGCGGCTCGCGCTCGAAGCGGCTCGTCTACCAGGCCTTCGACCTGCTCTACCACGATGGCCGGCTGCTGCTCGACGTACCCCTCGAGGAGCGCAAGGCGCTGCTGGCCTCGATCCTGCGAGGCGAGGATCGGCGGGTCCGCTTTGCCGACCACGTCGTAGGCGAGGGCAGGGCGTTCTACGAGGCAGCCAAGGCCAGGCGGCTGGAGGGCATGATCGCCAAGCACCGTCGCTCGCGCTACGAGCCCGGAACCCGCTCACGCAGCTGGCTGAAGATCAAGGCCCGCCAGGAGCAGGAGCTTGTCGTCGGTGGCTACACCCCCGGCGAGGGGGCTACCAAGGACCTCGGCGCGCTCGTGGTCGGGGTCTACGAGGTGGAGGGCGGCGCCCCCAAGCTCCGCTTCGCGGGCAAGGTCGGGTCGGGCTTCGATCGGGCCACGCGGCGGCGGTTGCGCGAGCGGCTGGGGGCGCTCGAGATCGACGAGCCGGCGTTCGATCCGGCGCCGCCGCGCGACTACCGCGGACGCTGGGGCGGCGAGCTGAAGGACGCCGTGTGGGTGCGCCCCGAGATCGTCATCCGGGCCGAGCTCGGCGGCTGGTCACGCGACGGGATCGTCCGCCAGGCGGCGTTCAAGGGTTTCGACGATGACAGGCGACCGACCGACGTGCTTCGTGAGCGACCGCTGGCGACGGGCGCGACGGTTCGCGAGGTCGAGGCCGGCCTATCGGACGAGCCGCCGGGATTCGCCCAGGTCGCGTCGCCCGAGGAGCTGGCCGCACTGGACGCGATGACGAGCGACGGCCTGTGGGCCGTGGGCGGGTTCGAGCTGAAGCTGACGAACCTTGACAAGGTGCTGTTCCCGGGTCGGACCGACGATCCCGAGCCGGTCACCAAGCGGGACCTGATCCGCTACTTCGCCCGGATCGCCCCGGCGATGCTGCCCCACCTCGCCGAGCGGCCGCTCAATCTCCACCGCTACCCAAACGGCCCGGCGGCGCCCGGCTTCTGGCAGAAGGACATCCCGAAGACGGCACCGTCGTGGCTGCGGCGCTGGGAGGAGGTTGGTGTCGCCGAGCGAGACGCGAACGAGCACCTCGTCGCCGATCGCGTGGCAACACTGTGCTGGCTCGGCAACCAGGCCGCGTTCGAGGTCCACGCGTGGACGTCGCGCCTGGATGCGCCGGCGCGGCCGACGTTCGCGCTCATCGACATCGACCCCGGGACCGACACGACCTGGGAGCAGACCCTGACCCTGGCCCGACTGTACCGGACCGCGCTCGGGCACATCGGGGTCCGAGGCTATCCGAAGACCACCGGCCGCCGGGGGATTCAGGTCTGGATCCCGATCGAGCCGCGCTACACCTTCCGCGACACCAGCGACTGGGTCGAGACGCTGTCGCGGGCGATCGCGGGCACGGTGCCGGACCTCGTCTCCTGGGAGTGGGCGAAGTCACGCCGCGGCGGCAGGGCCCGCCTCGACTACACCCAGAATGCCTCGATCAAGACCCTCGTCGCACCCTATGCCGTCCGGCCGGCCAACGGGGCTCCGGTCTCGGCCCCGATCAGCTGGGACGAGCTCGACGACCCCGATCTGCGGAGCGATCGCTGGACGATTCGAACGGTCGTCGAGCGGGTGGAGCGGGTCGGGGACCTGTTCGCGGCAGCGCAGTCCGACCTGCAGGTGCTGCCGCCGCTCTGACCGAGGTTCCAACTCACAGCCTCGCGTTTCGAGACATCCGGCACTGCCCCGTCAGTCTGGCCCGCCCTACGGTCTGCGCCCAGGAGGCGGCCGATGACCACGCTCGAGGCACGAGGCGTCCGGAGCAGTGCAGAGGGGGGCTCGACGCCGGTCGTGTTCGCCCCGCCCCAGGGGTTGCCCCGGCGCGGGCGCGTCCGGTTCGTGGACATGCCGCCGCGGCGCTGCCTCGCGATCGAAGGTCAGGGCCCGCCGGGCGGTGCCGAATTCCAGGGCGCGGTCGGAGCGCTCTACTCGACGATCTATGCGCTGCACTTCCTGCTGCGCGATCGGGGTATCGGAACGCGAATCGGCCCGCTCGAGGCGCTCTGGGAGCGCCGCGACGGCAGCTCGGCCTGGCTGACCGGAGACTTCACGACGTTCGATTCGGAGGCGTGGCGCTGGACGGCGCTGATCGAGATTCCGCCCGAGGCCCGCGACGAGGACACCGCATCGGCGATGGCAGTAGCCCGTCGCAAGCATCCCAGCCCGGTGCTCAGCCGGCTGGTCGTCATGACCCTGCGCGAGGGTCACGCGGTCGAGGCGCTGCACGTCGGTCCCTATGCCACCGAGCCCGAGACGCTCGAGCGGATGGCGGCGGCCGCCACCGAGGCCGGCGTCGAGCCGAATGGCGCCCACCACGAGATCTATCTCGGGGACCCTCGCCGGACGGCGCCCGACCGGCTGCGGACGGTCCTCCGCCAGCCCGTCTGCTAGACGGTCTCAGACCAGCGGTCGAACGTCCTCGACGAAGCGCCCGACGGCCCGCCGGAGGTCTTTGGGTTCGCGCGGCGGGAAGGCCAGCGCGAGGTGGTCGACGCCGAGCTCGGCAAAGGCCCGGATCTCAGCGGCGATCCGCTCCGCGGAGCCGTGCATCGTGTAGAAGGTCGCCTGCGGCGGCGCGTCGAGCTCCAGGCGGACGCGCGCGGAGAGGCGCGGCAGGGGTCGGCCGGCCTCCTCGGCAGCGGCGCGGACGACGGCCAGGCGCTTTGCGAACGAGCCGGGCCCTGCCCCGGACGAGTGGTAGGCGTCGGCCAGCCGGCCGGCCCGGCGGAGCGCGCGCTCGTCACGGCCGCCAAGCCAGATCGGGATCTCGCGCCGCGGCGGCAGCGGCCCGAAGACGAAGTCCTCGAGCTCGTGGAACCGGCCGCGGAACGGCTCGGTCGAGCCCGACCACAGGTGCCGGCAGAGGGCGACCGTCTCCTCGGTGTAGGCGCCGCGGACGGCGAAGCGGTCCGACGCGCCGACGTTCGCGAACTCCGTCGCGTTCCAGCCGACTCCGAATCCGGCGATCAGCCGGCCGTTCGACAGGACGTCGATCGTCGCGAGCTCCTTGGCCAGGACGACCGCGTTGCGCATCGGCGCGACGACGACGCTCGCCCCGACCTTGACGGTCTCGCTCCGGCCCGCGACCCAGGCCAGGGTCGTGAGGATCTCGAAGATCCGGCCGTAGTCGTCGGCCGCACTGGCGTCGACGAGGAGGTGATCGGTGCCCCAGACGTCGGTGAAGCCGTGGGTCGCGGCCAGCTCGAGGGCCGCGTCGATGCCCTCTCGCGAGGCGCCGTCGCCGAGCGACGGGAGAACAAGCCCGTAGTCCATGGCGCGAATCCTAAGCAATGTCGGCTCACACGCCGACGTCGATTGGTGCGCTCCCCGGCCCGACCCGAAGCAGGTCCCGGAGCAGCACCGGAAGTCGTCGCGGCGCGAACAGCCCAGCGGCCGTGCCGAGTCCCTCGGCGGTCCACCATCGGACAGCGGTCACGTACTCGGCGGCAAGCTCCTCCGTCGTCAGCCGCGGCCGAGGTTCGAAGGCGCCTGTTCGAACGAGGTAGAAGCGCTCGGTCTGGCCGTCCCACCTGCCACCGAACAGGGGGATCACGTGCTCCCGGACCCAGACGCACGGCCCGATGTCGAAGTCGACCATCCCGGCCTCCTCGTCGAGCTCCCGGCGGATCGCGGCTTCATCAGTTTCGCCATCCTCGATCCCACCGCCGGGACACGCCCATACGGTCCGGCCGGGGAACGAGAACCGGACCAGCAGGATTCGATCGGCCGGATCCAGCACGATGGCTCGGACGGCCGGACGGAGCCTCGGTGCCGACATCGGGCGGAGTCTAGCGACGGATGCTCGTGAGACCCTCAGGTCGGCTGGGCGATGGCCCGCGATGCACCACGCCGACGCGCCGCGCCGGCGTCCTCGAGCGTCAGGCCGCGGTCCCACACCCTGTTGAACGCCAGCTTCAGCGTCCGGGCCAGGGCGGGATGCTCGACGACCA
>DATHRO010000149.1:0-3726 GCA_035465135.1 Candidatus Deferrimicrobiaceae bacterium
CTCATCCTGGTCATCGCGTTGATCGTCCTGGGGCCGGGCAAGCTCCCGGAGGTCGCCTCGTCGCTGGGCCGAAGCGTTCGAGAGTTCCGCAAGGCCGCGACCGACGTCAAGGACGCGGCCTCGCCCGAGCCGACCTCGCCCGGGCCGACCTCGCCCGGGCCGGCCCAGGCCACGACGACCGCCCCGCCGTCGACGGTCGCGCCGAACCAGCTCGGCGGGTCGACCGAGCCGAACCGGCTCAACGAGCCCGAACCCGAACCCGCCGCGACGGCGCCGTCCCCGGGCGACCAGCATCCCGGCTCCGCCTCTTCGTAGGCGCCTGCCAGTGCCGCCCTCGCGCGGCCGCCGCCTCGACGTGACCGCCAATCCAGGATCCCGCCGATGACCGCCGTGGACGGCGTGCCGGAACCGGCCGGCCCGGTCGGTGAGCGGGTCATGCCGCTCGTCGATCACCTCGCCGAGCTGCGCAACCGGCTGATCTGGAGCGTGCTCGCGATCGCCGCCGGGGCGGTCGTCGGCTTCGCCGCCAGTGAGCCGATCATCGGGATCCTCCGAGGGCCGCTGCCGCCCGACCTGCCCCTGATCGTGACCTCCATCGGCGACGCGTTCGCGATCCGCCTCCGGATCGCCGTCGTGGCCGGCGTCATCCTGGCGATGCCGGTTCTGCTGTGGCACCTGTGGCGCTTCATCGCCCCCGGCCTGACCGCCGGCGAGCGACGGGCGATCCTGCCGTGGATCCCGGCCGCTCTGGGGTTCTTCGTCCTCGGCGTCGGCATTGCCTACGTCGTGATGCCGTTCGCGACCGAGTTCCTGCTGAGCTTCGTCGGCGAGGAGCTGACGCCGTTCCTGTCCGTTCGCGAGTACTTCGACTTCGTGACGACCCTGTTCCTGGCCTTCGGGCTCCTGATGGAGTTCCCGATCCTGCTCATCGGCCTGTCGAAGGTCGGGATCGTCACCTCCGAGCGCCTGCGGCGGGCGCGCCGGATGGTCATCCTCGGGATCGCGATCTTCGCCGCGGTGGCGACCCCCGGCGGCGACCTCGTGAGCCCCATCGTGCTGGGCCTGACGCTGTACCTGCTGTTCGAGCTGACGACGCTCGTCATCGCCCGGGCCGGCCGCTAGGGGTCGGTAGACTGCCGGTCATGGCGAGCGGTCCGGGCCAGCGGGTCGTCCTCCTGAGCGGCCTGTCGGGCGGCGGGAAGACCGCTGCCGCGAAGCTGTTCGAGGACCTCGCGTTCACGGTCGTCGATAACCTGCCGGCCGAGCTTCTCCCGGCGCTCGCCGAGCTGGTCGCCGCCGACCCTGATCGGTTTGCGCAGATCGCGATCGTGCTCGACGTGCGTTCGGGCGATGTCGAGACGGCCTACCGCGCCGTCCGAGGCGCCCTCGAAGGGCGCGGCATCCGCCCCCAGGTGTTCTTCCTGGAGGCGAGCGACGAGGTCCTGATCCGGCGGTTCTCGGAGACGCGGCACCGCCACCCGCTGTCGGACGGTCGCGGGATGCAGCGTGCGATCCAGCTCGAGCGGCGAGCCCTCGACCCCATCCGGGCCGAGGCGGACGTCGTCCTCGACACCTCGGACCTGCCGCTGCGTGATCTCCGGGAACGCCTGTTCGCGCGCCTCGGCGAGGCCGAGCCGGACCGGATGACGATCCAGCTCATCTCGTTCGGCTACAAGTTCGGCATCCCGCTCGAGGCGGACCTCGTGTTCGACACGCGCTTTCTCCAGAACCCCTACTACGTTCCTGAGTTGCGGGATCACTCCGGACTGACGCCGGCCGTCAGGGACTACGTGATGAGCCGTCCCGGCGCAGGGGAGTTCCTCGAGCACGTCGAGCAGTTCCTCGAGTTCGGCGTCCCGGCGTTCGTCGCCGAGGGCAAGAGCCGGCTCACGATCGCTATCGGCTGCACCGGTGGCCGACACCGCTCGATCGTCCTGGCCGAGCAGCTCGCTGAATGGCTCCGGACGCGCGGCCTCGGACCCGTCGAGGTGTTCCACCGCGAGCTGGAGCGCGGATGAACCTGCGGCGCTGGCTCCAGCCCGGCATCGGCGTCAAGCGCTGGCTGCTCGTTGTCTTCGGCGGGCTGCTGCTGCTGGCCCTCGGCGTTGCCCACACGATCCGTCAGGTCACCCGCGACCTGCAGCCCGGCGGCCTCGCGGAGGTGGTCCTCGACCTGATCACGCTCCAGTTCCTGCCGTTCCCGCTGCGCGGACTCGTCGTCGGGATGGTCGGGCTCGCGCTCGTGGCCTTCGGAGCGTGGCGGCTGGCTCGGGCCCTGACCGAGCCGCTGCGGGTCGACGACGGCGAGCGCCCGCTCGCGGACGTGATCTACGAGAAGCGGATGCTGGCCCGAGGCCCACGGGTCGTGGCGATCGGCGGAGGGACCGGACTCTCGACGCTGCTGCGGGGGATGAAGGAGCACACGAGCAACCTGACCGCGATCGTCACGGTCGCCGACGACGGCGGCTCGTCGGGTGCGCTGCGTGACGAGCTCGGGATCCCGCCGGTCGGCGACATCCGGAACTGCATCGCCGCCCTCGCGGACGCCGAGCCGCTCATGAGCGACCTCCTGGGCTACCGCTTCCCGGGCGGCGGGCGGCCGGCGGGCGGCCCGGTCGAGCCCGAGCCCGGGGGCCTCGGCGGTCACGCCATGGGCAACCTCCTGCTGGCCGCGATGACCGCGCTCGAGGATGGCGACTTCGAGGAGGGCGTCCGGCGGATGAACCGCGTCCTCGCAGTCCGCGGCAAGGTCGTGCCGGCCTCGGCCACCCCGATCACCCTGATGGCCCGGACCCGCGACGGCGTCGTGGTCAGGGGCCAGTCGACGATCATGCGGACGTCGGGCATCGAGAAGGTCTGGATCGATCCGTCGGCCGTGCCGGCGTCGCCCGATGCGCTGGCCGCGATCCGCGACGCCGAGATCGTCGTCCTTGGTCCCGGCAGCCTGTACACAAGCGTGCTGCCCGTTCTGCTCATCCCGGCGATCCGCGAGGCCGTCGCCGGCGCGCGCGGGATCCGGATCTACGCCTGCAACGTCGCGACCCAGCTCGGCGAGACGAAGGACTACGACGCGGCCGATCACGTCCAGGCGCTGCTCGGCCACACGACGCCGGCGATCGTCGACCTCGTGCTCGTCAACGACCGCTTCGACGGCGACGCCTCGGAGTGGCCGAGGGACGCGGTGGCCCTGCGCTGGCCGCCGGCGGTCGAGCCGGTGCCGCAGCTCGTCACCGATACCGTCGCGAGCGCCAGCGTGCCGCACCATCACGATCCGGGCCGGCTGGCCGCTGCGATCCTTCGGGCCTGCGAGCGCGAGGCCCCGGCGCTGCGCCGCGGCCGGCTCGTCCGCACGGCCTGACGTGACCGGGGTCGAGCGAGACCTCGTTCTGGCGCTCCGCGCGGAGCTCGCCGCGATCGACCCATCCCGCGCCTGCGACCGCGAGGCGGAGCGCGCCGCCCTGGACCTCGCGGGCCGGGCGCGCGACCCGATGCTCGCCCGCCTCGCCGTTCGGCTCGGCCGTCCGGGAGGCGAGCCCGAGACGGGCGCGGACGGCCGGGCGTTCGACTGGGATGGACGACCGGAGCACTGCCGCATGGCCTGGCTGCGCGGACTGTTCCTGTCGCGCGGCTCGCTCAGCCTGGCCGGAGGCCGGACGCATCTCGAGTTCGTCGTGGACGCCGCAGTTGCCCCGACGCTGGCGCAGCGACTCGGCGCGGGGGGCCTGC
>DATHRO010000150.1:0-7284 GCA_035465135.1 Candidatus Deferrimicrobiaceae bacterium
CTTGCGAGCCACCTGTTTTCAAGACAGGACCGTTCAACCGCTCCGGCACCTCTCCGTCGAGCGAGGATACCAAGAGCGATCGGCCGGGCTATCGACGGGCGTCCTTGACGACCACCGTCCCGGCGATCAGATCGTGCCAGCCGCGGCGCCGGCTGTCGAAGAACATCCAGACGTAGCCGATGTAGAAGACGACGCCGGAAACCCAGTAGCCAAGCAGTCGCAGTAGCGCGCTGCCCCAGCCGATCCGCGCGCCATCGCGATCACGGACGACGCGGATGCCGAAGGCCCGCATGCCCGGCGTCCGGCCGCCCTGGGCCCAGAAGAACGGGAAGTACAGGATGCTCACGACGAACAGCGCGAGCGTCCACAGCACGACCGCGCCGATCGCCGCCCCGGCGAACTGCGGATTCGCCGGGTCGCTGAAGTCGACGCTGCCGATGATCCCGGCGATGAGCACGATCGACAGCACGACGAAGATCACGGCCAGGATCAGGCCGTCGATGATGTAGGCCACGAGGCGCTCGCCGTAGCCGGCCCACTCGACACCGGGAGCGGGCCCGCCCACGTCCGGCGGAGCCTGCCAGGTCATCGCGGGTCCGGATCCCTGCTGGTCGGTCATGCTGCGAGCTCCCTGGGACGCCTCAAGCGGTGACGGGCTCGATCGTACTCCGGCCCAGGTAGGGCTGAAGCACCTCCGGCACGTCCAGCCCGCCGTCCGGGCGCTGGTAGACCTCGAGGATCGCGGCGACGGTCCGGGCCAGCGCGAGGCCCGATCCGTTGAGGGTGTGGACGAGCTCGGGCTTGGCGCTCGGCTCGGGCCGGTAGCGGATGGCCATCCGGCGCGCCTGGTAGTCGCGGAAGTTCGAGCACGAGCTGACCTCGAGCCAGCGCTCGACGCCGGGGGCCCAGACTTCGAGGTCGTACTTGCGTGACTGGACGAAGCCCATCTCGCGCGTCGCCATGAGGACGACGCGGTACGCCAGCCCGAGCCGTCGCAGGAGGTCCTCGGCCCGCCCCGTCAGCCACTCGAGCGCCTCGGGCGAGGCCTCCGGTCGCTCGAACAGGACCATCTCGACCTTGTCGAACTGATGGACGCGGATGATGCCGCGGGTGTCGGCCCCGGCCGCGCCGGCCTCGCGCCGGAAGCATGGCGAGTAGGCCGCGTAGCGGATCGGGAGGTCGGCTGCGTCCAGGATCTCGTCGCGGTGGAGGTTCGTGACCGGGACCTCGGCGGTCGGGACCAGGTACAGCTCGTCGCGGGTGACGACGTACATCTGGTCTTCCTTGTCGGGGATCTGGCCGGTGCCGCGCGCCGAGTCGGCGTTCACGACGACCGGCGGCCAGACCTCGGTGAAGCCGTTCTCGCGGCTGTGAACGTCGAGGAAGTACGCGATCAGCGCGCGCTCGAGCGCGGCGCCGGGGCCGACATAGACCGGGAAGCCGGAGCCGGTGATCTTGGCGCCGCGGGCCAGGTCGAGCATGCCGAGCCGCTCGCCGACCTCCCAGTGCGGGCGGCGCTCCCACGTGCCGCCTCCGAGCTTCGCGTCCGCCCCGACCTCGCCCTCGAGTGGCACGACTCGCGCCAGCTGCTCGCCCCACGTCCGGATCGTGACGTTCGCCTCCTCGCCCCCGACCGGGACGTCGGGCTCGGCCGGGTTCGGGATCCGGAGCAGGAGGTCCTCCAGCTCGGCCTCGCTCGCGCCGAGCTCGGTCTCCAGTCCGTCGAGGCGGGCACCGACGTCGGTCGAGCGGGCCCGCAGGTCGGCGACCTCGGGGCCGTCGGGCGATGCACCGGCCCGGATCGCTTCGCCGACCTGCTTCGAGATCGCGTTCCGCTCGGCGCGCAGCCCGTCGGCCTGGCCCTGCAGCTCGCGTCGGCGGGCGTCGGCGGCGAGGGCCGCGTCGACCAGCGCGGGGTCCTCACCCTTGTCGATCGCGCCGCGGCGAATCGCCTCCGGTTCCTCGCGCAGCCGCGCGGCCCCGACGCTCATCCGGCCTCCATGGGCGGAAGTGTGCCGCCCGACGCGGCCTCGCGCAGGCGCGCCACGACGAAGCCCGGGTCCAGGCTCGCGAGCAGCCACCCCGCACGCGGCCCGTTGGATCGATCGAGGAACGCCCGATAGATGGCCTCGAATGCCGGTCGGGGCTGAATTCCGGACGCCGCGGCGACCTCGAAGATCGTCGTCTGCCAGGCCTCGCCACCGTTCGGCGGCCCTGCCACGACGCGCTCGGCAAGCCGGCCCAGGAAGTTGCGCTGCGGCTCGGCCAGGTCGGCGGCCGCATCGGGCAACCGCTCGCGGCGGACGTCGAGCCGGGCGGCGTCCGGAGCGAACGCCGCCAGCCACGCCCGCGCGGCTCCGACGCGCTCCTCGAGGATCTCGGACTCGCGCGCGTCGAGCTCGCTCCCCTTCTCGTCGCGCATCGTGGCCGCAACGTCGACACCGGGGACCTGGGTCAGAACCGCGAGGTGCCCGAACGGCGGCCGGAAGCGGGCCGCCTCGACCGCGACGTCCGCGGCGGGATCGATGAGCGAGTAGCGGAACACCGCCTCGAAGCCAGGCGGCAGCTCGCCCCTGACCGGCCGGCCGGCGGTTGCCGCGGCGAGCCGGTCGAACTCGTCGAACAACCGCGGGATCGCGTCCGTGCCGACCGGATCGAACTCGATGACCTGATTCGGCCGCGGCCGCAGGAACAGCAGCCGCAGCTGCTCGGGCGGCACGACGTCGACCATCTGCTCGGCTGACGCACCGCGACCCTTCGACGTCGACATCTTCTTGCCGCCGATGTTCAGGAACTCGTACGGAAAGTTCAGCGGCGGCTCGCGCTCGAAGACCTCGCGCGCGATCGCCTCGGAGCGCTCGCGCGAGCCGCCGGCGGTCGCGAGATCCTTGCCGTTCGGCTCGATGGTGACCCCGAACAGGCTCCACTGGGCCGCCCACTCGAGGTTCCACGGCAGCTTCGCCCGCCCCCCGAAGGGCGAGACCCAGCCGGACGTGCCGCAGCCGTGTGCCCAGGCGACGAGATCCGGACGGCACTCGTAGAACACCCGCTCGCCGTCCCACTGCGTGACGATCGTCGTGCCAACCTTGCCGCAGGTCTCGCAGATGACGCTGACCGGATGCCAGGTGTCCGGGTGCCGGACGTTCGCCACGCGGCGGTAGATCTCTCGGACGAGCGGCGCGCGATCGAGGGCCCGGCGAAGGTAGGGGTCCATGTCGCCGGCCGCGTAGTGCTCGCTCATCCAGTAGTAGCGATCCGGGTGAATGCCGAGGCGGGCGAATGTCTCGATGAAACGCCCGGCGTGGTGACGGGCGTACGAATCGTGACCGTCGTCGACCTGGTCGGGCACGTGGGCCAGTGGCCGGCCCATCTCGCGCTCGACGGCGTCTGGCGTCAGCAGCGCCTGGGCATCCATCGGGTCGAGGTCGTCGACCCCGTACAGCAGCGTCGTCTCGTGGCCGGCCGCACGCACGGCGCGGGCGATCACGTCGAGGATGACGGGGCCGCGGAGGCTGCCGACGTGGACCGTGCCCGACGGCGTCTTCGAGTCGTTGACGACCTGCGGGCCGGAGACTCGTGCGGCCAGCTCGTCAGCCCACTCCATGGCTGAACGCCAGCCTAGGAGATCTGGACGATCTTGTAGGCGATGTCGCCGGCGGGAACCTGGACCGTGATCGTGTCGCCCTTCTTGCGACCGAGGAGGGCGCGGCCGACCGGGCTCTCGTTGCTGATCCGGCCTTCGGTGGGCCGGGCCTCAGTGGAACCGACGATCGTGAACGACTCCTTGCCGTCGGGCCCCTGGACCTTCACGGTCGAGCCGATCTGGACGTGGTCGTTGCCGTGGTTCTCGTCGAACAGCGTGGCGTTCTTGATCAGCGCCTCGAGCTGCTGGATGCGACCCTCGACGAACGCCTGCTCATTCTTGGCGTCCTCGTACTCGGCGTTCTCGGTGACGTCGCCGTGCTCCTTGGCATCGTGAATCCGTTGGGCGATGTCGGGGCGGCGGACAGAGATCAACTCCTCGAGCTCCTGGTGGAGCTTCTCGAGGCCGTCGCGACTGATGTACGTGGGCTTGGTGTTCATCTTCGACACCCCGATAAGGAAAGAACCCCAGCGCTGCACGATCGGTGTCGCAGCCTGGAGTCCGGGTCGGCCGCGTAGCCTACTGCGGGCCCGAGACGCTGTCAAAAGGCCCGTGTCGTCCCCGCCGGCCGCAGATCAACGGCGGCCGGTCAGCTCCCGGAGGCGGCTCCCAAGCCGCCGCACGGCGGCCCGGTCGCGGCAGGCCACGAAGACGGTGTCGTCACCGGCGATCGAGCCGGCCACCTCGGACCAGCGGGCGCGGTCGAGGGCGGCGGCGATGGCGTGGGCCGACCCGGGCAGCGCGCGCAAGACGAGGATCAACCCGGCCTCGCGGATCTCGATCGGCAGGTCTGCCAGGAGCCGCCTCAGGCGCTCCTCCCCGGAGACCTCGGCATCACGGAGACGAGCAGGCAGCACGTACGCCGACCGACCCTCTCGCTGCGCCTTTCGCAGGCCCAGCTCGGCGACGTCGCGACTGACCGTCGCCTGGGTCGCGCGGAAGCCGCGCTCACGCAGCGCGGTTGCCAGCTCCTGCTGAGTCCGGATCGGGCGCTGCTCCACGAGATCCCGGATCGCCCGCTGCCGGAGCTGCTTCATGACCTCCATCGAGTCAGCGGCCGAGGAGACCGAGCGTCGCGGCGGCCACGAGGACGGCCAGTGCAATCCGGTAGGCGACGAAGACTCCGACCCCATGGGTCCGCAGGAACCGCAGCAGGACTGCGATCGCGAGCAGCCCCGAGGCGAGCGCCGCGACCATGCCCGCGGCGAGCGGCGCCAGCTGGACGTCCACCCCGGCCTCCCCGGTGGCGAGCTTGCGCAGCTCCCACAGGCCGGCCCCGAAGGTGATCGGGGTTGCCATCAGGAACGCGAAGCGGGCGGCCGACGACCGGTCGAGGCCGGCCAGCAGGCCGGCGGAGATGGAGATCCCGGAGCGGCTGATGCCGGGCACCAGCGCGAGCGCCTGGGCCGCGCCGATCCCGAGCGCGGCCGGGAAGCTCAGGGCCTCCATTCGCTCGGTCCGCCGCCCGACGCGGTCGGCCAGCCACAGGATCGCGGCGCCGACGACGAGGGTCGCGCTCACGAGCTGGATATCCCGGAACGTCGTCTCGATGAGATCGTTGAGCGTCACGCCGACGATCATCGCCGGGATCGTCGTCACGGCCAGCAGCCACGCCAGCCGCCGGTCCGGGTCACCCCGGAACGAGCGGTCCCGCAGCGCGGCCAAGCCGGCCGGCACGAGCCGCAGCCAGTCCGCCCAGAAATAGACGAGCAGCGCAAGCAGCGTCGCCAGGTGGAGCATGACGCTGAAGGCGAGGCTTTCGAGGAACGCGTCGTCCCAGCCGAGCAGCGCCGGCACGACGATCAGGTGCCCGGAGCTCGAGATCGGCAGGAACTCGGTCAGCCCCTGGATGAGTCCCAGGATGACGGCCTGGACGATCAGATCCATGTCGGTCGCACGGGCGGGCGCCGGTGCGCCGGATCGCCCGCCGCGAGCATGACGTCAGCGGATGAACAGCGGAGCGAGGACCAGGGTGATCGTCGCGAGGAGCTTCACCAGGACGTGGAGCGACGGCCCGGCCGTGTCCTTGAACGGATCGCCGACGGTGTCGCCGACGACAGCCGCGGCGTGGGCCGGCGTCTTCTTGCCGATGACGTTGCCGGCCTCGTCGAGGAGATGGCCCGACTCGATGTACTTCTTGGCGTTGTCCCACGCCCCGCCGCCGTTGTTCAGCGTCGTGGCCAGGAGCACGCCGGCGATCGTGCCAACCATCAGCAGGCCGGCGACCGCCTCGTGGCCGAGCAGCAGGCCGACGATGATCGGCGTCGCGACGGCGACCGCGCCCGGCAGGACCATCTGGCGCAGCGCGGCGCGCGTCGTGATGTCGACGACGCGGGCGTAGTCCGGTCGCTGGGTGTAGTCCATGATCCCGGGCATCTCCCGGAACTGGCGCCGGACCTCGACGATGATCGACTGGGCCGTCGTGCCGACCGCGCGGATCGCGAGCGAGCTGAAGAAGTAGACGAGCATCGCCCCGAGGAGGGCGGCGATGAAGACGCTGACGTTGGCCAGGTTGACCGACTCCATGAGCGGCGCACCGCGGTTGGCCTGGATCAGGTTCACCTTGTCGATGTAGGCGCTGAAAAGCAGGAAGGCCGCGAGGGCGGCCGAGGCGATGGCGTAGCCCTTGGTGAGCGCCTTGGTCGTGTTGCCGACCGCGTCGAGGCGATCGGTGATCTCCCGCGCCCCGGCCTCGGCGCGGCTGAACTCCGCGACGCCGCCGGCGTTGTCGGTGATCGGGCCGAACGTGTCCATGGCCAGGATGTAGGCCGTCGTCATCAGCATGCCCATCGTCGCCACCGCGGTGCCGAAGATGCCGCCGACGTCGTGGCCGGCCGCGTTCGTGAGTCCGGCCTGCGAGCCGAGCCAGTGGCTCACGAAGAGCGCGATGCTGATCGTCACGGCGGTGACGAACGTCGTCTCGAAGCCGACCGCAGTGCCCGAGATGATGTTCGTCGCGGGGCCCGTCTTGGAGGCCTCCGCGATCTCGCGCACAGGGCGGAACGTGCCCGCCGTGTAGTACTGGGTGATGTACACGAACGCCACGCTCGTTGCCAGGCCGACGATGCCGGCACCGAAGAACCAGATCCACGTTGGAAGCCCGCTCGGCGACAGGTCGGTTCCGGTGTTCATCATGACGTTGGTCGTGATGGCCAGCCCGACGACCGACAGGATCGTGGTGACCCAGTAGCCGCGGTTCAGGATGTTCATCGGATCCTCGTCCTCGCGGCCGCGGATGAAGAACATCGCGACGATCGTCGCCAGCAGCCCGAAGCCTCGGACGACGAGCGGGAAGAAGATCCACGCCTGGGGGTTGGGCCAGCCGGCTGCCTCGGCGATGACGAACGCGGCGACCCCGAGGATCATCGCGCCGATGTTCTCGGCCGCCGTGGACTCGAACAGGTCCGCGCCACGGCCGGCGCAGTCGCCGACGTTGTCGCCCACGAGATCTGCGATGACGGCCGCGTTCCGCGGGTCGTCCTCGGGAATGCCGGCCTCGACCTTGCCGACCAGATCCGAGCCGACGTCCGCGGCCTTCGTGTAGATGCCGCCGCCGAGCTGGGCGAAGAGGGTTACGAACGAAGCGCCGAAGCCGAAGCTGACGATCAGGAACGGCGCCTCGCGAACGGTGACGTCGGCCA
>DATHRO010000151.1:0-8482 GCA_035465135.1 Candidatus Deferrimicrobiaceae bacterium
ACCGGGACGAAGCCGTCGTTCGGGCCGACGAGGCGGATCTGGGTGACCGGCGACGGGGGCGCGGCCTGGATCGCGGCGGTCGGCAGGAATGCGATCACGATGACCACGAAGACGCGGCCTGCGCGCATTCGAGTCTCCTCCAATCCCTTGCGGCAGGGGCGGGCAGAGACCGAGGTGACGACAAGAGCGGGGAAGCGACCGATGGCGCTCTCTCAGAGGCGACGTGCCGCGCCGCGCCGGGTGCCCCGAGCCGTGACAGGATGACGGCCACCGCTTCACCGCGACTTACCCGGCCGCGCTGGCACGCGACTCTCGCAGGTGCGTTTGGTCTCGGCGCCGGTCGCGAGAGCGAGAGCGACGGCGGCGAGGATTTGGGGCCCCACGCGGCGATGACACCGCCTCGAGGCGTGCCTATCCTGCGCTCATGACGGAGACGACGGAACGCCTGGTTCCCGAGGCCACGGGCGAGCCCCCGACGTTCAGGCGCTTCAGCGCCGGCGAATGGGCCGAGGGCGTAGCGGGTGAGACCTTCGAGAGTGTCAACCCGGCCGATCGGCGCGACGTCATCGGCCGCTTCCAGTCCGGCACGAAGGCCGACATGGCGATGGCGATCAAGGCCGCCGAGATGGCCCTGCCGCGCTGGAAGGCGACGCCGGCCCCGAAGCGCGGCGAGATCCTGTATCGCTTCGCGGAGCTCATGTCGCAGCACAAGGAGCGGCTCTCGCGGGCGATGACCCGCGAGATGGGCAAGGTCATCGCCGAAGCCCGCGGCGACGTCCAGGAAGGGATCGACATCGCCTACCTGATGGCCGGCGAGGGCCGCCGCATGTTCGGAGAGACCGTGCCCTCCGAGCTGCCCGACAAATGGGCGATGAGCATCCGCCAGCCGATCGGGATCGCCGGGATCATCACGCCCTGGAACTTCCCGATCGCGATCCCGTGCTGGAAGATGATGCCGGCTCTCGTGACCGGCAACACCGTGGTCTTCAAGCCGGCCAGCGACACGCCCCTCTGCGCGACGCTGCTCGTCGAGCTGATGGCCGAGGCCGGCTTCCCGCCCGGCGTCGTCAACCTCGTGACCGGTCGCGGCGGCGAGGTCGGGGACGCGATCGTCGAGAGCCCCGACGTGGCGGTCATCTCGTTCACCGGTCACTCCTCGACCGGCAAGGCGATCGCCGAGCGTGCCGCAAAGCGCCTCAAGCGCGTCTCGCTCGAGCTCGGCGGCAAGAACGGCGTGGTCGTGCTCGAGGACGCCGATCTCGACCTCGCGACCGACGGCATCCTGTGGTCGGCCTTCGGGACGACCGGCCAGCGCTGCACGGCCTGTTCAAGGGTCATCGTCGAGAAGCCGGTGGTCGAGCCCTTGCTCGAACGGCTCGAACGGCGGGTGAAGGCGCTCCGGCTGGGATACGGGCTCGATGAGGCCGTCGACGTCGGGCCGCTCATCAACCCCGCCGCGGTCGAGAAGGTCGGCTCGTACGTCGAGATCGGGCAGGTCGAAGGCGAGCTCGTGCTCGGCGGGCACCCCGCGACCGACGGCGAACTCGCCCACGGCAACTTCTTCGAGCCAACGATCTTCACCGAGGTCATGCCGATGGACCGGATCGGCCAGGAGGAGATCTTCGGGCCGGTCCTGTCGATCATCCCGGTCGACGACTTCGACGCCGCGATCACGGCCCTCAACCAGACGCGCTACGGCCTGTCGGCCTCGGTCTTCACGCGCGACGTGAACCGGGCCTTCCGGGCGATGCGAGACTTCGAGACCGGCATCGTCTATGTCAACGCCGGCACGACCGGCGCGGAGACGCACCTTCCCTTCGGCGGTTGGAAGGAGACCGGCAACGGCCATCGCGAGGCGGGCCACGCCGCCCTCGACTCTTATACGGAGTGGAAGTCGATCTACGTCGACTTCAGTGGCCGCCTCCAGCGCGCCCAGATCGACAACCAGGAGTCGACGGGCTGATCGACGCCGCCAATTACGAGCCTGCCGCGTCGTAGACGCCGAAGCGGTGGAAGTCACGCGCCTGGTTCGTAGATGATCGCCGGGCACCACGTTCTACAAGGGAGGCGGAACCGCATGATCGAGGCTACAGGCCGGGCGCAGCGGCTCGGCGGCGTCGCTGCGCTCGCCTTCACGATCGCCCTGTCGGGCTGCGCCACGACCGCCCCGCCGAGCGCAACCGTTCCGGGGCCATCGTCGACGGAAGCTGCCGGTAGCGGCATCCCGCTGGTGATCGACACGGACATGGCGCCCGACGACGTCGTCGCCATCCTGTCCCTGATCCGGGATCCCCGCGTCGATGTCCGGGCCATCACCGTCGTCGGCACCGGCGAGGCACACTGCCCCGGCGGGATGTTCGTGGCCCGATCGATCCTGACGATGATCGGCGTCACCTCGGTGCCCGTCAGCTGTGGTCGGCGGGAGCCGCTCGGCGACGCCCAGCCGTTCCCGGACGCGTGGCGGGCGGGCGCCGACGTGGCGAACGGGCTCGGCCTGGTCTCGCCCGCCTTTGCACCCGACAGCCGCGACGCGGAGCAGGTGCTCGTCGAGCTCGCGCAGGCCGAGGAGGCCGCGGGCGGACACCTGACGGTCCTGACCCTTGGCACCCTCACGAACGTCGCGGGCGCCCTGGCGCTCGATCCTGACCTCCCGAATCGCATCCGGCTCGTGTCGATGCTGGGCGCGGTATCGGTGCCGGGCAACGTCCAGCCCGGCGACGGCCAGGGCGGAGACCCGACCGCCGAGTGGAACGCTCACGCTGACCCGACGGCGGTTCGGATCGCCCTCGAAGGCGGCTTCGATTGGACGCTCGTCCCGCTTGACGCGACCAACGACGTTCCATTGACACGGGAGCTGTTCGAGGCGCTCGAGTCCGACCACGCCGCCGGTCCGGCAGACATCGTCTACGAGCTGTGGGCCCGGAACCCGTTCATGTTCGAGGGCGGCATCTACCTCTGGGACCAGCTCGCTGCGGCCGTGGTGCGGGATCCGTCGCTGGTGACGACTCGAAGCGCCACGCTTCGGGTCGTCGAGGGGGCCGGCCTCGACGGCGGCCGGCTTGTCGAGGTGTCCGACGGCGCGCAGATCACGATCGCGACCGGCGCGGATCGACCGAGGTTCGAGGCGCTCCTGCTGGCCTCGCTGCGCCGCGGCTCACCGCGCGCCGCGCCGTTCACGCCGGCGTCGACGATCCGGGTCCTCGCCGACGCCGAAGCGTGCGATGTGTCGCTGGAGGTCGATCCCGTCCCAATCGGCCTGGCCCGGCTGGAGCTCGACTGGCAGGGCGAGGGTGCGGCGGGCGTCTACCTGTTGTCGATCGGCGAGCTTTCCTGGTCAGAGCTCGAGGCGTTCGCGGCCGCGCCCGACTTCTCCGACCCGCCGCCGATCGAGCAGCTCGCGGGTGTCGGCCTCGAAGCGCAGGGCTCCGGGGCTGGCTTCGGCGACGTCGCCAGCGGGCCGTTGGCGATCGCGTGCGTGCTCGGGGACTTCGAGAGCCCGGTCATCCGGCTCAGGGGCCCCTTCGACGTCGCCGAGTAGCTGATCCGCCATCATCCCGCCATGCCGACGACCCCCGATGTTGAGATCCGCCCCGCGACCGACGACGATTTCGAGGCGATGGTCGACCTCGACCAGGCGAGCGCGGAGCATCACGCCGCGATCGACCCGGTGGCGTGGGAGGTGCCGGACCGCGCCGGCTCGGCCGAGTTCCTGCGGCGCCGGCGAGCCGAGGACCCGTCGCGTGAAACACTCGTAGCCATCCTCGATGGGCGGGTCGTCGGAATGGTCGAGATCGCGATCGTCACGCCGGGCGTCCCTGGCGGCGCGATGCGGCGCGTGCGCAGCACCGATCTCGGGATCGTGGTCCTGCCCGAGTGGCGTGGCCAGGGCATCGGGGAGGCCCTCATGCAGGCCGCCGAGGCGTGGGCGCGGGCACGCGGAGCCGAGCAGATAGTCCTCGACATGGCGGCCGGGAACGACGGCGCCCGGCGGTTCTACGAGCGGCTCGGCTACGAGGTCTACGCGCTCCAGATGCGCCGCGCGCTCCCTCGAGATGGCCGCGTAGAGTAGGGCCATGACCCCGACCGCCGTCCATCAGGCGACCGACGGCCCGCTGACGTTCGAGGAGTTGCAGCTCGCGACGCGCAACCGCGGGATGCCGCTCGAGGCGCTCCGCTACGACCTGACCCCGACCGGCCTGCACTACCTCCTCGTCCACTTCGACATCCCGGCGGTCGACGCGACGACATGGCGCCTCCGCGTCGGCGGCGCGGTCCGGCAGCCGCTGGAGATGTCGCTGACCGAGATCCAGGAACGGCCCCGCCGAACGATCCCGGTGACCATGGAGTGCGCCGGCAACGGCCGGGCGCGCCTCCAGCCCCGCCCGATCAGCCAGCCCTGGCTCGTCGAGGCGATCGGGACGGCCGAGTGGACCGGCACGCCCCTCGCGCCGATCCTGGAAGAGGCGGGCCTGGGCCCTGACGCCGTCGAGCTGGTCTTCGCCGGTGCCGATCGGGGCATCCAGGACGACATCGAGCACGACTACGCGCGGAGCCTCACGATCGCCGAGGCGTCGCGGCCCGAGGTCCTTCTGGCCTACGAGATGAACGGTGCGGCGCTGCAGCCGGAGCACGGCAGCCCGCTGCGGCTCGTGGTCCCGGGCTGGTATGGCATGACCAGCGTCAAGTGGCTGACATCGATCGATGCCGTCATCCGGCCATTCGACGGCTACCAGCAGGCGACCGCCTATCACTACACGACTCGCGAGGGTGATGCGGGAGAGCCGGTCACCCGGATCCGGGTCCGGGCGTTGATGGTTCCGCCGGGTATCCCGGACTTCCTGACTCGGCGGCGGATCGTCGACCGGGGCCGCGCGATTCTCGCTGGGCGCGCGTGGTCGGGCGACGGAGCGATCACGGCGGTCGAGGTCGGGATCGACGGCGACTGGGCGCCAGCCACGTTGGGCCCGAGCGCCGGCGAGTTCGCGTGGCGAGCGTGGTCGTTCGAATGGACGGCCGAGCCCGGCGAGCACGTCCTGGCCTGCCGGGCGACCGATTCGAGCGGTGCGACTCAGCCGCTCGAACAGCCCTGGACCGAGCAGGGCATGGGCAACAACCTCGTCCAGCGAGTCGAGGTCACCGTCCGTTGAGCGACGCCGGCCGGCCGATCCTTCGCGGCGAGCGGGTCGTGCTGCGACCGCTCGTCCCCGCTGATCGTGCACGCCTCATCGAGATCCTGTCCGACCCGACCGTCCAAGAGTGGTGGGACAGCCGCGGTCCTGCGCACAGCGCGCGGGAGCTGCTCGAAGACGACGCGGTCGTGCCGTTCGCGGTCGAGCTCGACGGCGCGATGATCGGCAGCATCCAGTACCAGGAGGAGGCGGACCCCGAGTATCGGAGCGCCGGCATCGACGTCTTCCTCGACGCGGCGCACCAGGATCTCGGCTACGGGACCGAGGCCGTGCGAACGCTCGCCCGTTGGCTGCTCGAGGTGCGAGGCCACCACCGCCTGACGATCGACCCCGCAGCCGACAACGGCCGCGCGATTCGCGCCTACGAGAAGGTCGGTTTCCGGCCGGTCGGCGTGATGAGGCAGTACGAGCGCCGGCAGGACGGGATGTTCCACGACGGCATGCTGATGGACCTCCTGGCCGGCGAGCTGCGGTAGGGTTCGGCCATGGCGGATCGCGTCGTCGTCATCACCGGGGCGACTGGCAAGCTCGGGCCGCTCGTGGCACGGCGATTCGCCGATGACGGCGACCGCGTCGCCTTGCTGGCGCGCGAGGAGGAGGGCTGCGTCGGCGTCGCGATGGGCCTGCCGGGGGCGTTGCGGCGGCACGCCGTCGTGCCCGTGGACCTTGGCGATGCCCAGTCGGCCGTCGAGGCTGCGGGCAGGGTGCGCGAGAAGCTCGGGCCTCCGTCCGTCCTCCTGCACCTCGTCGGTGGCTACGTCGGCGGAAGCTCGTTCGGCGACACGCCCCTCGACGTCTGGCGCGAGCTGATCGATCTCAATGTCATGACGACCGTCCACGCGCTGCGGGCGTTCCTGCCCGACATCCGCGCGGCCGAGCACGGCCGGATCGTCACCGTCTCGACACCGCTCGCGGGCGCACCGGTCGCCGAGATCGCGGCCTACGCCGCCACGAAGGCCGCGGTCGAGAGCCTGACGCTGTCGGTCGCGAAGGAGCTCGCGGGAACGACCGCCACCGCGAACGTGATCCTGGTCCGGACGATCAACGACCAGAAGCCGACCCACACCCGCCCGGCCGAGATCGCCGAGGCCCTCGCGTGGCTGTGCTCGGCCGCCGCCGGTCCGGTCAACGGCCAGCGGATCCCGCTCGTGGGACGCGCCTAGCCGCGAACGGCGAGTCGACGCCCGCCGATCCGTCGGGGCTTGCCGGCCGTTGGATACTCGATGCGCGAGCGCCAGAGCTCCTCCTTCGCGGGCCCCATGGAGGAACATCGACCTCCACGCCATGACCGTCGGCGTTGCGACCGGCCGGGCCGATGTCCCACCTGTCGGCCGCGGGGTGTCGCCGGGTCTCATCTGGTCCCACGCTCGAGCGGGGGCCGTCGCTCGGAAGGAGGATGTTCCATGCATCCCGTGGACCCCACCGCCTTTGGTGAGCTCGCCAAACGCCTCCGCGGCCCGCTGCTGTTGCCCGCCGACGCCGGCTACGACGAGTCGCGCTCCGTGTGGAATGGCATGATCGATCGTCGGCCCGCGGCAGTCGTGCGCTGTTCGGGGACCGCCGACGTCATCGCGGCGCTGACGTTCGCCGGGCAGCACGGCCTGTCCGTCTCTGTCAAGGGCGGCGGCCACAACGTTGCCGGGCTTGCCGTTGCAGACGACGCGCTCCTGCTCGACATGTCGACGATGCGCGGCGTCTTCGTCGATCCCGTGGCCCGTCGCGTGCGTGCGCAGGCCGGTTGCCTCCTGGGTGATGTTGATCGCGAGACCCAGCTCCATGGGCTTGCCGCGGTGCTCGGCTTCGTCTCCAACACCGGCATCGCCGGCCTCACCCTGGGTGGTGGCTTCGGCTACCTGACCGGACGCCACGGCTGGACGAGCGACACAGTGACCTCGATCGACCTGGTCACCGCCGATGGAAGCCTCATGCGGGCCTCCGAAGACGAGCACGCCGACCTGCTCTGGGCGCTTCGCGGCGGTGGCGGCAATTTCGGCGTCGCTACCAGCTTCGAGTACGAGCTGTTCCCGGTTGGGCCTGAGATCTATGCCGGCGCGGTCGTCTGGCCGATCGAGCGCGCAGGCGACGTGTTACCCACGTACCGCCGGCTCGCCGAAGGGGGGTCGCCCGAGCTGACGTGCGTCTTGGCGTTACGCCTGGCGCCCCCGGCGCCCTGGATCGACCCATCAGCCCACGGCAAACCCGTCGTCGCAGTCTTCGTGTGCCACGCGGGCCGTGTCGAGGATGGGGAGCGCGAGCTCGAGCCCCTCAAGGCGATCGGCGGTCAGGTCGGCGACGTCCTCACTCGCCGCCTGTATACCTCACAGCAGAGCCTGCTCGACGCGACGCAGCCGAAAGGCCGGCGCTACTACTGGAAGTCGGAGTATCTGCCAAGCATTGACGAGGAGCTTCTGGACGTCGGGCTGCAGCACAGCCGCCGGATCGTCTCCCCGCATTCAGCCGTCTTCCTATTCCCCTTCGGCGATGGGCCGGGCGGGCGCTCCGGATCGCATTCGGCGGTCGGTAACCGGGATGCGCGTGCCGTCCTGAACGTCGCGGCGGCGTGGGACCGCGCGGAGGATGATGCGGAGAACCTCGCGTGGGCGAGGGAGGCGTGGGGCGCGATGCGACGCTTCTCGACTGGCGGCGTGTACGTGAACTTCCTGACCGAGGACGAGGCCGACGACCGGACCCACGCCGCATACCGGGACAACTACGAGCGACTCGCAAAGGCGAAGGCCGAGTGGGATCCGGAGAACGTGTTCCACCTGAACAAGAACATCGCGCCGGCAGCTCATTGAGCTGCGGTGGAATGAGCTCGATAAGCGTCGGTTGAACGCCGGCGTGGGCGCGCGCATGCGAGATTCGACGCGCTGGCCACGACTCGGCGCGGTAAGGTACCGGTAACTGGTTTCTGATCTGGGAAGGAGGAAGGTTCGGTGGGAGAGATGCAGCGGCCGGATATGGGCGGCCAGGTGTCCGAGATGACTCGAACGCCCGCCGGTCTGGTAACGATCGCCGCGGCGATCGTCCTGGCCTTGTACGTAATCTTCGAAGTTCTGCTCGCGGAATCGAGCGTCTATTGGGTTCCCGTGGTCTCCGCGGCGCTCGTCCTCGTTGGGCAGTTCCGGCCGACCGGATCCGCATCGGTCCTGCGCTCGGCCTCCACGGTGTTCGTGCTCGCCCTCGTGATCTTCATCTGGGCGGTACTCGATCTGATCTACAGCGTGCGCTGGGATTCCCTTCCGTCTAACGCGACGGACTGGATTGCCTACGGCGGCAGCTGGGTCGCTGGC
>DATHRO010000152.1:0-20502 GCA_035465135.1 Candidatus Deferrimicrobiaceae bacterium
GGCTCGACGTGCCAGTTGACGTGGTACGGCGGGACGTGCGTCGTGCCGACCACCCCATGACCGTTGAGGACGACGTCGACCAGCCGCTGGCGGTCGATCGCGAAGCCCAGGGCGTCGCGGAAGGCGACGTCCTCGAGGGCCGAGGTCGAGCCGCTGTAGCCAGGCTGCGTGGCCCGGGTGTTGAAGGCCAGGTAGGTGTAGCCGTTGGCGTAGCCCTCGGCGACCCGGATGTCGGGCTCGGTGGCGAGCGCATCGAACTGGTTGGCGCCCGTGCCTCGGACGTAGTCGAGCTCGCCCGATCGGAGTGCCTGGACCATCGTGTCCTCGCTCTCGAAGGTCTGGTACACGATCTGGTCGGGAACGCCGGGTGTGCCCCAATAGTTGGGGTTGCGCTCCATGCGGATGGACTCGCCGGGCGACCACTCGACGGCGTGGTATGGGCCGGACCCGACGACCGGCGGCTCGTTGACGAACGCTCCCTCGACGGTGAGGTCGCTGATCTGTTGCTGGCTGTACTGCGACCAGATGTGCTCGGGCAGGATCGGGACGTAGGCCTGTGTCAGCAGCGTCGTCGGGTACGACGTCGTAGCGACCAGGTTCCCGGCGTCGTCGCAGGTCACGCTCTCGAGCCCGGCACTGGAGAGGTACGGCTCCAGGTAGCCAGAGCCGACGTAGCCGTCGTCGGACGCCAGGACGTCGAGGACGAACTGGTACGTGTACTCGGCGTCCGCGCAGGTGGCCGGCTCACCGTCGGACCACTGCATGCCCTCGCGGATGTGGAAGGTGTGGGTCATGCCGTCGGCCGACGACGACCAGCTGTCGGCGAAGCCCGGCGCCGGCTGGAGGTTGATGTCGAAGCTCACCAGCAGCTCGTACTGGATGGTGAACATCTCGTAGTCGGCATAGGTGATCGATTGCCATGGGTTGAGCGTTTCGAGCTTCTGGTCGGTGCCGACCCGCAGGATGAGCTGATCCTGGGCCTGGGCGCCGCCAGCCACCACGAGGGTTGGGGCGAGCAACAGCACGGCGGCCAGCAGGGGCCGCCCGCGGCGGTTCAACGGCGATCGCATCGGTCCTCCTCCACGACACTGGCCAGGTCCCCGGCCTGGTCGAGGCGCCACGCGCCGGGCGGTAGGTTCGCACGGTCGGGGTACCTCATGCAACACGTTTCGCGCATCTGTCAGCGCTTAGCTACGAGATTCGCAGAGGCGACTCCCTTCAGGATCGGGCGGTCGCAGGCGAACAGCCCTGCCCCGGGCGCGGCCGAACCGGCCGGTCGTCCCGGCTCGAGGGCGAGATCCGCGAGGAGCCGGCCGAACAACGCGGCGAACTTGAAGCCGTGGGCCGCGCCGAGCGCCACGACCACCCCGGGCAGCTCCGGGAGGCAATCGAGCACGAAGTCCCGGTCCGGTGTCAGGGTGTAGAGGCAGGTCTTGGTCTGGGATCGGCCGACTGCCGACGGCAGGTGCCGCTCGACGAAGTCCACGATCCTCGCCAGCCCCTCGAGGTCGGGCTCGAACGACCGCCCGTCAGCGGTCGTTTCCCGGCCGCCGATGTCCTCGCCGACCTTCGGGCCCCGGCCGCGGTGGGCCGGGAAGCCGTAGAACGACGGCTCGCCAAGCCAGATCCAGATCGGGAACCGGTCGGGCGCGAAGGCCGCCGGATCCAGGGGCTCGAACCAGGTGACCTGCTCGCGGGTGACGCGGAGGGGAAGCGGCCGGCCGAGCGGCGCCAGCAGGTCATTGGTCCAGGCATCGGCCGCCACGACGACCGCCCCGGCCCCGAAGCGTCGACCGTCGATGGTCTCGACGGCCAGCTCGCCACGCTGCTCGTGCACGGCTGCGACCTTGGCATGCTCGACGAGCTCCGCGCCATGCTCGCGGGCGAGGCGCTGATGGGCGGCGTTGCCGACGCTCGGGTCGGCGATTCCCCCCTCCGCCTGGAACAGCCCGCGGGTGCCGTCGTCGAGGCGCCATTGCGGCCAGCGCCGGACGAGCTCGGCGGTGTCGAGCCACTCGAAGTCGACGCCCGCCGCGGCCATCGCCGCCGCGTAGTCCTCGATCGCCTCCGGAGCGCCGAGCGGCCCGACATCCAGCCCGCCGGTGATCGTCAGGATCCGCTCACCGGCGGCGGCCTCGACCTCCCGCCAGGCTGTGTACGCGTCCTTGGCCAGCTCGACGTACTCGGCCCGGTGGTACGACAGGCGGATGATCCGCGACTCGTCCTGCGACGCGCCCCGATCGTGGCCGAGCTCGAACTGCTCCAGGCCGAGCACCTTCGCCCCGCGGGCCGCGAGCCGGTAGGCGGCCGCGCTGCCGATCGCCCCGAGCCCGATGACGATGGCGTCGTAGTCGCCGCCCTGCGACGGACGGCTCATGGGTCGCCGGCGCGCTCGCGGACGTAGCGCCGGATGTCCAGGCTCATGTCCTCCATCGGGGCGTACCAGCCGACGTCGAAGGCGCGCGAGGTCATGCCGCTCTGGGTCGCCTCGCAGATCACCCAGTCCTGGCGGTTCACGAGGTCCCAGAAGTCGACCGCGTCGGACGGGTCGAAGGTCGGTTTCGCGATCTCGCTCGGATGGAACAGCCAGTCGCAGACGATGGTCGTCCGGTCGGGTGCCCGCGGCAGGAGTGTGAACGCCGCGACGTGGTCCGCCGACAGGCTGACCATCAGGTTCGGGTACACCAGCTCGCCTTTGTGTCGTTCCTGCTCCTCGGGTGAGAGCCCCGGGAAGGGCGCCCGGTCGGTGCGCCCGTTGAAGGTGAAGGTGAACGTCCCGTCGGCCTGCGGCACCCCGGCGTCCCAATCGAGCTCCGAGCCGCCGCGGCGCTTGAACGCCGGGACGATCTTGCACAGCTCGGGATGGACGCCGGCGCAGTGGTAGCACTCGTTGTAGTTCTCGAGGACGACCTTCCAGTTGGCGGCGACGTCGTAGACGATGCGCCGCGCGACGCGCAGCTCCTCGAGCGGGTAGCGGCGCAGCCGCTCCGGGACCGCCCCGAGCTGGTCGGCGAGGGTCGGCGATGATGCGCGATCGGGCCGGGCGAGCCGGACGAACAGCCAGCCGCCCCAGGCCCCGAGCTCCACGGGGTGCAGCCCGAAGGCCTCCGGCTCGAAGTCGTCACGCTCGCCGAGGAACGGCGCGTTCCGGACCCGCCCGTCAAGCTCGTAGCACCACGAGTGGTAGGGGCAGCGGATCACGCCCTTGAAGTGACCGGAGGGCTCCGGCGCGTCGGCGCTCGCCGGTGCCGGCGGGTCGAGGACCAGGCGGCTGCCGCGGTGGCGGCAGACGTCGTAGTGAGCACGCAGATCGCCCGCGCGCGTGCGCACGACGAGGATCCGCTCGCCCGCGACGTCGACGTGGAGGTAATCGCCCGCCGCACGGAGCGTCTCGGCCCGCCCCACGCAGAACCACTCCCGGAAGAAGATGCCGTCGCGCTCTCGCTCGAAGAAGTCCTCGGCGACGTAGGCGGCCTTCGGCAGTGACGGCTCCATCGCCGCTCGCGCCATCCGAACCGGCTCGACGATCACGCGTTCCTCCTCGCGGCTGACCGGGACCGCTGGCAACAATATCCGAGCGGGCCCGCTCGGCGCGTCCCTAGACTGCGGCGGTGGAGATGGAGCTGCGGCGCGACGTCGGCATCCCGAGCCGCGACGGCACCCGGCTGTCGGCCAACCTGTTCCTGCCCGCCGGCGACGGAGGCGGGCCGTGGCCGGCGGTCTTCAACATGGACCCGTACCGCAAGGACGACTGGTCGGCCGGCTGGGACCTCACCTGCGGGACGTACCTGGCCGAGCGCGGCTATGCGTACTGCCGCATGGACGTGCGGGGCACGGGCTCGTCCGAGGGCGTCGCGCTCGACGAGTACACCGAGGCCGAGACGCGGGACGGCTACGACGCCGTGGAGTGGCTGGCGGCCCAGCCGTGGTGCACCGGCCATGTCGGGATGTGGGGCCTGTCGTACGGCGGCTTCACGTCGCTGCAGGTTGCGACGCTGCGACCGCCGCACCTGCGTGCCATCGTCCCGATCCAGGCGACCGACGATCGCTACACCGACGACGTCCACTACGTCGGCGGCGCGATGACCGTCAGCGAGCTGGCCCAGTACGCGGTCGCCCAGGTCGCGACGAACGCCATGCCGCCGGATCCGGCGTCCTGGGGCGAGGGCTGGCGGGAGCGCTGGCGCGAGCGCCTCGAGGCGACCCCGCCATGGTTGCTGGAGTGGGCCCGTCAGCAGCGCGACGGCCAGTACTGGCGGCGCGGGTCGGTCGCCCCCGACTACGGCCGCATCGAGGCGGCCGTCCTCCACTTTGCCGGCTGGATGGACGAGTACGTCGACGCGGCGCTGCGAATGCAGGCCCGCTGTGTCAATGCCGCCGCCCATCGGACGATCGTCGGGCCGTGGGTCCACGGGCTGCCCGACCATGCCTACCCGAGCCCGAACATCGACTGGTTGCGGGAGCTCATCCGCTGGTTCGACCGATGGCTCAAGGAGATCGACAACGGCGTCGAGGACGAGCCCGCGCTGACCTGGTTCGAGCGCGAATTCACGCCGCCGGAGCGCTTCCCGGCGCGGCTCAACGGCTCGTGGCGCGCGACATCCTCATGGCCGTTGGAGCAGCCGCGCCTCGTGCTGGCCCTGGACGGCGGCGACGAGCCGGGGCGAGGACGGCTCCGTCAGCGCGCATCGCGGCTCGATGGCGAGGACGTCTTCGAGCACCGGCCGACCGCGGGAGTCCGGGCGGGCTCGCTGTGCTGGGGCGCGGGGCATCGCCCGAACGGGCTGGCCGCCGACCTGCGAGTCGAGGAGCCGAACGGACCGGTCTACACGAGCAGACCGCTCGAGGCGCCGCTCCCTGTCCTCGGGCCGCCGGTCGCGGTGCTGCACGTGACCTCCTCTGAGCCGGCTGCCCATCTCGTGGTCCGGCTCGGCGACGTGGCGCCCGACGGCGCCGTGGAACAGGTCAGCGAGGGCATCCTCAACCTGACCCATCGTGACTCGCACGCCGAGCCGTCGCCCCTCGAGCCAGGCCTCCGGTACGAGGTTCGGGTCCCGTTGCGTGCGGCCGGCCATCGATTCCTGCCCGGCCACCGGCTGCGGCTGAGCCTCGCGAGCGCGCACTGGCCGGTCATCTGGCCATCGCCCGGCGCCGCGCGGCTGACGATCCACCGCGGGCCGGCGGCGCCGTCGCGCCTCGAGCTGCCCCTCGCGCCGGTCGAGGCGGAGCAGGTCGCCCCACCCCCCTTCGCCGGCCCGCCGGAGGGCCTCCGGGAGTTCGGGCAGGAGGTCTCCGAGCCGACGACCTGGGAGGTGGCGGAGGACCCGCTCGCGGACACCGTCACGGTCGGCAGCCGCGAGGCGGCGACGACGACGTTGCCGGACGGCCGCTCGACGCTGTACCTCGCCGAGGCTTTGCAGATGGTGGCCTCGGAACGCACGCCCGGCGAGGGTCGCTTCGAGAACCAATGCGACTACCGGCTGGAGCGCGACGGGCTCGTCGTCGAGGTCAACGCCGACGGCACAACGATCGCCGAGCGGACGGCGTTCGAGTGGCGGATCGGGCTCCGCGTCCGGCTCGACGGCGAGCCGTTCTTCGAGCGCAGCTGGGCGGAGCGGATCCCGCGGGACCTGCTGTGAAGCCCGGGGCGGACCGTTAGCCCCGGAGGTAGCGGTCGAACCAGTCGAGCATGCGGGTGTGCCGATCGATCCGGCGATCCGGCCGGCCCGACGCTTGGTAGACGTGCGATTCCTCCGGGTACAGAACGTACTCCACGGTCCGGCCAAGGACCCGGAGCGCGACGAACAGCTGCTCGTTGTCTCCCGGTGGGCATCGCCTGTCCGCCTCGCCCTGCAGCATGAGCAGCGGCGTCCGGATGCTCGCCACGTTGGCCAGGGGGCTCTGCCGCCACAGGTTCGCCACCCCCTCAGGGTCCGTCGGGGCTCCGAGGAGCGCCATCCGGTTGTACTCCACGCCGGTGTCACTGTTCGCCCAGTCCCCGATCTGGTTCGTGACGCCCGCCTCGCTGACCCCGGCGCGAAACCGGTCCGACGTCCCGAGCAGCCAGTTGACCATGAACCCGCCGTAGGACAGCCCGAGCGCGCCGATGCGATCGGCGTCGACGAGTCCGAGGGAGATCGAATGGTCGAGCGCGGCGTGGACGTCGGCGGCATCGACGCCGCCCCAGTCGCCGAGCTGGGGCCGAACCCAGTCGCGGCCGTAGCCGGCGGAGCCGCGGATGTTCGGCAGGACCACCCGGTAGCCGCGGGCGCACAGGAGCACGACCTCGATCGAGGGGGCACGGGTCCACGCACCCAGCGGCCCGCCGTGCACGTCGACGACGGTCGGGAGCGGTGCATCCCCGGCGCCGTCCGGGGATGCGATCCACGTCTCGATCGGGCCGCCCGGGCCCGGCGCCTGCACGTTGCGCATGGCCGGCCAGGCGAACCGCGTCGCCCAGCGCCCGCCGAGGCGCGTCCGGAACACCGCATTGCGCCCGGCCGACGCGCGCGCGTCCAGGGGAAATGTGACGAGCTCAACCGGGCGGCGGCCGACGGTCGTGAGGACGGTGACACGCGCGTCGCGCGGCGCGGCCGGGTCGGACGCGACCGCAAGGCTCTGGGCCGCGACGTCGCCCGTCGTCAGGGGCACTGGCTCGCTCCTGGGCCAGCCGGTGGTCGGGTCGAGATCGAAGCGCCAGGGGCCGACGCGACCCCGGTCTGAGACGAGCGCCACGATGGTCCCCGGGTCGGCCCAGCACGGGGTGATCCGCGGGTAGGCGCTCCAACCGTGGAGGTCGGTGTCGACCCACGACCCGATCGGCCGGTCCAGACCCGGCGCCAGCGGCCACGCGGGGCTCGATCCGTCGGCAGGCCCGACGACGATCCCGGGGCTGACGTCGTCGAGCGGATCGACCTCCAGCCACCCGATGGCGGCCAGCCAGCGGCCGTCCGGCGACCAGGCCGGCGAGTGGGCGTTGCCGCCCAGGCTCAGTGCTTCGCGCGGCTCGCCAGACCCCGGTGCCCGCCCCACGCCGTCCCCCGCGCCCGAGTCCCCGTCGACTCGGATCGTCCAGATCGAGGTCCGGGGCCGGACGTCGGCGTCCGGCCGGGGGTCGGCGACGAATGCGATCGACCGCCCATCGGGCGACCAGGCGATGCCCGACACGCCCCAGTCGCCGCGCGTGAGCTGTCGCGGCGCGGCGCCATGGCGAGCCTCGACGACGTGGAGGTGGGCCCATCGGTCGACGTGGCCCGTCTCGTCCATGCGCCAGTCGATGCGCCGGATCCGCCGGGCGAGAGGCTCTTCGTCGCCGCGAGGGTCGGGCCCGACGATGAACCGCGGCGGGTCGACGTCGAGCGTCACTGCGAGTCGCCGGCTGTCCGGCGACCAGGCGAGCTCGTTGACGGACCGCCGGCGCGGCGTTCGGATCGCCCACAGCCTGCCCGCGCGGCCGTCGGCCCGGAGCGGGATGACCCGGAGACGGGCCGTCTCGGCGTCCGGGTCGCTCGGCTGGCCACGCACGTCGCGCAGCCGCGAGGCAGCGATCGTCCGGCGGAACGCGACGGCTGAGCCATCCGGAGCGATGCGGGGCCACGTGTCGCGCACGCCGCCGGATGTCAGCTGGGCCGGTCGGCCGCTGCTGGAGAGCGGAATGCGCCACAGGTGCGAGCGGTACCGATCGCCGTGGACGAACCGGCGGACGACGACGGCGAAGCTCCCGTCCGCGGCCACGTCGTGCTCCTCGAGGACGACCTGACGCCGGATGACGGCGGCGGGATCGGCGGCGCCCTGCGAACCTTTGCGACTCGGCACGACGCGCAGGGTAGCGGCGGCGATAGGCTGCGGGCGTGGATGTTCGGCGGTTCGAGACGGTCGAAGCGTTCCTCGCCGGCGCTGGCGGCTTCCTCGCCGCTCGAGAAGCGGAGCACAACCTCATCTTCGGCATCTGCTCGAACGTCCAGGCCAACCCCGGCCTGTACGGCGGCACGCCGCCGTACCTGGCGGTCGTCCTCCACGGGAGCAGCGTCGTCGCGGCCGCGATCCGGACACCACCGTGGCGCCTTGTCCTGTCGGAGATCGATCACCCGACGGCGGTCCAGCTGCTCGCAGCCGACCTCGATGCCGACGACCTCCCGGGGGTCCAGGGGCCTGCGGGCGTGGCGTCTGCGTTCGCCACTGCCTGGACCCGTCGGACCGGCAGGCCGGCGAGGGCACTCCGACACCTCCGGATCTTCCAGCTCACGAACGTCACGCAGCCGATCCTGGCGCCCGGCCACATGGCTGACGCGACGCCAGCCGACCGGACCCTCGTTGCCACCTGGCTCCGAGCGTTCCACGACGAAGCGCTGTCAGGGAATCCTGAGCGGGACTACGACGACATGGCCGCTCGGTTCATCGCCGGCCAGGGCCGCCGCCTGGTGCTGTGGATCGACGACGGGCGGCCGGTGTCGCTCACGGGGATCGGCGGACGAACCCCGAACGGCATCCGCATCGGACCGGTCTACACGCCGCCGGAGCTGCGAGATCGCGGCTACGCCAGCAACCTCGTGGCCGAGGCGTCCCAGGCCGAGCTCGATGCCGGGCGCCGATTCGTCTTCCTGTTCACCGATCTCGCGAATCCGACTGCGAACCGGATCTACCAGGCCATCGGCTACGAGCCGATCGGCGACGTCGACGAGTTCGCCTTCGGCTGAGTGGCGGTCGGCTCCGGCCGATCGAACTCACCTCGATCGCAACCGTCCCGATACCTCCGCGCCGCCGACGACGCCCGGCCGGGCCCCGACACTGGCGGAGCGTCCGTGAATCGCCTCGGACAGGAGGCCGCCCATGTCGCTCGACTTCTCCACGTCGCCGCTCGACTCGAACGCCGTTCGGGACGGCCAGTCCGCCCCGGTGACCTGCGGCGCCTGCGGCTGCCGCCTGCAGTACGCCGGCGCGACCGGCACCGAGGCCTGGTTCCACTACGGTCGGATGGGCGGCCGGGACGCCCGCGGTGACCGGGTCGCGTGCATCGACGCGCCGCATGACGCGCACGGGCGGGCCGTCACACCGGCCTGAGCGCCTCAGTCGGCCCCGTCAACCCCGATGCGGTAGCCGACGCCGCGGATCGCGACGATCGGGGGACCGCCGGCCGTCGCCAGCTTGCGCCGCAGCCGGGCCAGGTGGGGTTTCAGCCACAGGGGATCGGGATCGGCTTCCGCGGGCCAGCCGGCCCGCGCGAGGCGGAGATGCGGCACGAGATCGCCGCCTGCCCGGGCGAGGACCTCGAGGAGGCGGTACTCGGTCGGGGTCAGGCTGAGCCGCTGATCCCCGACGCGCACCTCGTGGCGACCCGGATCGACGGCCAGCGGTCCGAGCTCGACGACACCCGACGGCGAGCTGCTTGACGGTGCCGTCGCCACACCACCCAGCGCCCGCTCGGCGCGGCGCATGACGGCGCCGATGCGGGCCAGCAGCTCGGCCCGCCCGAACGGCTTGACGAGGTCGTCGTCGGCCCCGATCGCGAAGGCCCTGACCTTGGCCTCCTCGGCGCTCTCGCCGGTGACGATGACGATCGGCGCCTCACCCTCGGCCCGGATCTGGCCCGCGACGGTGAAGCCGTCGGGGCCGGGCATCGCGAGGTCGAGGAGCACGAGGTCGGGTCGCTCCTCACGGTAGCGGCGGACGGCGGTCAGGCCGTCGTAGGCCGTGATCACCTGGTGGCCCTCCGTGCCCACGAGGGCCGTGATCGCGCCGACCATCGCCGGGTCGTCGTCAACCACGAGGATCCGCAGCGGACGCGTCGTCGATCCGGTCACTGTGGCCTCAGACCGCCGCGGCCGCCGGCAGGGACAGGACGAATCGCGCGCCGTGGCCGTTGGCCGGCTCGCACCACAGCCGCCCGCCGACCGAGTCGGCGAGCCGCCGCGCCGCGTACAGGCCGATGCCGGAGCCGCGCGCCGTGCGGGTCTCCCGCCGGGCGTAGGGCTCGAAGATCCGCTCGCGCCACTCCTCGGGAATGCCCGGCCCCTCATCGCCCACCGAGACCCGGATCGCGCCCTCGGCCATCCGCCAGTCGAGCCGGATCGTCGTCTCGGGCGGGGCGTACTTCACGGCGTTCTCGACGAGGTGCTCGAGGATCTGGCGCAACCGGTCGGGGTCGGTCAGCGCGAAGTGCCGAACGCCGCCGTGAATCTCGACGCGGTGGCGCGCCGTCAGCGGCTCCAGCTCCCGCGCCGTCGCGTCGACAACGGCGCCGACATCGGTCGGGACGAGCTCGGCCGGCGGCTCGGGCGCGACCCGCACCGAGGCGAGAATCGAATCGACCAGCCGGTCCAGCCGCGCGACCTGCTCCATCGTCCCGCGGTACCAGGCCGCGCGCCGCTCCCGGCGCTCCGGATCGCGTGATTCCCGCCCGTCCAGCGGCGGCTCCTCGGCCAGCAGGTCGGCATAGGCGCGGACGACCGCGAGCGGGGTCCGCAGCTCATGCGTGACGAGCGCGATCAGCTCCGCACGGGCCTCGTCGATCGCCTTCAGCTCCGCGGCCCGGCCCTCCGCCTCGCGCTGCAGGCGGCCCTTCTCGACGATGCCGGCGAGGAGGTCGGCGATCGCGCCGAGGTGGGCGACGTCGGAATCGCTGAACTCACGATGGCGATCGGTCTGGACGTTCATCACCCCGACCGTCCGGTCGTTCCAGATGAGCGGCACCGAGAGCATCGACGCGATGAACCGCTTCTGGTCGATGCCTCGGACCCACAGGAAGCGCGAGTCGCTCGGGACGTCGTAGATCGCGATCGGCTGCTTGGTCGCCGCCACCCGGCCGGTGACGCCCTCGCCGTAGGGCACGCGGGCGCGGCCGATCTGGAACCTGTCGAGCCCGTTCGTGGCCGCCAGGGTCAGGTTCTGCCCGTCCCGATCGACCAGGTACAGCGACGACACGGTCGCCCGCAGCGCGTCGCGGGTCTCGTCGACGACGGTCTCGAGCAGCTCGTCCCAGGTCGTTGCCGTCGTGGCGAGACGCGCCACGCGGTGCAGGAAGCGCAGCTGGTCGAGCTGCTCCTCGGCGGGCGTCGGCTGGTCGAGCTGCTGGGTCACCCGCTCACGATAGCCGAGGCCGGCCACCGGCCCCAGCGGCGCCGGCAACGCCGGAGGGGTCAGCCGCCCTCGACGGGCGGCAGGCGGAGGACGTGCCGGGCCACCGGTGAGTCACCCTCGACCCGGCTGTGGATGACGACATCGTCACCGATGGCCAGGTCGCCAAGATCGCCGCGCTCCCGCCCGAGCCGGACCACGGTCTCTTCGTCGGTCGTGACCGTGACCGTCCGACCGTCGGCCTCGCGGATCGTCAGCGACCCGTAGCCGATCGACTCGATCGTGCCGTGGTCGAATTGACGGGCCACGAGCTGGCCCTCACGGTCGAGGTAGGTGACCTCGGCGTGGACCAGGTGCCGCGCTCGAGCCAGCCGTCGCAGGACCCCCGGGCGTCCGTGTGCGGGATCGCGCGCGACGGTGCCACCAGCCCCCTCGGTCGATTCGAGCTGGCCGGTGTCGATGACGATCGGCTCGACGACAGTGGCGGCGGCCTGGGTCCCGGCGAGGACCCAACCGACGCCGACCATGGCCAGGACAGCGGCGGCACTGAGTGTGAAGGCCAGGCGCCAGCGTGGAATGCTCATCGATTGCACCTCCGGCCCGGCGAGTCGCCTCTCGTTGCTCGAGGCAGGCGACCGGACCGGGCGCAGGCTCTCGTCTCCGCGTCAGCGGCGCCTCCGCTGATCGTCAGCAGCGCGTAAGGGCACTCGCCTTTGACTGACTGACGGCTTCCGGGTATAGTCAATGGCCTTCGCGGGGTGGAGCAGCGGCAGCTCGTCGGGCTCATAACCCGAAGGTCAGGGGTTCGAATCCCCTCCCCGCAACCAACGCATTTCCTCAGAACCCCGGGCCCCGACCACCCGGGGTTCTTCCTTTGTCCGCGCTTGTCGGCGCGCTGGTCAGCTCCAGCGGAAGGTGCGGGCGGTGAGCGCCGCCGCGGCGGCGGCCCAGGCCACGAGCAGCGCGGCCGGTGCGGCCGGATTGCCACCGTCGGCGAATGCGACGCGGAGCAGGTCCGCGAGAGCCGTGGCCGGCAGGACGGCCGAGATCGGCTGGAGCGCTGCCGGCAGATGATCCGTCGGCAGGACGATCCCGCCGAGCATCAGGAAGGCGAGGAACAGGGCGTTCGCCAGGGCCAGCGTGGCCTCGGCCCGGAGCGTCCCGGCCATCAGCAGCCCAAGCCCCGCGAAGGCGGCCGTCCCGAGCGCGATCGCGCCGAGCGCCAGTCCGACCGACGCGCCGGGACCCGGCGACCAGCCGAGCAGACCCCACGCAACGAGCACGAGGACGCCGACCTGGAGAACCACGATCACGAGCATCGCGACGACCTTGGCAGTCACCAGCAGCGAGGCCGTGACCGGCGCGCCGCCGAGCCGCTTGAGCACGCCGTAGGCACGCTCGAACGCGGTCGCGATCCCGAGGCTCACGAAGGCGCTCGCGATGATCGCCAGGGCGATGCTGCCCGGCAGGAGGAAGTCGACCGCGCCGTCGCCGGTGCCGGGGACGAGCCCGGTCGCGGCAAAGAACAGCAGCACGGCTGGTGGCACGAGGAGAGAGATGAGGACGTTCTCGCCGCGGCGGGCGGCGAGGCGCAGCTCCATGGCAACCAGGGCGAGGAGGGCGCGGGTCGGCGCCGGGCGGCTCACGCGGTGTCTTCCACGTCGGTGTCGCCGGTCAGCTCGAGGTAGCGTGCCTCGAGGCTCGTCGAGCCGCTGCGAAGCTCGACGATCAGGAGGCCCTCGCGAGCCGCCCAACCCGCGACCGCGGCAATCGCGTCGGCGGCCGGAGCCCCCGGCGGGATCACAAGCTCGTCTGGGCGGTCCGGCGGACTGCCGGCGAGCTCGCCGCCGATCGGCGCCAGCGCTCCCCGGAGTCGCGCCAGCGCGGCATCGTCCGGGGCGGCGTGCAGCCGAACACGCACCCCGGCCGCGGTGCCGGGGGTGACGAGCGCCCCGGGCGCCGCGTCGGCAACGATCCGGCCGCGGTGGAGGACCACGACCCGGTCCGCGAGCTGCTCGGCATCGGCCAGGTCGTGGGTCGTCAGCAGGATCGCCCGGCCCTCGCCGCGGAGCCGCTCGATCCGACGACGCGCGCCCAGGCGGGCCTCCGGGTCCAGGCCGGCGGTCGGCTCGTCGAGGATGAGGACCTCCGGCTCACCGACGAGCGCGATGGCGAGCGCGAGCCGCTGCCGTTCGCCCCCAGAGAGTCGCCGGATCAGGCGGTCGGCGACGCCCTCGAGGCCGGTCGTCGCGAGCAGCTCGTCGGGGTCACGTCCACCGTCATGGAAGGCCGCGAACAGGTGCAGCGTTTCGCGCGCCGTGGCGCGCGGCTGGAGGCCGTCGGCACCCTGGAGCATGAGGCCGACGCGGGCCCGGAGGGCGGGCCCACCGGCTCGGGGATCCTGCCCCAGGACGCGGACCGAGCCGCCGTCGGCCGTGCGGTAGCCCTCGATGATCTCGACCGTCGTGGTCTTGCCGGCGCCGTTCGGGCCGAGCAGCGCCACAAGCTCGCCCGGTCGCACGACGACGTCGATGCCGTCGAGGACGGTTCGCGAGCCGTAGCGCTTGACGAGCCCGGCGACCTCGATGGCCGTGCCGGCGACCCGTACGGCGGTCACTGGCTCGGCGCGATCGTCGCGTACTGACGCTCGAAGTCAGCCTCGCTGACGGCACCGACCTGGATGGCCCGCAGGATGCCATTGGCGTCGACGAAGTACGACTGGGGGCGGGCCAGGACCCGGTAGGCGCGGCGGATCGCCCCGTCGGGGTCGTCCAGGGTCGGCCAGGTCGCGCCCATCTGGGCGATGAAGTCGCGCGCCGGCTCCGGCGCATCGAACATCAGGATCCCGACGACCGCAAGACCGTCCGGCGCATGCTCGGCGAGCTTCGACCTGAACAGCGGGAACTCTTCGCGGCACGGCACGCACGACGGGCCCCAGAAGTTGACGATCACCGGCCGCCCCCGCAGCGACGCCAGGTCGAACGCCGTCCCATCGAGGGTCGTCCCGACGACATCGGGCACCGGCTGCCCGCGGGCCAGCAGGTCCGATGACGGTCCGGCCAGCCCGCACCCGGCGACGACGATCGCGGCGGCGAGGGCCAGGATCGGGCCGGCTCGGAGGTGCCGGCGGCGCCGGCGGAGATCGAGGGTCGTGGTGCGCCTGCTTGTGCGGCCGCGATCAGCGGACGATCAGCGTCCCGGTCATCGCGGGGATCGGATGGACGGAGCAGATGAAGACGTACTGCCCCGGGTCGAGCGGGGTGTACTCGTACAGCTGCGATTGTCCGCCCTCCGTGTGCGGCTTGTCCTGCAGCACCGCTCCACCCTCGTCCCGGATGTCGACGTCGTGCGGCACGCCGGCCGCGTCGTCGTTGCGGAGCAAGATCGCAAACGGCTGTCCGGCAGGCACCTCGATCTCGTAAGTGTCGAACGCGATGTCCTTGGCGACGACGGTGATCGTGCCCGGCGGCAGGCTCGTTCCCGCAGTCGGGCCAGGCGAGGCCCCCGGCCCGCCCGCGGCCCCGCCTGGGCCCTGGGTCGGCAGGATCCCGAGCTGGAACAGGCCGACGACGACGAACACCACCGCGAACAGCTGCAGCCAGCGAACGGGCCAGCCCTTGGGCTCGGGGTTTTCGAGGTGGCCGGTCGTATCGGCCTCCTCGACCTTCCGGTACTCGGCCGCGAAGTCGCCGAGCCAGCCGATCAGCGTCCAGGTCAGGAAGATCGCGGCCACGACGAGGACCCAGCCGCCGAACACCAGGCCGGCCATGAGCGCGAATGCCCCGAGCGATGCCAGCAGCGGCCGGATCGATGGACCCGGCAGGTGCACGCCAGGCGGCGGCCCCGGGTGGATGACGGCCGGGACCGCGGCCGGTGGCTGGAGGCGATCGTAGTCGCGGACGGCCTCGCGACCCCAGACGAGCATCGTGATGATGAGCACGGCGACGCCGATCCACAGCGCCAGCCCGCCGACGACGAGCCCGAGGAACAACGCTCCTGCGCCAAGCGCGACGAGGATCGGCGAGGCCGATGGGCCCGGCATGTGGACGTGCTCCGGGGTCGTCGGCGGCAGCCGGGTCGGAGCACGCCGCGTGGGTCCGGCCGTCGCGTAGCGCCGGATCGTCCAGCCGAAGTACAGGACGACCAGCAGCAACAGCAGCAGCGGGATGCGCGCCACGAGCTCACCCCAGTCGGGCGTGATGAACGTCGCCGCGATGTCGAGGAGCGTCTCCATGAGGTCCTTCGGGGCCTCGGTCTCCATGCGTCCTGCCTGCCGGCCGGCCCGCGCCTACCCGGCGGGCTCGTCGGGCCCGGCGTTGAGCACGAAGGCCATGATTCCGAGGGCGACCCCGAGGGCGAACAGCATCGTCACCCCGGCCCATTCGACGTGGTAGCCGAGGGCCGGTGCGAAGGCCGCATAGGCAATCGCGATCAGGATGGTTCCGCCCCCGATCAGCCAGGCGACTCGGGTCCGACTCATGAGCATCGACGTCCCACTACAGGAGGTACAGCACGGAGAACAGGACGATCCAGACGACGTCGACGAAGTGCCAGTACAGGGACACCGCCTCGACTGCGTCGTGGTGGCGCGACGAAAACTGGCCGAGCATGCCCCGGTACAGGATGACCGCCAGCATCAGGACGCCGCCGAAGACGTGCGCGCCGTGGAAGCCGGTGAGTGTGAAGTACGTCGTCCCGAACGGCCCGGAGCCCATCGTCAGGCCTTCCGAGAACAGCAGCGCGTAGTCGTACGCCTGCAGGCCGAGGAAGATCACGCCCAGGACGAAGGTGACCGAGATGTTACGGATGAAGCCCGTCCGATCGCCCCGTCGGATCGACCAGACCGCGAACTGGCAGGTGAACGAGCTGGCGACGAGGATGATCGTCGCGAGGAGGATCAGCGACAGGGGGTCGAGGAGGCCCTCGAACTCGGCCGGCGGCCACGGCTGGTTGGCCGCCCGGCTGGCGAAGTAGGCCGCGAACAGGCCGGAGAAGAACATCACCTCGGAGGTGATGAACAGCAGCATCCCGAGAACCGGGTTGCTGATGCCTCGGCTCACGGCATGGCCGGCTGGCGCTGGCGCAACGTGCGCCTCGGTCGTCGTGATCGCCCGGCTCTCGGCCGTCATGCCGGGTCCTCCGCATGTTCGGCCGCGGGGGCGCCGTGGCCGTTCAGGCCATGGCGGGCATCGAACAGCGGCCGCTCGGAGCGGATCTCCGGCAGCCGGTCGAAGTTGTACGGCGGCGGCGGCGAGGTCGTGGCCCACTCGAGCGTGTTGGCCTCCCACGGGTCGTCGCCGGCGACCGTGCCGTTCCGGAGCGAAACGAAGACGTTCCAGATGAACGGCAGCATCGAGATCCCGATCAGGAAGCCGCCGATCGTCGCGATCAGGTTCCAGTCGTTCCAGCCGGCGTTGCTGGCGTAATCGGCGATCCGCCGCGGCATGCCCTGGAGGCCGAGCATATGCATCGGGAAGAACGTCAGGTTGAAGCCGATGAACATCAGCACGAACTGGACCTTGCCGAGGCCCTCGTCGAGCATCCGCCCGGTCATCTTCGGGAACCAGTAGTAGATCCCCGCGAAGACACCGAACGCCGAGCCGCCGAAGAGCACGTAATGGAGGTGGGCCACGACCCAGTAGGTGTCGTGGATCGCGAAGTCGACCGGCACCGAGGCGCTGAAGGCGCCGTTGATGCCGCCGATCAGGAACATCGTCAGGAAGCCGATCGCGAACAGCAGCGGCGTGGAGAACGTCAGCTGGCCGCGGAACAGCGTGAAGACCCAGTTGAACATCTTCACGCCGGTCGGTACCGCGATCAGGAACGTCATCAGGCTGAAGAACGGCAGGAAGACGGCGCCGGTCGTGAACATGTGGTGGGCCCACACCGAGAAGCCGAGCGCGCCGATGCCCGCAGTCGCGAACACGAACGCCTTGTAGCCGAACAGCGGCTTGCGGCTGAAGACCGGCAGGACCTCGCTGATCACGCCCATCGCCGGCAGGACCATGACGTAGACCGCGGGATGCGAGTAGAACCAGAACACGTTCTGATAGAGGACCGCGACGCCGCCCGTGTCGGGGTTGAAGAACGAGCCGCCGAGGTTGCGGTCGATGTACAGCATGATGACGGCGCTGGTGATGACCGGCGTGGCCATGACCACCAGCACGCTCGTGACGAGGACCGTCCAGACGAGGATCGGCATCCGGAACAGCGTCATCCCCGGCGCGCGCATCTTGAAGATCGTCACCAGGAAGTTGATGCCGCCGAGGATCGAGCTCGTTCCGATCAACACGATCGCCGCGATCCACAGATCCTGGCCCGGTCCGGGCGAGGCGAGCGGGCCGATGCTCGACAGTGGCGGGTAGCTCGTCCAGCCAGCCGCCGCCGCGCCACCCGGCGTGAGGAAGCCGAGCAGCAGCAGGATGCCGCCGAGCGGCAGCATCCAGAACGATAGGGCGTTGATCCGCGGGAACGCCATGTCCGGCGCGCCGATCATCAGCGGGACGGCGAAGTTCCCGAGCCCGACCAGCATCGGGATGACGAACAGGAAGATCATCACCGTCGCGTGGATCGTGAACGACTCGTTGTAGACGTGCTCGTTCTCGAATACCTGCAGGCCGGGCGCCGCCAGCTCGGCCCGCACGAGCAGGGCGAACAGCCCGCCGATCAGGAAGAACACGAACGAGTTGACGACGTACAGAATCCCGATCTTCTTGTGGTCGGTCGTCGTCAGCCACTCGTACAAGCCGCCGCGATAGCCGGCGGCCGCGGTCGGGCTCAGGGCGTGGGTTGCCATGCTCGCGCCCTCCTCAGCGCACCGTCAGCGTGCCGGTCATCTGCGGAATCGGGTGGATCGAGCAGATGAAGGTGTACGTGCCCGCCGGCAGCGGGTCGTAGCTGTAGGTCGTCGACGTGCCGCCGTCGATCGTCGGCTGATCCTGGACGACGGTCGTCTTGTCGGCCCCCCGGATGTCGACGTCGTGGAAGACGCCCGACACGTCGTTGTTGGTGAACTGGATGGCGAACGGGGTGTCCGCCGGAACCTCGAGCTCCAGAGTGTCGTAGGCGATGTTCTCGGCCAAGAGCGTCAGCGTCGTCGCGCCGCTCGGCAGGGGCGGCGGCGTGGCGTTGGACTTCTCGACCAGCGCCGTCAGCCAGGCGTCGAAGTCGGCCTGGTCCATCGCGATGACGTCGAACAGCATGACCCGGTGACCCGTCCCGCACAGCTCGGCGCACTGGCCGTGGAAGACCTGGCCGGCCTCCTGCGGGTCGACCGTGAACTCGAAGTGGTTGGTCTGTCCGGGGACGACGTCGCGCTTGAACAGGAACCGCGGCACGTACCAGGCGTGGATGACGTCGGGGCTGTCGAGCGTCACGTAGACCGTCCGTCCGACCGGGACGGCCATGCCGCCGCCCTGGTCGGCCGTGGGGATGGTCTGCGTGGCCAGGACGGCACCGCTCGAATCGAGGTACTCGAACTGCCACTGGAACTGGCCCGCGATCGCGTGGACGCGGACGTCGGGCTGGTCACTCACCGCCTCGACGTTGTTCAGGGTCTGCCACGAGATGACGAACAGGTACAGGACGATGACCGTCGGGATCAGCGTCCACAGGACCTCGACGAAGTTGTTGCCGTGCGTCTGAGGTGGCAGCTCGGTGTCCGTCGGCTTGCGGCGATAGCGAACGATGCTCCAGACGATCAGGCCCTCGACCGCGATGAAGATCGCGACGGCGATCGCGAAGACGATGTCGTAGAGCGCGGCAATCTCCCGCGCCTGGTCAGTCGCGGGGGCGGGCGGGTAGAGGCTCGAGCCCGCGCCGCTGAGGAAGACCAGGGCGACGACCGCGATCAGGAGAAGGACGACGGCTCCCGCGACGAGCGCTTCCGAAGCGGGCGGCTTCCTGGGACTGGTCGACATGTCTCCTCGTGCGGTCGGCTGGACGGGTCCGGCGGGCTGCGCTCGGGGCTCGCCGGGCAAGGACGCGCGTGATTGGCCGACCGCGACGGGTCAACCGCCCCGCATGATAACGCGAGGCCGGGTCGGCGCGCGCCGTGCAACCATGACGCCGTGAACCCCCCTCGCGCAAGCCATCGTCGCCTTCGGGTGATGATCGTCGCCGGCCTGACGGCGGTTGCCTGGGCGATCGTGGCCCAGCCCGCGTTGGCGCACGGCCGGGCGCCGGCGGATGCGCCGGACCTCGCGGCGCTGGTCATGGGCTGGACGCTCGAGCCGCTCGTGGCCGCTGGGATCCTCGTCGCCGCGGTCGCGTGGCTGGCCCTTCTTCGGCGGATCGCCAGGTTCCACCCCGAGCGGCCCGTATCGCGCTGGCGGACCGCCGCGTTCTTCGGCGGCCTCGCGGCGATCGCGATCGCCCTGATGTCGGGCATCGAGGCCTACGACACGACGCTGTTCTCGGTGCACATGGTCCAGCACATGCTCCTGACGTTCGCCGCGGCGCCGCTGCTGGTCCTCGCCGCGCCGGTGACCCAGCTGCTGCGGGCCGCGACGCCAGAGGCCCGCCAACGCTGGCTCCTGCCGGTCCTGCACTCGGGCCCGGTGGCCGTCCTCGGCCACCCCGTCGTCGCGTGGCTGGCCTTCACGGTCGTCATGTGGGCGACCCACTTCTCGCCGCTGTTCAACCTCGCGCTCGAGGAGCCGCTGACCCACGACCTCGAGCACGCCCTGTTCCTCGGCTCCGCGCTGATGTTCTGGTGGCCCGTCGTCGGTGCGGACCCGGGCCCTCGCCGCATGGGCCACGCGGCCCGGGGGCTGTACCTGCTGCTCCAGATGCCGCCAAACTCGTTCCTCGCGGTCGCGATCCTGCTCGCGACGGCGCCGCTGTATCCGCACTACGCAACGCTCGGTTCGCCGTACGGCATCGACGCGCTCGCGGACCAGCAGCTGGCGGCCGGTTTGATGTGGGTCGTCTCCGACCTCGTGCTCATCGGCGCGATCCTGCTGGTCATCGCCGGCTGGATGCGCAAGGAGGAGCGAGACGCGCCGGCGGCCGAGCGGCGGGCCGACCGCGAGCGGCAGCGGCTCAGCGAGCGAGCCGACGAGCTGGCGGCGCGCGTCGGTCAGGCCGGGGACACGTCGGCCGGGAGCGGCGAGGCGAGCAGGGCGCGATAGCGCTCCGGTTCGACGTTGCCGCCGCTGACCACGGCGACGACCGTGCCTTCGGCGTTGCCGATGCCCGCCTCCGCTGGGTGAAACTGCGCGGCCGCAGCCGCGAGGGCGCCGGACGGCTCGGCCACGAGCCGGCTCACCTCGGCGATGAGGCGCACCGCGGCGGCGATCTCGGCCTCGGTCACCGTGACGATTACGTCGAGGTACCGCGAGAGGTGCGCAAAATTGCGCCGCCCGATCGCCTGCGTGCGGGTCCCGTCGGCGATCGTCCGGCCGGTCAGCGTCCCGTCCCAGCGGACGA
>DATHRO010000153.1:0-8384 GCA_035465135.1 Candidatus Deferrimicrobiaceae bacterium
CGGTCGCCCTCGCGACCGTCGTCGGGCCGCTGATCGAAGTCCCGGTGATGCTGTTCTTCGTCTGGTCGGCGATGCGGCTCGCGCCGCGGCTGTTCGGCGCCCAGGCACGGCCCGTGCTCGCCGGCGCGGGCGAGGCGCGATGACCACCCAGCTTCCGGTCGTCGGCCAGCCGCGCCTCGATCTCCGCCCGCCCGACGTCGCGGCCGCCGTCGACGCCGCCGCGCTCCTGGCCGATCCGAGCCGAGCGGCGATCCTGGGGCTGCTCGCCGACGGGCCGGTCTGCGTGTGCGAGATGGCCGCCGCCATCGGCGCGCGCGAGAACAACGTCAGCAACCATCTCGCGAAGCTGCGCGAGGCTGGCCTCGTGCGGGCGACGCGGCACGAGGCCAACGCCCGGTTCCAGTACTACGAGCGCGACGAGGCGGCAGTCGCCACAGCCCGCGCCGCGCTGGCCGACCTGCTCCGATGATCGCCGTCGAGCTTCACCGCCACAGCCTGCCGTCGTCGGCGGTCGGCCTCGGAGCTCCGGCGCCGAACCCCTAGAGGATCCGCCCCAGGACCTCCCAGGCGAGCCACGCGACGGCCCCCGAGGCCGGGATCGTGAGAATCCAGGCGACGACGATGTTGCCGGCGACGCCCCACCGAACCGCCGACAGGCGGTCGCTCGATCCCACCCCAATGATTGCCGACGAGATGACATGGGTCGTCGAAACCGGCATCCCGAGGCTCGACGCCCCGACGATGATCGTCGCCGCCGTCGTCTCGGCTGCGAAGCCGTGGACGGGATCGAGCTTCACGACCTTCTGGCCCATCGTCCGGATGATCCGCCAGCCGCCGGCCGCGGTCCCCAGCGAGATGGCCGTCGCGGCCGCGAGGATGACCCACAGCGGCACGACCGGCTCGGCCAGGATGCCGGCGGATACGAGCGCCAGGGTCATGATGCCCATCGTCTTCTGGGCGTCGTTCGAGCCATGGCTGAAGGCCATGTAGGCGGCCGACAGCACCTGGAGGCGCCGGAAGCGCTCGTTGATCCGGGCCGGGTGGGCGCGCCGGAACACGTTCAGCAAGACGATCATGAAGCCGAGCCCGATCAGGACCCCGAGGATCGGGGATGCGACGAGCGGGACGAGGACCTTCTGGCCGATGCCCGGCAGGTTGAGGGCGTCGACGCCGCTCGCCGCGATCGCGGCTCCGATGAGCCCGCCGATCAATGCGTGGCTCGACGACGACGGGATCCCCAGCCGCCACGTGATCAGGTTCCAGGTGATCGCGCCGACGAGCGCCGCCGCGATGACGATCTGGCCGGCGTGGCCCTCGGGCGTCGTGGCGATCCCGGCCGCGATCGTCTTGGCGACGGCCGTCCCTGTCAGGGCGCCGACGAAGTTCGCCGTGGCCGACATGAGGATCGCGACGTGCGGCCGCAGGGCCCGCGTCGACACGGACGTGGCGATCGCGTTCGCCGTGTCGTGGAAGCCGTTGATGTAGTCGAACAGAACGGCCAGGCCGAGGACGACGATCAGGAGGAGAGTAAAGCCCTCGGGCACGCCTGAAGGCTACCAGTGACGGCGGGCGTCCGTGGGCTCGATCGTTCCGCGCCGTCGCTCCGCTATCCTTCGCAGTCCCATGCGTCTCAGCGAGCTGTTCTTCGCCACGTTGCGCGACGATCCGGCCGAGGCCGAGATGCCGTCGCACCGGCTGCTGCTCCGTGCCGGCTACCTGCGCCAGCTCGGCTCGGGGATCTACTCGCTGCTGCCGCTGGGTTTCCGGGTGACCCAGCGAGTCGAGGGGGTCATCCGCGAGGAGATGGATCGCATCGGCGGCCAGGAAATGGAGATGCCGGTGGTCCACCCGGCCGAGATCTGGAAGGACAGCGGGCGGTACTTCAAGATCGGCCCCGAGCTGCTGCGGTTCAAGGATCGCGGCGAGCGCGACATGGTCCTGGCGATGACCCACGAGGAGGTCGTGGCGCTGCTGTTGCGCGACCTCGTCCAGAGCTATCGCCAGCTGCCGGTCATCGTCTACCACTTCCAGACGAAGTTCCGCGACGAGCCGCGCTCCCGTGGCGGGCTCGTCCGGGTTCGCGAGTTCGTGATGAAGGACTCGTACAGCTGCGACCTCGATGAGGCGGGCCTCGACGAGAGCTACCGCAGGCACTACGAGGCCTACGAGCAGATCTTCGAGCGCCTCGGCCTCGACGCGATTGCCGTCGGCGCCGACGTCGGGATCATGGGCGGAACGGGCGCCCACGAGTTCATGGTCCTCAACGACTACGGTGAGGACACGCTCGTGCTGTGCGACAGCTGCGGCTATGCCGAGAACCAGCAGATCGCCGAGGTCCGGAAACCAGCGCCCGACGGCGAGGAGCCGCTCCCGATGGAGGACGTCGAGACGCCCGACGCGACGACGATCGATGCGCTGGCAACGTTCCTCGGCGTCCCTAGGTCACGGACCGCCAAGGCTGCCTTCTTCGTCACCGGCGACGATCGATTCGTGGTCGCCATCGTCCGTGGCGACTACGACGTCAACGAGACCAAGTTGGTCAATGCCCTGAAGGCTCGCGGCGGCATCCGGCCGGCCCAGCTCGAGGAGATCAAGGCCCGGGGGATGGAGGCTGGCTACGGCTCACCGCTCGGCGCTCAGGATGCGGTGGTCGTCGTGGACGAGCTCGTCGAACGCTCGCCCAACCTGGTGGCCGGCGCCAACCGCGTGGGCTGGCACGTCAAGAACGTCAACGTCGGGCGCGACTATCGGCCCGACCTCGTGACCGACATCACGAATGCCCGCGAGGGCGACGCCTGCGTGCGCTGCGGCTCGCCGGTCAAGCTGCGCAAGGGCATCGAGGTTGGCAACATCTTCAAGCTCGGGACTGACTTCACGGTCGCCGCGGGCGCGTATTACCTGGGCGAGGACGGCGAGCGCCACCCGATCGTGATGGGCTCGTACGGCATCGGCCTCGGGCGCAACCTGGCCTGCATCGTCGAGGCCCACCACGACGACAAGGGCATCGTCTGGCCCGATCAGGTCGCACCCTACGCGGCGCATCTCGTCGAGCTCGGCGCCGCACGCGACGCCGCGGTCCGCGAGACGGCCGAGCGACTGCACGCGTCGGCGGCCGCCGCCGGGCGCGACATCCTGTACGACGACCGCGACGAGAGCCCCGGCGTCAAGTTCACCGACGCCGAGCTGCTCGGGATGCCGTGGATCGCCACGGTCTCGCCGCGGTCGCTTGCCGGCGGCGGCGTCGAGCTGACCCGGCGGGCGACCGGTGAGCGTTCCATGGAGCCAATCGAGACGATCGAAGGCTATCTGCGCGAGGGATTCCCCGCGACCTGAGCGCGGCTAGTCTTCCTTGTCGATCTCTTCGAGCACGTCGTGGTCGACGGTCGTGCCGTCGAGGCTGACCACGGCCTCGTTCGTCGCCTCGGCCGCGGCGTCGGCAGGTGCCGTGCCGGCCAGGAGCTCCGTCGACGTCTTCGCGTCGGCGTCCGGGTCCTCGACTCGGGCGATCGTGAACGTCACGCTCGGGGGGATCGAGGCGCCGATCCCGATCTCGCTGACCCGATAGACCGAGCCCTTCTCCCGGAGTCTCGCGTTGGCGCGTTCCTGGAGCGAGGTCGCCTTGATGACGACGTCCGCCAGGACGCCCGGATCGATCCGCTCCAGCGCTGTGGTGAGACCTCGCCGGGCCTTCTTCATCGCCGCCTCGGCGCGAGCCTTGGTCGCGGGATCACGCAGGGTGGCGTCGACCTTGGCGGCTGCCTTGCCGCCCTGCTCGGCCGCCGCCTTGGCGGCCGTCTCGGCGGTCTTGGCGGCCTGCTCGGCCGCCTGTCGCGCCCGTTCGAGGAACGACATGGCCCACCTCTCCCTGGGTCGCGCTAGACGAGCGGTCGGAGGTCCACGCTGAAGTCGAGGTGGGCCCGCAGCATCGCCAGGGCCTCGCCCCAGCCCTCGAGGCCCGCGGCCCAGGCGTCGAGTCCGTCCGGGCTGTCGATCGGGAACGGACCGTCCTCGAGATCGAGCAGCGTGCCGTACCCGGACGGCCGAACGTCGATCGTCACGGTCGTGACGATCGAATCGGCGTCGCCCCAGGGCCAGCGGAAGATAAAGCGTCGGCTCGGCGTGGCCTCGACGACCTCCCACCACAGCCGGCGTCGTGGCCACACGAGCGTCGTCCGCGAGCCGACGGCCAGCCCGCCCTCGACGCCCTCGGGGAACCAGCGCGCCAGCTCCTCCGGGTCGCTGAACGCTCGGAAGACACGCTCCGGCGATGCGGTCAGCCGGCGCCGCATGCGGACCGTGCGGGTCGTTTCCTTCGGGGTGCCGCGTTGTGCGGACGGCTTGGCGACGTCGGCCATGGCGCCAGTCTAGGCGAACACGCGCCGGCCGCCCGACCGCCGCTTCGCGGCTAGGCGTGCTTGATCGTGATCCGCTCGATGATGTTGGCGACGTCTTCGCACTTGTCGATCGTGTCCTCGAGCAGGCCGTAGACGTCCTTCCACTTGATGACCTCGACCGGCGACTCGCCGTTGGCGAAGAGGTCGGCGATCGCCTTGCGGGCGAGCTGGTCGCCTTCGTTCTCGAGTCGGTGGACCTCGATCCAGAACTTGTCCAGGCCCTTGAACGTGCGGAGCACCGACAGCGCCTCATGGAGCTGCTCGCACTGCGCGGCGATGATCGAGGCCTGCTGAACCGCGACGGCCGTCGGCGCCTCGATGCGATACAGGACGAAGGTGTCGGCCGACTCCTCGATCAGATCGAGCACGTCGTCGAGGGCGCTGATCAGAGCGTGGATGTCCTCGCGGTCGAACGGCGTGACGAACGTCCGCTCCAGCCGCCGCCCGATCTCGTGACTGATCTCGTCGCCGCGGCGCTCGGCATCGCGCAGCTCGCGGGCCCGTTGGGCGGGCGCGTCGTAGGCGCGGAGCATCGCCTCGAGCAGCCGCGCCGCACCGAGGACGTTGGCAGCATCCTCGACGAACATGTCGAAGAAGCGCTCGTCTCGGGGGATGAAGCGAAACCGCACGGGCGACAGGGTACCGCCGTATGCGATGCTCGGCAGCGTGGATGCGGCGATCATCGGCTTTGTGGCTTTCCAGGCCGTCGTCCTGGCCGTCGCGCTGGGCGTCGCCTGGTCGCGCGGCCGAACCCTCGAAGCGATCGGCGAAGCGCTGCGCGAGGCCATCGGCGGGGACGAGCGAACCGATGAGGCGCTGATCGATCGCGTCCGGCGCCTCCGCCGGCGAGCCGAAGAGGCGGAGTTCGGCATGGCGCAGCGGCTGCGCGACCTGGCCTACCTCGCCGACCTGGTGGGGGTCGGCATGGTTCGTCTCAGCGACGACCTGCGGGTCGAGGTGGCGAACACAGCCGCCCACGTGTTCCTCGGTCGGGAACCAGGGTCGATGCTCGGGCGGACGGCCATCGAGGCGCTCGGCGACCACCGCATCGAGGCCATCGCGCAGGCCGCCCGCGACGCCGGAACGGCCAGCGACGAGGTCACTCTCGGCGCGGACGAATCCGGTTCCACGCTCGTCGTACGCGCCCGCCGCTCGCCGATCCTCGGCGTCTGGCTCGTCCTCGAGGACGTCGCCGAGCTGCGACGCCTCCAGCGCATCAGGGCCGAGTTCATCGACAACCTTTCACATGAGCTGCGGACCCCGATCACGACCGTCGGCCTGCTCGTCGAAGCCCTGGCGCGCGAGGCCGAGACGGCCGGCGACGCGCTCCCGCCGAGAATGCGCGACCGCATCGGCAAGCTGGAGGTCGAGACCGGGAACATCAGCCAGATGGTCGCCGAGCTGCTCGATCTGGCCCGCATCGAGAGCGGTGGGCGGCAGCAGCTGCATCTCGACGACGTTGATCTCGGCGCCGTCGCGACCGACTCGGTCGAGCGCCTGCGGCCGTTCGCCGAGCGCCAAGGGGTCGGCCTCGAGCTCGACGTAGAGCCCGGCCTGCCGCCGGTCCGTGGCGAGGCTGCCCGCCTCGCCCAGGTGTTCGCGAACCTCATCCACAACGCCGTGAAGTTCAGCCCCTCCGGATCGGGCGTCGAGGTCACAGTCCGTCGCGTCGGCGAGTCGGTGGAAGGCGCCGTCCGTGACCACGGCACCGGCATCGCCGCCGCCGACCAGGCGCGGATCTTCGAGCGCTTCTACAAGGCGGACCGGACTCGATCAAGCGGTGGCGGCACGGGCCTGGGGCTCGCCATCGCGCGTCATATCGTGGCCAGCCACGGCGGCGAGATCCGCGTGGCGTCGGAGGAGGGCGAGGGCGCGACGTTCACGTTCGCGATCCCGCTGGCGGTTCCGGTAGTCATGGGTGACGGCGAGCCCGAGGCGCCCAGGCATGGCTGAGCCGCGACGGGCCGCGGCGGCGGCTGAGCTCGTCGTCGCGACTCTCAACCTTCGCAACATCGCCGATCGCTGGGTCGAGCGCCTGCCGCTGCTCCTCGCCGACATGGCCGCGCTGCAACCGGACCTCCTCGGGCTCCAGGAATGCGTCTTCGCCGTCCAGCAGGATCGGATCCTCGCCGCCGCGGGCGAGGGTCGCTACTCGATCCACCGAGGCTGGGCGGGACGGCCCGAGTACGGCAACGCCATTCTGGCGCGGGAGATCCTGCCGACGCGCGATCCGGAGCGGCTCGATCTCGGCCGCAACCGATCCGCCCTGCGTGTCACCGTGGGAGCGCCTGAGGGTACGAGCCTCGGCTTCGCCGTGACGCATCTCCACCACCTTCCCGAGGACGCGAGTGTCCGCGACGCCCAGGTGGGGGCGCTGCTCGACTGGCTAATCGACGCTGACGGTCCGCTGGTCGTCGTCGGCGATTTCAATGCGGATCCTGCCGAGCCGGCGTACCGGCGCATGATAGAGGCTGGCTTCCGGTCAGCCCACGTCGAGGCGAACGGCGCGGAGCCGGCGCTGACCTGGCCGTCCGGGATCGTGGCACCGGGTAGCGACGACGAGGGCGAACCCGGCTGCCTCGACTACGTCTGGCTGCGCGGGCCGCTCGCGGTCGAGTCGTGCCGGCTGGCGTTCGACCGGCCGGCGGCCGGCGATCCGACGCTCTATCCGTCCGACCACTTCGGCCTCGTCGCGAGGGTCCGGCTCGGGTGAGGCTCGCGCCGGGGTGAGCGCGCTGCGGCTGGCCCATCGCGGCGACTGGCGGGTTGCGCCGGAGAACTCGCTCGGGGCGATGCGAGCCGCGCTCGCGATCCCGGCCTGCGACGGCCTCGAGTTCGACGTGCGGGCTTCCGCGGACGGCGTGCCGGTGCTGCTGCACGACGACTCGCTGGCGCGCGTCCAGCGCGTCGAGGTGCGATGCGCCGACCTGCCCGCGGCGGCGCTCGCGCGACACGGGCTGCCGACCCTCGAATCGGTGCTGGCGCTGTCCGTCGGCGGAGATGGGCGCCCGGAGCCGTTCTTGGCCATTGAGCTCAAGGCGATCGTGCCCGCGGCGCTCCCGTTGATCGACGCGTTCCGAGGCGAGCCGGACGGGTCTCTCCGACGTGCGCTCGTGTCGACCTTCTACCCGGACGTGATGGACTGGCTGGCTCGCGAGCGGCCGGGCTGGCGGCGCTGGGCGAACGTCTTCGATCTCGAGCCGGCGACGGTCGATGCGGTCCGCGACCTCGGCTGCCGCGGGCTGTCGTCGGAGTGGCGGGCGATCGACGCGCGCCGCCTCGACCGCGCCGCGGCGGCCGGGCTCGACGTCGCCGCGTGGACCGTTCGCCGGCGCGACACCTTCCGCCGGCTCGAGCGGCTCGGCGTCGTCGCGATCTTCGCCGAGGCTGCCGCGCTCGACGCCTGACCGCAGGTTCGCGGACTAGGCTGGCTTGCGCGCCCGCACGATCGCGGCGTGCATGCCGTCGGCGACGGCGCGCGTGGGGCTGATCTCCACGTCGACCAGGCCGGCGTCCTCGAGGCCGCGCCGGAACTCGCCGATCGACAGCGCCCCGGCGATGCAGCCGACGTAGGAGCCGCGCTCGGCCCGCTCGGCCGCCGTCAGGCGGTCCTCGGCGACGATGTCGCTGATGCCGATCCGGCCACCGGGCCGCAGGACGCGGGCGATCTCGGCGAGCGTCGCCGACTTGTCGGCCGCGAGGTTGATGACGCAGTTGCTGATGACGACGTCGACGCTGGCATCGGGCAGCGGCAGCGACTCGATCGTGCCCTTGACGAACTCGACGTTCTCGACGCGCGCCTCGGTGGCATTCCGCCGCGCCAGCTCGAGCATCTCGTCGGTCATGTCGACCCCGATCGCGCGGCCCGTTGGACCGACGCGGCGGGCCGACAGGAGGACGTCGATCCCGCCCCCGGATCCGAGGTCGAGGACTGTCTCGCCCTCGCGCAGCTCGGCGACGGCGACCGGGTTGCCGCAGCCGAGCGACGCC
>DATHRO010000154.1:0-1797 GCA_035465135.1 Candidatus Deferrimicrobiaceae bacterium
ATCGGCCTGATCCTCGACGGCGGGCCGGCGCCCGGTGGACCGCCCTCGACGGTCGTCGACGTCAGCGAGGGCGTGCCGCGCATCCTCCGCCACGGCGCGATCCCGGCCGCGCGGATCGTCGCCGTCCTTCGGGCGGCCGGACTGCCGGAGCCGGCCGACGCCGGCGTGGGAAGATAGGCCGATCCCGGGAAGAGAGGAGAGCGCGACATGACGCAGGCGCCGGAGCGAGGCTTGGGCCTGGAGCCCCTGGCCGAGGTCGATCCGGAGCTGTGGGACGCGATGCTCGCCGAGGGCCGCCGCCAGCGCGACAAGATCGAGCTGATCGCGAGCGAGAACTACACGTTCGCCGCGGTCATGGAGGCCCAGGGCTCGTGGCTCACCAACAAGTACGCCGAGGGCCTGCCGGGCAAGCGCTACTACGGCGGCTGCGAGTACGTCGACATCGCCGAGCGCCTGGCCCAGCGCCGGGCCCTCGAGCTGTTTCCCGGTGCCGAGCACGTCAACGTCCAGCCGCACTCCGGCGCCCAGGCGAACATGGCCGCCTACTTCGCCGTGCTCCGGCCCGGCGACCGGATCCTCGGCATGAACCTCGCCCACGGCGGCCACCTGACCCACGGCTCGCCGGTCAACTTCTCCGGTCGGCTGTTCGAGGTCCACGCCTACGGCGTCGATCGCGAGACCGAGCGGATCGACTACGATGCCCTCGAGGCGACGGCACGCGAGGTCCGGCCGAAGGTCGTGGTCGGCGGCGCCTCCGCGTACCCGCGGCTCATCGACTTCGAACGCCTGGAAGACATCGCCCACGGCGTCGGCGCCCTGCTGTTCGTCGACATGGCCCATGTCGCCGGCCTCGTGGCGGCAGATGTCCATCCCAGCCCCTTCCCGCACGCGGATATCGTCACGACGACGACCCACAAGACGCTGCGCGGCGGCCGCGGCGGCCTCGTGTTCAGCCGCCTCGAGCTGCCGGACGCCGTTGACCGGGCGGACTTTCCGATGGTCAAGACGACCCTCGCGGCGCAGATCGACAAGGCCGTCTTCCCGGGCACCCAGGGCGGGCCGCTGATGCACGTCATCGCCGGCAAGGCGGTGGCCCTGAAGCTGGCCGCGACCGACGAGTTCCGGACCGATCAGCGGCGGACGATCGAGAATGCCGCCGTCCTGGCCGACGCGCTTGCCGCCGAGGGCGCCCGGATCGTCTCCGGCGGGACCGACACCCACCTCGTGCTCGTCGACGTCTCGCCGCTGGGCCTGACCGGACACGAGGCCGAGGCGCTCCTCGACGAGATCGGCGTCACGGTCAACAAGAACGCGATCCCGTTCGATCCGCTGCCCCCGAACACGGCGTCGGGCATCCGGCTGGGGACGCCGGCGACGACGACGCGTGGCTTCGGCCCCGATGAGATGCGCCAGATCGGGCGGATCGTCGGCGAGGCGATCCGGAGGCGTGACGACCCGGGAGCGACGGCCTCGCTCGCCGCCGAGGTGGCTGCGATCGTGGCTCGCTTCCCGGTGCCGGGCCTGTTCCTCGGAGGCGAGGCCGCCGGGTGAGTTTCTCGACCACCGCGATCCAGGCGCTGCCGGTCATCGTCGCGGCGTTCGCGGCGGCTGCCCTCGTGGCCCTCGTGGTGACGCCGTGGGTCGGCCGCCTGGTGACGAAGCGCGCGATCATCGATCATCCTGACGAGCGGCGGGTCCACGCCCGGCCCGTGCCGCGGGGCGGCGGGATCGCGGTCGCCCTCGCCTTCGTCGTGGTCGGCGGGCCCTTAGCCTTCCTGGCTCGGGAGCTGCCGGGCA
>DATHRO010000155.1:0-6381 GCA_035465135.1 Candidatus Deferrimicrobiaceae bacterium
GGGGGCCTTCGATGACGGCCGCTGGTCTGGGCTCGCGCCGACAGACCGGAAGGCGATCCTGCTGCGCCTGGCCGATCGCATCGAGGCCAGTGCCGACGAGCTGGCGACGCTCGACGCGCTCGAGGCCGGCAAGCCGATCACAGACTGCAAGACGGGCGACCTGCCGGAAGCCCTTCGGACGTACCGCTGGTTCGCCGAGGCTGCCGACAAGCTGTTCGACGCCGTCGCGCCGACCGGACCGGACGCCCTGGGCCTCGTCGTCCGCGAGCCGGTCGGCGTCGTGGGGGCGATCGTGCCCTGGAACTTCCCACTCCTGATGGCGACCTGGAAGATCGCGCCGGCCCTCGCGGCCGGCAATGCGATGATCGTCAAGCCGTCCCGGCTGTCCTCGCTGTCCGTGCTGCGGCTGGCCGAGCTCGCCGCCGAGGCGGGTCTCCCGGACGGCGTCCTCAACGTCGTGCCCGGACCGGGCGGCACCGCCGGCCAGGCGCTCGGCCGGCACATGGACGTCGACAAGGTGACGTTCACCGGTTCGACCGAGATCGGCCGTCAGTTCCTGGTCTACGCCGCTGAGAGCAACCTCAAGGAGGTCACCCTCGAGCTCGGCGGCAAGAGCCCCCAACTCGTGCTGGCCGATGCCCGCAACCTCGATCTCGACGTCGTCGCCGAACGAGTTCTGTTCGCGGCCCTCATGAACCAGGGCGAGAACTGCTCGTGCGGCTCGCGCCTGATCGTCGATCGCTCAGTCCACGAGGAGCTGGTCGAGCGTCTCTTGGCGCGCCTGCCTGAATGGGTCGTCGGCGACCCACTGTCACCCGACACGAAGATCGGGCCGATGGTCGAACGGCCGCACCTCGACAAGGTCCTCGGCTACATCGAGCGGGGTCGGGCCGAGGGCGCGCGAGTCGTCGTCGGCGGCGGGCGAATCCTCGAGGAGACCGGTGGCTACTTCGTCGCTCCGACGATCTTCGACGACGCCGCGAACACGATGACGATCGCCCGCGAGGAGATCTTCGGCCCGGTCCTGACGACGATCCCGTTCGACTCGGAGGCCGACGCGATCCGGCTCGCCAACGAGACGTCGTACGGCCTCGCCGCCTCGGTCTACACGAAGGACCTCGACACCGCCTTCCGCGTCTCGCGTGCGCTCCGGGCCGGTGTCGTCGGCGTGAATGCGTACTCGGAGGGCGACGTGTTCACGCCGTTCGGCGGTTACAAGCAGTCGGGCTTCGGCGGTCGCGACAAGGGCCTCGAGGCGTTCGACCAGTACACCGAGAAGAAGACGATCTGGATCACGCTGGGGTCCTAGACGGGGGACTGGCGGAGCCAGGTGCGCGACTCCACGACAGGATCCGGTGGCGCGGCCCCGCTCGGGAGCGACGGCCGGCGCGGTGAGGGCGTGCCGAGTGGTCGCCCCGGTCCTAGGTGGCGAGTCCCCGGCTGGCGGGGCCCCGGACAGCAAGGTCGCCCACCCGCGCCCGCAGGCGCTCGGCAAGCGCAGCGACGGCCTCCGCGTCGGCGCCGGGCGCCGCCTCGTCGCTCTGGTGCCACGGGACGTCCGCCGACGTCCCCGGGTGGCGGGCCAGCAGGTGCTCGTGGAAGTGGGCCATCCCGGTCCCGATCACGGCCGCGAACACGAACTCCGCGCCGAGCTCGGCCCGGATCGCGCGAGCGAGCTCGGTCCGCAGCCGGCCCAGCTCGGCCGCCTCGTCACTCGTCAGGTCGGCGAGGTACGGCGCGTGGCGATCGGCCTCGATGAACAGGTGACCCAGCGGCGCCAGCCCCGCGTCGTCGGCCGGGGCGTGATAGATCCAGAAACGTTCCGTCCGCAGCACGAGCAGCCCGCCCAACGGCCCGGCGCCGCGATGCTTCTCGCAGATCTGACAGTCGCCGGTCACCGGACCTGATCAGCGGGATCCGGCCCCGCCGCGGGCGTCGTCCACCGCGTCGCTCAGGCCGGCGCGCGGTAGAACAGCCACGAGTCGGCCATCCGTTGCGCCTGTCCGGCGGTGAACTCCGTGAGGCACGGGTCGTCCGAGTAGTCCATGTAGTTGTGGATCGGGTCGAGACCCGGGGCGGTGCAGGTATCCCGGCCCTCGGGGCAGCCGAACGCGGGTGATTTCTCGGACGGCGTGTCGTCGACATAGTCGCCGGTGTTGTTGCAGCCGCCGTAGAAGGTGTGCTCGAGGTTCAGCCAGTGGCCGGCCTCGTGCGTCAGCGTGTCGCCCTCGTCGTAGCGGCCGTCGTACGCGTCGGAGGCGCCCGGCACGGTTCGCCAGTCGATGACGATCCCGTCGAGGTAGGACTGGTTCGTGTCGGTGATGGACGGCAGGTAGGCCCAGCCGAGATAGAAGCCGCCGCTCGTCGAGTAGACATTGAGCGTCTCGTCGCCGCCCTGCTTGAGGGCCTGCTTCATCTCGCGTTCGGCGCCGCCGGAGCGCGACGCGTACCAGCGGGCGTTGTCCGTCCGGGTGATCTCGGCGAGCTCGAAGCTGAAGCCCGAGTTGAAGCCGCCCTCACGGCCGGCGAAGCCCGCGTTGATGGCCCGGATCTGCGCTCTGATGTCCCGATCCGAGAGGTTGCCGAGATCACCGTCGGTGATGACGTGGAACCAGACCGGGACTGTCGCCGAGAAATCCGGCGGTGCCTGGCCGCGAGCCCTCGCCGGGAGCGCGGTCGACGTCTGGCCCGTGTCCTTCTCGCGGCCCGCCTTGTCGGGCCCGCTGCGGGCCATCGCCGACCATGCGGCGTCATCGGGCTGGCAAGCGGCCCAGTCGGAGCCGCCGGCCGCGATCACGAAGGCCGGGGTGACGGTGGTCGAGGCGACCAGGGTCAAGGCGGCGGCGAGCGCCAGTGCACGGCGCAGAGTCTTCATCGCGGGCTCCTCGGGCCGACGACCACTTCGTCCTCCGGATCGCCGGGTTCCCCGACTGTACCCCCCACGTGTGGGCCCTGCAAAGCGCGCCGGTGCCAGCCCGCACCGGCAGGCGCCAGGTCGACGCCGGCGATTCGCCGGCCGACTGAGAGGCGCTGGGCGGGCTCGCGCTCGAGCTCGCGCTTGGGGCCGGGCGAGGCCGACGGCGAGGTGGATGGCGCGGGGCCCGGGTACGGACTCGAGGGGCTCGACGATGGTGTTGCCGAGGGCGGCACGATCCGTGGGTGTTCACAAACTCCCATCTCCGCAGCGCAATCCAGCGGACCACACCTCGCGAATCCGCACATCTCCTCGCGACACGCGGCACACTCTGTTGTACGGCGCCTCAGCGCCGCGGCAAATACGACCGACCGGGAGAACCGATGAGCAACCTGAGGGACCTCGCCGACCTGCCGCTCCTGGAGGTCTGGGGCGAAGCCGTCCGGGCTCGCCGCCTGGATGGCGAGCGGATCTCGCTCGCGGTCGTCGAGCTGGCGCCGAATGCCGTCGTGCCGGAGCACCACCACCCGGCTGAGCAGCTGGGGCTGTGCATCACCGGCTCGATCCAGTTCACCATCGCCGACGAGACCCGCGACCTCGGACCCGGTGGGACCTGGCGGATCACCTCCGAGGTCCCACACGAGGTCGTGGCCGGCCCGGACGGGGCGATCGTTCTCGACGTGTTCACGCCGCCGCGGTCCGACTGGGACGAGCTCCCGGTCCTGGACCCGCCGCCCGCTCCGCGGTGGCCCGCCGGGTGAGCCTCTTCAGGTTGCGTCGCCAGCCGCCCGAGATCGTCGAACCGGCCGTCGTCGTCGCGCTCGACGGCTGGGTCGACGCCGGCAGCGCAGCGACCGCGGCAGCCGAGGTCCTCGCCCGTGGCAGCCGCGTCGTCGCGACCTTCGATGCCGACGCGGTGTTCGACTATCGGGCGCGCCGGCCGACGCTGGAGATCCTCGACGGCCGGCCGAAGAGCCTCGAGTGGCCGGAGCTGACGCTGCGCTCGACGCGGATCGCCGAGCGCGACGTCCTGATCCTGAGCGGGCCCGAGCCCGACTACCGCTGGCACGAGCTGTCGAGCGACCTCGTGGCGCTGGCTCGGCGCTTCGGGGTCGCCGAGTGGATCAGCATCGGGGCGATCCCGGCCGCGGTGCCGCACACGCGCCCCGTGCCGATCCTCGGCACGACGTCACGCAACGGCCGGCTGCGCGGCGACGTGAAGCCCGGTCCGGAAGGCATGCTCCGCGTGCCCTCGGCGGCGATCTCGGTGTTCGATATCGCGGTCTCCAAGGCCGGCATTCCCGCCGTCGGCTACTTCGCCCAGATCCCGCACTACGTTTCGGGCAGCTATCCGCAGGCCTCGATCGACCTCCTCTATGCGCTCGGGCGACACCTCGACACCGAGCTCGACCTCGGCCGGCTGCCCGAGGAGGCCCGGCTGATGCGGATCCGGCTCGATGCCGCTGCGGCCCGCGAAGAGACGACCCGCACCTACGTCGAGCGGCTCGAGGCGCTCGTCGACGAGTCGCGCCTGCCGTCGGGGGACGAGCTCATCAGCGAGATCGAGAGGTTCCTGCGAGAGGGCGGTCAGCAGGGCGGCTCGGGGCGCCCGAATTGACCGGCGGCCGCGCGTACGGAGCCGTCCCGCCGATCCTGGTCCTGGGGCGCGACACGTGCGAGGACACGACTCGCGCGCGCGGGCACCTGACCGCGCTCGGCATCCCGTTCAGCTACCGCAACCACGAGCTGGATCCCGGCGCCGACGCCCTCATCCGAGCCCACAACGGCGGCCGTCTCGTGACACCGACGATCCTGCTCGGCGACCCGGTGCGCCCGTCACGCGTCCTCGTCGAGCCTTCGAACGACGACCTCGACGCCGCGCTCGCCGAGTCGCGAACCTAGCGCCCGGCCGTGAGCGTCAGCCGGCCGTGTCGCGGCGCAGCTGGTAGAGCGCCTGGATCGCGGCGAGCTTCGGGGCGAACTCCGTTCGCAGCTCATTGACGTCCTCGCGCTCCACGTCGAGCTCATGCGCGATCTGCTGGAGGGTGTGCGATTCCTCGGCGCTGATCGTCCCGTCGGCCGCGCCGACGATGTAGCAGCAGCGCAGCAGCGCGAGCCGCTCCTCGGCGGTCGACAGCTCCCGGAACTGGCGGGTCACGAGGTAGTCCTCGGTCGCGCCGTACAGCAGCGACTGGTGATGGGCCATGTTCGCGACGAGGACGGCCTGTGCCTCGGGCAGCTTCCCGTGCTCCTCGACGAGCCGCTCGATCTCGCGCGACTCGACCTCGCTGATGTGGAGGTCGGCCGCGGCGGCGCGGGTCAGGATGTAGGCGAAGGCGGCGAGGAAGCGGGCCCGCTCGCGCGGCAACGCCTCGAGCTCGGCGATGATCCGGCGAACGGTCTGCGTGTCGGCCGCCTGGGAGTGCCCGGGGGTGGCGGGAGCCTCGGCCGTGGCTGCGTCAGGAAGGCCGGAGCCGCCGAGGAATCGTCGCAACATCACCCCGACAGTATGACGAAGTGACCTTCGGCCCACCTGAGGACGGGTTCGGGCCTGCTATGATGCTCGCCAGCAGCCTGCTATTCCTTGCTGCAAATCCTTGCAGGGCAGAGGTGAGGGCCTTTGCCAGGGGCGTGCGACGGGGTCGCCCATGGTCGGCTGGACCCCGCGACGCGTGGCTCAGTGGAGGGCGTGATGACGTCACCGGTGTTGGAGGCTCCCGTCGAGACGAAGACGATGCGGGTCGCCGTCATGGCGGGGGTCCGCGACATCTCGGTCCAGGACATGGCGGTCCCCGAGCCGGGCCCGGGCCAAATCCTCGTCCGCGTGCGCGCCACCGCGATCTGCACCTGGGAGCAGCGCTCCTACTCCGGCGCCCAGCACAACAAGTTCCCGTTCGTCGGCGGCCACGAGATCGCCGGGGAGGTGGCCGCGATCGGTCCGGGCACCAACACCGACCTCGAGGTCGGTGAGCGTGTCGCGGTCGGGTCGGCATCCTGCGGTCGCTGCCACTGGTGCCTGACCGGCCAGGACCGGGCCTGCAAGCAGCACTACGGCTACGCCCAGAAGTACGGCGACGCGTGGGGTCCCGGCGGCTTTGCCGATTATCGGATCCAGGTGGCCGACGGCGTCTACCGGATCGGCGACGCGGCGTTCGAGGTCGGGGCGCTGTCCGAGCCGCTGTCGTGCGCGATGCACGCGAGCCGGCTGCTCAACCTTCGCCCCGCCCAGGACGTCGTCGTCATCGGCGCCGGCGTGATGGGCCTGATGAACGTCGTCGCGGCGCGGCAGTACGGCGCGCGCGTCATCGTCAGCGAAGTCGACCCCGACCGCCTTGCGATGGCCAAGCGAATGGGCGCGACCGAGCTCGTCGACGCCACCAAGGTCGACCCGGTCGAGCGGGTCAAGGAGCTCACGGAGGGGCGCGGGGCCGAGGCCGTGATCGCTGCCATCGGGCACGAGACGGCCA
>DATHRO010000156.1:0-7889 GCA_035465135.1 Candidatus Deferrimicrobiaceae bacterium
GCCGAACATCCTGATCGGCTCCGCGTCGGGCCTCGACTTCGCGGCCTTCCTCGCGAACATGGGTCCGCCTGCCGTGCTGGCGGTCCTCGCCTTCCTCGTTACCGTTCGGGTGTTCTTCGGCCGCCAGCTGGAGGTCCATCCCGAGATTCGCGACGCCGTCCTGGCGCTCGACGAGCGCGAGGTGCTCGAGGAGCCGCGGCTGCTCCGGATCTCGCTGATCGTCATCGGCCTCACGATCGGCGGCTTCTTGTTCCACGGCCAGCTCGGCTTCGAGCCGGCGACGATCGCGCTCTTCGGGGCAGCGGTCCTGATGCTGCTGGCCCGGATCGACCCTGGCGAGGTGCTCGAGGAGATCGAGTGGCCGACGCTGTTCTTCTTCGTCGGCCTGTTCATGCTCGTCCAGGGCATCGTTCACGTCGGTCTCGTATCGGCTGCCGCCGACGTCCTCATCCAGGTCACCGGCGGCGAGCAGACCGTGACGACGATCGGGCTGCTGTGGTTGTCGGGGGTCGCCTCGGCGATCGTCGACAACATCCCGTACACCGCGACGATGATCCCGGTCGTGCGAGAGTTCGCGGCCGGCGGTCTGCCCATCGAGCCGCTGTGGTGGTCGCTCGCGCTCGGTGCCTGCCTCGGCGGCAACGCCACGATCATCGGCGCCTCGGCCAACGTCGTCGTCGCCAACCTCGCCTCGCGGGCGGGGCATCCGATCGGCTTCCGTGACTACCTGCCGTATGGTGTGGTGGTGGTCGTCGAGTCCCTGCTGATCGCCTCGGTCTACCTGTGGCTGCGCTACCTGGCCTGATCGGCCTGCCGGCCGCGAATCCGCCGTTCCCGCCTGCCGCCGCCGCGGCCGAGGTCATCGGGCTGCTGACCGCGCTGTTCATGATCCTGGTGGCGGCGAAGGTCGGCGAGGAGGTCTTCCGGCGGCTGGGCCAGCCAGCCGTCGTCGGGGAGCTCGCGGGCGGCTTCCTCGTCGGCCCGCACGCTCTCGGATTGGTCGAGCTCAACGACACGCTGACGGTGTTCGCCGAGATCGGCATCGTCATCCTCCTCTTCCAGGTCGGCCTGGAGGTCCGTGTCGATGACCTCATCCGGGTCGGACGACCGGCCGTCGCGACGGCGATCATCGCGATGCTGCTGCCGATCGCGGCGGGTGCCGGAGTTGGACTGGCGGTGGGTTTGGAGGTCGGAACTTCGGCGTTCCTGGGCCTGGCTCTCGCGGCGACGAGCATCGGCATCACCAGCCGAGTGCTGGCCGAGTTCGGGGTGCTCGACAAGGCCTTCGCTCGCGTGGTCCTCGGCGCGGCTGTCATCGACGACGTGCTCGCGCTCATCGCGATCGGCATCGTGTCGGCCTTCGCCGTCGATTCGCCCGTGGAGCAGGCGCTGGTCGTGGCCGTCGCGGCGATCGGCATCGTGGCGCTGGGCTTCTTCGCTGCTCGGCGGTTGCGCGGCCTCAAGCGCGAGGCCTTCACCTGGCCGCTGTTCGCCGAGACGCCCCTCGTCCCGGCGTTCCTGATCATGCTCGGCCTCGCGCTCGTCACGGCCGGCGTGGGCCTCGCCGCCCTCGTTGGGGCGTTCATCGCCGGCCTGATCGTCGCCGAGACCGAGGCCAGCGACGAGCTCGAGCACGAGATCCGGCCGCTGGCCCAGATCTTCACGCCGTTCTTCTTCGCCGTCACCGGGGCCGAGCTCGACCTCAGCGCGCTGCTCGACCCGTCGATCGCGCTGCTGGCGCTCGCGCTGACGCTCCTCGGGATCCTCACCAAGGCGCTCGGCGGCATCGTCGGTGCCTGGAGCCTCGGCCGCTGGAGTGCCGTCACGGTCGGCTTCGGGATGGTCCCCCGCGGCGAGGTTGGCATCGTCGTCGCGACGCTCGGCCTGACCACCGGGCTGCTCGACGGCGGGACGTTCGGCGCGGTACTCACCGCGGTCGTCGCGACGACGCTCGTCGCGCCGTACCTGCTGGCGTGGTCGATCCCGCGGGCCCGCGCCCAGTGATGGTCGTCGAGGTCGTCTGACGGATTCCGGCGCCGCGGGGGCAGACTGAGACACTATCCGAGCACGACGCGCGTTGACGCTCGTGCGGCCCGAGCCGTACAATCTCGCTTCGTGCCTCGGGCTGCCGAGGTGCCTTTTCCTGTCCATCAGGTCGCGACCGCGGTCGCGCGCCGTGAGTCACGCTCCAGAGGTTCCATGTACGCAGTCATCGAAGCCGGCGGCAAGCAGTACCGCGTCGAGGTCGGGACCGAGCTCGAGGTCGACCTCGTCGACGCGGCACCCGGCGCGAGCCTGGCGATCGAGCGGGTGCTGCTCGTCGCCGACGGTGACACCGCCGCGATCGGCCGGCCGACCGTCGCCAACGCCTCGGTGGCTGCCGAGATTCTCGACCGCAAGCGCGGCGAGAAGCTCATCAGCTTCAAGTACCGGCCGAAGGCCCGTCGCCGGGTCAAGAAGGGCCATCGCCAGGAGCTGACGCGGATTCGGATCAGCGACATCGTCCTGGACGGCAAGAGCGCCGCCGGAGAGCGAGCCAAGGCCGAGGAGGCCCGCCGCACCGAGCGCCAGCGGCTCGAGGAGGCGGCTCGCAAGCAGGCCGAGCAGGACGCCGCGCTCGCGGCGAAGCTCGCGACGGCCCAGGCGGAGGCCAAGGCAGCGGCGAAGGCCGAGGCCTCGAAGGCGGAGGTCAAGCCGGCAACGAAGGCCCGCAAGTCCGCCAAGGCCGGTACGACGACCGGCGAGGCCGCCGAGGCCGCCGAGAAGGCGACCAGCGCCACGAAGACGAAGACGACGAAGCCGGCCAGGGCGACCGGCAAGGCGACGACCACGACGAAGGCGGCCAAGGCCGCGAAGAGCGACGCGACCGGCGGCGGCACGACCGCCGAGAAGCCGGCGACGAAGCCGCGCCGGAGCCGCAAGGCCGGGGCGGACGAGCCGACCGAGTAGAGGACGACCGATATGGCACACAAGAAGGCTGGCGGGACATCCCGCAACGGGCGCGACAGCGCCGGTCAGCGACTCGGCATCAAGGCCGGCGATGGCCAGCTCGTGTCGGCCGGCGCGATCATCGTCCGGCAGCGGGGCATGACCTTCCTGCCCGGCGCGGGCACGGGCCTGGGCGGCGACTACACCGTCTTCGCCACGACCGCGGGCCGGGTGAGGTTCGAGCACGCCACGAAGGCCAAGAAGCAGGTCCGCGTCGTCCCGCTCGAGGACGCGGCCGCGGAGGCGCGCGCGTGAAGCCGGACGCCCATCCCAAGTACTTCGAGGCCAAGGTCCACTGCGGGTCGTGCGGGACCGAGTGGACCGTCGGCTCGACCCGCCCCGAGCTGCGGGTCGACGTCTGCGGCAACTGTCACCCGTTCTTCACCGGCAAGCAGACGATCATTGACACCGCCGGCCAGGTCGAGCGGTTCCAGAAGCGACTCGAGCGACAGGTCCGCGCCTGATCGCCCGGCGACGAACCGCCGGAGCGCTTTCCGCCCGGCAGCGGACCCGGGGCTAGACTCGGCTCATGGCGCGCTTCAACTACGGGGGCCAGGCGCTCATCGAGGGCGTCCTGATGCGCGGTCGCGACGCGATCGCCGTGGCCTTCCGTCACCCCGACGGCCGGATCCTGTGGGCATCCGAGGACCTCAAGCGCGGGCTTCGCGCGTCGCGCCTCGGGCGGGCGCCGCTCGTCCGTGGCCTCGTCGTCCTGTACGAGACGCTCGTCGTCGGCACCCGCTGGCTGATCCGGAGCGCCAACATCCAGGCCGCGGCCGAAGGGATCGAGATCGGGCGCTGGACGGTCGCGGTGACGCTCACGATCACGATGGGCCTCGCGATCGGGGTCTTCTTCCTGCTGCCTCTGTTCGTCGCATCGTTCACGACAGCCAGCGTCGAGTCCGACTGGGTCCAGCACCTCGTCGAGGGCCTCGTCCGGGTCGCGATCTTCCTCGGCTACCTCGCGCTGATCGCGCGCATGCCGGACATCCGGCGGGTCTTCGAGTACCACGGCGCGGAGCACATGACGATCCACGCCCTCGAGGCCGGCGATCCCCTGACGACGGCCGCTGTCCGGAAGTACCCGACCGCGCACCCCCGCTGCGGCACCGAGTTCCTGGTTGTCGTGATCGCCCTGTCGATCCTGCTGTTCGGATTCCTCGGCCGTGACAACCCGGCGGTGATGATCGGCGGGCGGCTGGTGCTCATTCCGGTGATCGCCGCCGTCGGCTACGAGATCCTGCGCTTCGGGGCCCGTTACCGCGCCAACCCGATCGTCCGGGCGATCATGGCGCCCGGCATCCTCGTCCAGATGATCACGACCAAGCAGCCGTCGGACGATCAGATCGAGGTCGCGATCGTGAGCATGCAGCAGGCGCTCGACGCGGACGGGGCGGCCGTCCCCGAGGGCTCCGAGACGCCGGACCGCGACCCGCTCGAGCTCGAACCCGACGTCCGGGCCGCCACCGCCTGAGGCGGCGACGAGAGCCGGTGGCCCGACGATGAGCGATCCGACCGGCGGCCTCGACGCACGGCTCGACGAGGTCGCTCGCCAGTTCGACGAGGTCGAGGCCGAGCTGATCCGGCCGGAGGTGGCGAGCGATCCCGATGCCCTGCGGCGGCTCGGGCGCGAGCACCGCCGGCTCGAGCCGGTCGTGTCCGCGTACCGCCGGCTCGGCGAGGTCCGCGCCGAGCTGGTCGGAGCGCTGGAGATGCGCGACGGCGAGGCCGACGACGAGCTCCGGGCCATGGCCCGCGACGAGATCACCCGCCTCGAGGGCGAGGAGACCCGCCTGCTCGAGGAGCTCAAGGTGCTCCTGCTGCCGCGTGACCCGGCGGACGAGGGCGACGTGATCGTCGAGATCCGGGCCGGAGCCGGCGGCGAGGAGGCCGCGCTGTTCGCCGGCGAGCTGCTCCGGATGTACACCCGCTACGCCCAGCGCCACGGCTGGAAGGCCGAGCTGATGAGCCTCCACGAGACCGGCATCGAGGGCGTGAAGGAGGCGATCGTCGAGATCGCCGGCGACGGCGCCTACTCGCGCCTCAAGTTCGAGGGCGGGACGCATCGCGTCCAGCGCGTCCCGGTGACGGAGTCGTCGGGTCGAATCCACACCTCCACGGCCACCGTCGTCGTCCTGCCGGAGGTCGAGGAGACCGAGATCGAGATCGACGAGGAGAAGGATCTCCGGATCGACGTCAAGCGCTCGTCCGGGCCCGGCGGCCAGTCCGTGAACACGACCGATTCGGCCGTCCGGATCACCCACCTGCCGACGGGCATGGTCGTCGAGATCCAGGATGAGAAGAGCCAGCACAAGAACCGGGCCAAGGCCCTGGCGGTGCTGCGGGCCCGGCTCAACGAGCTCGAGCGGCAGCGCCAGCGCGAGGCCCAGTCGGCGGCGCGGCGATCGATGATCGGCGCGGGCGACCGCTCCGACAAGGTCCGGACCTACAACTTCCCGCAGGACCGGGTGACCGATCATCGCATCGGGATGGACCTCTCGAACCTGCCGCGCGTGCTCGACGGCGAGCTGGACAAGTTGATCGACGCGCTCGTCACGACCGACCAGGCCGAGCGGCTGGCGGTCCTCGGCGACGGGTCCGACGTGGCCGGCTGACCGGCGCGCCAGATGGCCACCGTCCGTGAGCTGCTGACCGAGGGCCAGGCGCGGCTGCTCGCGAGCGGCTCGGAGAGCGCGCGGCTCGACACCGAGCTGCTGCTGGCTCACGCCCTCGACACCGAGCGGACGACGATCCTGGCCCATCCCGAGGCGCCCGTCGGCGAGACCGCGGCGGACCGCTACCGCGCCGCGCTCGCTCGCCGCGAGGGCGGCGAGCCGGTCGCCTACATCCGCGGCTTCAAGGAGTTCCACGGCCTTGCGTTCGGGGTCGACGAGCGGGCGCTGATCCCGCGGCCCGAGACCGAACGGCTGGTCGACCTCGCCGAGGCGGAGATCGTTCGCCGTCTGATCGGCGCGCCGCGACCGGCCGGCAGCCCGCGGCTGCGGATCATCGACGTCGGCGTCGGCTGCGGGGCCGTCGCGATCGCGGTCGCCGTCGCGCTGCGCCGGCGGAACATGCTGGACGAGGTCGAGCTGACCGCCACCGACGTCTCGGCCGACGCGATTGCGCTGGCGACCGAGAACGCCGTCGCCCACGCCGTGGCCGACGCGATCCGGCTCCGCGAGGCCGAGCTCCTGCCGGGCTGGGAGGTCAGGCGCTGGGATCTCGTGCTGGCCAATCTGCCGTACGTCCGTACGTCGGCGATCGCCGACCTGCCGCGGGCGGCCACGTTCGAGCCGCGCCTCGCGCTCGACGGCGGGCCGGACGGGCTGGCGGTCATCGGCCGCCTGGTCGACCTCCTCCCCACCGCGCTCGAAGCCGACGGGGCGGCGATGGTCGAGATCGGTGGCGACCAGGAGGCCGAGCTCCGGAGTCTCGTCGCGGAGCGGCTACCGAGCTGGAGCTGCTCGGTCGAGCGAGACCTGGGCGGGCTGCCGCGGGTCGCCGTCCTGGCGCCGGCGTGAGCAGCGGCTTCGCGGCCCGCTCGGTCGCTCCCGTCCTGCCGATCCGGATGCTGGCGCTCGACATCGACGGCACGCTCGTCGGCGACGACCTCGTCCTGCCCGATCGGACGCGGGCAACCATCGTTCGGGCCGTCCACCGTGGCATCCGGGTCTCGCTCGTCACCGGTCGGATGCCGTCCTCGGCGCTGCCGTTCGCGCGGCTGCTCGAGCTGCGCGATCCGATCATCGGCTACCAGGGCGCGCTGATCCGGGAGATGCCGCGGCCAGCGTCGAACGGCCGCGGTCGACTGCTCCTCCACCGCCCCCTCCCGGCCGACGTCGCCCGAGACGCGGTCGCGTGGGCCCGGCAGGCCGGCCTCGAGCCGCACCTCAACCACCTCGAGTTCATCGTCTTTCCGGCCGACGATCCCCGCGGCGATGACTACTCGGCATTCCTCGGGGCGCGTGCCGTGCGTGTGCCGGACCTCGACGCCTGGATCCGGCAGCCGGTGACGAAGGTCGTGGCCGTGGCTCCACCGCCGCGGCCGGTCGGCAGCCTCGAGACGGCACGACGGGCGTTCGCCGGCCGGGCCGACGTGACCGTCGCCCACCCGCGCTTCCTCGAGTTCGTCGCCCCCGGCATCTCCAAGGGTTGGGCCGTGCGGTGGCTCGCGCGACGGCAGGGCATCGATCTCGGTGCGGTGCTGGCGATCGGCGATCAGCTCAACGACGTCGAGATGATCTCGGCCGTGGGCCACGGCGCGGCCATGCCGTCGGCGCCGCGCGAGGTCCTCGCCGTCGCCCGCTACGTCGCGCCACCGCTCGAGGAGGAGGGGGCGGCCCGGCTGATCGAGGACCTCGTCCTGGCCGGTCCGCGGCAGGCCGCGAAGGCCGCGGCGGCGTACGAAGCCCGGACGCACGATCCGGCGCCAGCCCCACGATGACCACTGAGCTCGACAGGCCGCGCCGCGTGCCCGATGGGCCGGACGGACGCGAGGAGGCCGCCCGTGCGCTGCGCGACGGCGCCATCGTGGCGATCCCGACCGACACGGTCTACGGCCTCGCCGTGGCGCCGAGCGCAGCCGGCGGGATCGAGCGGCTGTTCGCCGCGAAGGACCGGCCGGCGGACCGGGCCGTCCCGTTGCTGCTCGCCGACGCGGCCCAGGCCGCCGAGGTCGGCGAGCTCGGCGCCGCCGCACTGGCGCTGGCCGGTACGTTCTGGCCGGGCGGCCTGACGCTGGTGATGCCGCGGCGCGCGGACCGGCCGCTGCCGGTCGCGCTCACGCGCGGCTCAGCGGCGGAGCCTCCGACCGTCGGGGTCCGGGTTCCCGCCCATGACGCGCCGCGAGCCCTCGCCCGGGCCCTCGGCCCGTTGCCCACGACCTCGGCCAACCGCTC
>DATHRO010000157.1:0-3875 GCA_035465135.1 Candidatus Deferrimicrobiaceae bacterium
TGCGCTCAGCCTCGGCGACGATGGCCTCGAACTGGTCTGCGCGTTCGACGGGCGCCGGCTCGAGGGTCCCGGGGACCGCCTCCACGCCGACCGACGCCGCGAGCCGGCGGGCATGGAGCTTGTCACCGAGCGCCTCGATCGCGTCCGCCGGCGGGCCCACGAAGACCAGCCCGGCAGCCTCGACCGCGCGTGCGAATGCGGCGCGCTCGGCCAGGAAACCGTAGCCGGGATGGATCGCCTCGGCGCCGGTGTCGAGGGCAGCCTGGACGACCGCGTCGATCCGCAGGTAGCTCTCGGTCGGGGCGGACGGCCCGATCGGCACCGCCGCGTCGGCCAGCCGGACGTGGGCGGCAGATCGGTCGGCGTCGCTGTAGATGGCGATCGCCTCGACCCCCAGCTCCCGGCAAGCCCGAATGATGCGAACCGCGATCTCGCCGCGGTTGGCGATCAGCAGTCGCCGGAACGGCGGGCCGGCCGAGCCGTCTTTGCGCAAAGACGCCGGCGCCCGGGTTGCCGAGCGGGCCCTAGAGCGGGATGTTGCCATGCTTCTTGCGGGGGTTGGTGTCGCGCTTGTCGGCCAACATCTCGAGGGCTCGAATCAGTCGCGGCCGGGTCTCGCGCGGTCGGATGACGTCGTCGACATAGCCGCGTGCGGCGGCCACGTAGGGGCTCGCAAACTCGGCCTCGTACTCCGACACGAGGCGTCGCCGCTCGGCGGCCGGATCGTCGGCCCCGGCGATCTCGTCCTTGAAGATGATGTTGACCGCGCCCTCCGCCCCCATGACCGCGATCTCCGCGGTCGGCCAGGCGAAGTTCATGTCACCGCGCACGTGCTTGCTGCTCATGACGTCGTAGGCTCCGCCGTAGGCCTTCCGAGTGATGACGGTCAACTTCGGGACGGTCGCCTCGCAGTACGCGAACAGCAGCTTGGCGCCGTGTCGGATGATCCCGCCGTGCTCCTGCCCGACGCCCGGCAGGAAGCCGGGCACATCCACAAACGTGAGCAGTGGCACGTTGAAGCAGTCACAGGTGCGGACGAACCGCGCGGCCTTGACCGAAGCGTCGATGTCGAGGGAACCGGCGAGGACCGTTGGCTGCTGGGCCACGACGCCGACGCTGCGGCCGCCGAGGCGTGCGAAGCCGGTGATGATGTTCTGGGCCCAGCCTGGCTGGATCTCGAGGAACGCACCGTCGTCGACGATCCGATCGATGACAGCATGCATGTCGTACGGCTTGTTCGGCTCGTCCGGAACGATCTCGTCCAGCTCGGGATCCATTCGATCCGGCGAATCGCCTGATGGCGCGAGCGGCGGGTCCTCGAGGTTGTTCTGCGGTAGGTGCGCCAGGATCCGCCGGACCGCGTCGAGTGCCTCCGCCTCGTCGTGCGCGGCGAGGTGCGCGACGCCACTTCGTGAGGTGTGGACGACCGCGCCTCCGAGGGCTTCCGAATCGACTTCTTCGTGGGTCACGGCCTTCACGACGTTGGGCCCGGTGACGAACATGTAGCTCGTCCCCTCGACCATGACCGTGAAGTCGGTCATCGCCGGCGAGTAGACGGCGCCGCCGGCGCATGGCCCCATGATGACCGAGATCTGCGGCACGACCCCGGATGCCAGGACGTTGCGAAGGAAGATGTCGGCGTACCCGCCAAGCGAGACGACGCCCTCCTGGATCCGCGCGCCACCCGAGTCGTTCAGCCCGACGACCGGCGCGCCGACCTTCATCGCCAGGTCCATCACCTTGCAGATCTTCTCGGCATAGGCCTCCGACAGCGAGCCGCCGAAGACGGTGAAGTCCTGGCTGAACACGAAGACCAGGCGACCGTCGATCGTCCCGTGGCCGGTGACGACGCCATCGCCGAGGAAGCGCTGCTCGGCCAGGCCGAATTCGGTCGCACGATGGGTGACGAATGCGTCCAGCTCGGTGAACGATCCCGGGTCAAGCAGCAGCTCGAGCCGCTCTCGGGCCGTCAACTTGCCCCAGGCGTGCTGGCGCTCGATCCGGGCGGGTCCGCCGCCGAGCAGCGCCTCGGCCCGCATCTGCTCGAGACGGCTAAGTCGCTCTTCGTTGGTCGACACGGGCTGGCGCTCCCTCCGTGTTGGGCCGCGTCCCGGCGCGTCGGGCGATGCTGTCTTTGCACAACGACAGCGCGAGGTCTCGTCGCATCATAGCCGTCCCTTCCCTCCTCGACCCCTGCCGGACGTCGCCAGAAATCGGGTGTCGCGCGTGGGTCCGGCACACGCTCGCGACTGCGCGAGTAATCCACACTTCCGTGCACAACTCGCCGATCCTGTGGATAAGTCGAACGTCCGATTCACCTGCGGCTGCGCTACGATCGGGTCGCGGATTCGCCGCCTCCGCGACCGTCCGGCGCCCCTGATACTGACCCAAGTCGGTCGACAACGATTCGTGATGGCGAGGTGAAGTCCCGGTGACCAACGTGATCGCGATCGCCAACCAGAAGGGCGGCGTCGGCAAGACGACGACGGCGATCAACCTCGCCGGAGCGCTGGCCGAGGAAGGGCTGCGGATCCTGTGCATCGACATGGATCCCCAGGCGAACCTCACCGCCGGGCTCGGCATCAACCTCAACACCGTCGAGACGTCGATGGCCGACGTCCTCGTCGGGCGCGCGACGATCGACGACATCATTCGCCAGACCGAGACCGAGGGCATCGACCTTGCGCCGGCACACATCGACCTCGCAGCAACAGAGGGCGAGCTGTTCACGATGCTCGGTCGTGAATCGCTGCTGCGCGATGCGATCGACGGCCGCCTGCGCAAGCGCTACGACTACGCGCTCATCGACTGCCCGCCCAACCTCGGACTGCTGACCGTCAACGGCCTCGTCGCCGCCGACGGCGTCATCATTCCGGTCCAGACGCAGTACTACGCGATGAAGGGCCTGACGAATCTCGTCAAGGTCATCAACACGATCCGCCAGAAGCTCAACCGCCGGCTGCGCATCCTTGGCCTGCTGCCGACTTTCTTCGATGTGCGCACCAATCTCGCTCGCGACATGCTCGACGAGCTGCGCGTCGTCGGCGACCACCACGTCTTCAACTCGATCATCCGGAACACGGTGAAGCTCGGCGAGGCGCCGCTCGTGGGCCGGCCGATCACCGTCTACGCGGGCCATACCGATGCGGCCCGAACCTATCGCGAGCTGGCACGGGAGGTGGTTGAACTTGGCCAGAACTGATTTCCGTGCCGCCGCCGCCCGACGGCTGTCCGAGGAGCGAGAGCTTTCGCCCGCGATCGTCAGCCTGCTCTCGAACGACCGCCAGGGACGCGTTCGTGGCGGGGTCCGCATCATCGACGTCGATCGGATCGTACCCAACCCGGAACAGCCTCGACTCGCGCTCGACGAGGAGTCGCTGGCCGAGCTCGCGTCGTCGATCAAGGAGCATGGCGTCCTGCAGCCGATCCTCGTCCGCCCGCTCGACGGCGGCGAGTTCCAGCTGATCGCCGGCGAGCGACGCTGGCGCGCGTCAAAGGCCGCCGGCGCCGCCTCCATTCCGGCGCTCGTCGAGGAGATCGACGACGACACCGCGCTCGAGATCTCGATCATCGAGAACCTCCAGCGCGAGGACCTCACGCCGCTCGACGAGGCCGCGATGTACGAGCGGATGGTCAAGGAGCATGGCTACTCGGTCCGCAAGCTGGCCCAGAAGCTCGGGAAGGACAAGGGCTACCTGGAGAACCGCCTCCGCCTGGCCGATGCGCCGCCCGAGATCCGCGAGCTGGTGTCCTTGCGCAAAGACACCCTGTCGCACGCCTACGAGCTGTTGAAGGTCGAGGATCCGAAGAAGCGCCGCCGACTCGCCGGCCAGGTCGCCAAGGGCGAGCTGACGCTCATCAAGCTCCGCGAGCGG
>DATHRO010000158.1:0-25428 GCA_035465135.1 Candidatus Deferrimicrobiaceae bacterium
GAACACGACCGGGAACTCGAGGCCCTTGGCCTTGTGGACGGTCATCACCTGCACAGCATCGACGTCCGGATCAGGATCCGCCGTCGGCGGATCATCGCCGGCGACGATGAGCGTCCCCAGGTGGCGGGCCAGGAAGACTGCCCGATCGTCGGCCAGGAGCAATGACTGGGCCCGCACGATTTCGAAGAACCGGGCGATGTTCGCCAGCGCCTCTTCGGCGGCAACCGAATCGCCGGTTGCGAGCGAGGCGAGCCAGCCGGTGTCGCGCAGGAACGCGTACAGCACCTCGCCGGCCGGTCGCCGCTGAGCCAGGTCGCGGTAGCGACGCAGGTCGGCGGCGAGTCGTCCAAGCGCGCGCCGCCCGGCATCGCCGACGCGAAGCATGGTGGGATCCGCGAGCAGCTCCTCGACGACCTCGAAAATGGAGCGATGGCGTCGGCGCGCGGCGCCAGCAACGGTCGCCAGGTCCTCGGCCGGCACGGCGTACCGCTCGGATGCCGCCAGGGCGTACACGTCGACGCTCGAGCCCGGATCGGCGACCGCGCGCAGCAGCGCCAGCAGCAGGCGCACCTCGGGCCGGGCATACAGGCCGGACGTGCCCGAGAAGCGCCACGGCAGGGCGGCGACGTTGAGCGCCCGGAGGATCGGATCGCCGTCGGCGTTGGCTCGGACGAGGATCGCATGGTCCCGCGGCCGCGCCCCGGCCGCGACGCGGCGCGCGATCTCGCCGGTGATCCAGTCCGCCTCCTCGGCGCTCGTCGCAAAGGCCATCTGTCGAACCGGCGCTGCGGCACTGTCCGTCCGCTCCGGGAGCAGCCGCTTGGAGATACCGACCCGCACCTCGAGGCGGTCGGGATCGTTGAACTGGATGAGTCGGCGGGCCGCGTCGAGGACCGGCGGCAGGGACCGGTAGTTGCGCCGCAGGACGACCGTGCGAGCGCCCCGGTAGCGCTCGCGGAACTCGAGGATGTTGCTGATCGCCGCGCCGCGGAAGCGATAGATCGACTGGTCGTCGTCGCCGACGACGGTGACGTTGCGATGTCGCTCGGCGAGCAGCGCCACGAGCTCCGACTGGGCCCGGTTCGTGTCCTGGAACTCGTCGACGAGGATGTAGCGGTAGCGACCCTGGACGGCGAGCCGCGTGGCCGGCGAGTCACGGAGGAGGCGCAGCGCGAGCGAGACCTGGTCGCCGAAGTCGATCGCGCCGGCGGCCCGCAGCAGCTCGGTGTAGCGGCCGTAGGCTCCGGCCAGCTCCCCCTGGCGCCGAGCCTCCTCGGCGGCCGCGGCAACCGCCTCGTCGTTGGTCTCGCGGGGGTTCGCCTCGGCGAGTGCGGCCAACTCGGCCACCCGCGTCTCGAGCTGCTGCGCGTGGGCCAGGTAGCGCTCCGGTGAGACGTCCTCGTCGCGGGCCCGGGCAAACAGCGCCGCCAGCGCGCCCAGGAACCGCGTCGGGTCGCCGAGGGGCCGGTAGGCCTCGAGCGCCAGCTCGAACAGCCGCTCGCGCAGGAAGACCACGACCTCGGGCCGCGACAGGACCCGGACGTCGGGTGACAGACCCAGCTCGAAGGCGAACTCGCGGATGAGGCGGTCGCCGAACGCGTGGAACGTCGAGATCGCCGTGTCGGCATAGCCGTACGGGACGAGCTGATCGACCCGGAGCTGCATCTCTTCGGCGGCCTTATCCGTGAATGTCAGGGCCAGGATCTCCGAGGGCCTCGCCCTGCGCGTCGCGATCAGCCACGCGATCCGGCGGGTGATGACCTGTGTCTTTCCCGTGCCCGCGCCGGCGACGACGAGCAGCGGGCCCTCGCCGTGGGTCACCGCCCGGCGCTGCTCGGCGTTCAGCCCGTCGAGGAGGGCATCGAGGCCGCTCGGCCCGTCGTCGAGACCGGCTGCCGCAACGCCGCCCGCCGCGCCGATGGTCGTCTCAAGACCGTGCCAGACAGGGATCTGCTCGAGCGAGCGGCGGCGCCGGGAGCGGATAACGGGTGGAACGTCCGATGGGGGCATGCGCGCAGTCTCGTGACCGCCCGTGACAGCTCGGCTGACAGCGGAATCAGGCGGACGCTCCCGGCGCCGGCATGGCGAGCGCGAGACGCAGCGCCTCAGCCTCCTCATCCGAGAGCGCTGTCTCGGCCGCCCCGCCGCTGATCGCCTTGGCGTAGACGCGCGTGCCGGACCGAGCGTGGAGGCTGCTGATGACGAACCCGTCGCCGTGGCCGTCGAGGATCGCCAGGGCGAAGCTCTGGTTGCCGCCGGTGTCCTCGAACGGGTTGAAGCGAACGATCCCAACGCGGCCTAGCGTGCTCCGCAAATCCCGCTCGATGACCGCCGTTCGTGCGGCCACGCGGTCGACCTCCTCGATCGCGGTGCGGACGCGCTCGAGATGCGTTCCCAGGACGGCCTCGAGGCTGGCGGCGTCGGCGCCGCGGGTCAGGGCGTCGAGCCGGCGTCCGAGTCGTCGGAGCCGCAGCGCCAGCCACACGACGAGCAGGAGCAGAAGGAGGGCAGCGACGGCGAGCCCGACGACGATCGCGCCGAGATTGGCCTGAACGAGCGCCTCGAGGTCGATGGCTGGCCTCCATGCGAGCTGGCCTGGGTCAGGTCGAGTCTAGCGTCGGCCGATGCACGTCCGCCCGTCGCCGAACCGAACCGGACCGGCCCGCGGCCCCCGGTGTAGACTGCCGCGGCCATGGCCAAGCGCGTTCGCTACTCGGGCAAGTCGGGCCGTCGGAACCGTCCGTCGCGGGCCGCGTCGGAGCGCCCGGCGCACGCCGCTCCGCCGCCCGCGCCGGCGCCGCCTGAGCCGGTCGGCGGCGACGACGCGCCCGTCGATATGCCGCTGCGGTCGTCAGGCCACCTGACCGAGGACGAGATCCAGCGCGCTTCCGAGCTCGAGGCCGAGCAGGCCGCCCTGGAGCGAGCCGCGATCGCCGAGGCGATCCGCCGCCGGACCCGCGGCCGGGCGCACGATGCCGCGGCGGGCGTCGACGTGAACGCCCCGCTCTCGGTCCGCGCGGCGCACGAGTACGCATACGTCGCCCGCGACGTCCGCCGCATCGGCCTCACGGCCGGGCTCACCATCGCGATCCTCGCGATCGTCTACGTCCTCGTGAACGTCCTGGGGGTCGTCTCGGTCTAGGCACGATGAACTGGGCCGACCTCGCCGCGGCTGCGCCGGAGCTGGCCGAGCTCGGCCTCGCGGGCTTCCGTGAACAGAACCTGTGCCTCGTTGGCACGCTTCGGGCCGACGGCTGGCCGCGGATCAGCCCGAACGAGGTCTACTTCGTCGATGGCGAGCTGATGCTCGGCATGATGCCGAGCTCGACGAAGGTCAGGGACCTCGAGCGCGACTCGCGGCTGACAGTCATGACGCCGCAATGCGACCGGGAGGCCAAGCGCGGCGATTTCAAGGTCTACGGCCGCGCCGTCGAGGTCACCGACCCGAATGCCCGAGAAGGCTACGGCCAGACGATCTTCGCCGCCATCGGCTGGCGGCCCCTTGAGCCCTACCCGCTCTATTCGGTCGACATCGAGTCGGCCGGCTACGTCAGCTTCGGCGAGAACCGGACGCTGCTGCGCTGGTCGCCGGAACGGGGCGTCGAGCGACTGCGGCACCCGGACGACTAGCCGCCTGCGGCCACCTTCACCCGCCCCGCTCGGAAGACTCGTTTCTCGGCATCGTCGGCGCCCTGGCGTGGGCCGGGATCCCATTCGGCGGCCTCTTCGGAGGTGCGGCCATCGAGGCCTTCGGCCTCGCCACCGCGGTCCTCGCCCTCGGCTCGGTCTACTTGGTGACGACCCTGACGCCGTTCGTCTTCCCGGCGTGGTGCCCGCTGGACGAACGACGCGGCCGCGCCGCCGCGGTCGCCACCTGATCGAGACCTTTCCAGCGTTCCCGACCCTAGACTGGCAGTGATGCCATCTCGCCGAGCGCCCGGCGCCCGCCCCGAGGCGCTGTTCCAGCCGCCACCCGAACGCCAGCCGCTGGCGGCCCGGATGCGGCCGCGGACATTCGAGGAGTTCGTCGGCCAGGAGCACCTTGTCGGCGAGCGCGGGCCGCTCCGCAAGGGCGTCGCCCGCGGCCATCTCGGCTCAATGGTCCGGTGGGGCCCGCCGGGCACCGGCAAGACGACCCTCGCCCGGCTGCTCGCCGGCGCGATCGGCGCCGAGTTCACGGTCCTCTCTGCCGTCATGTCGGGCGTGGCCGAGGTTCGGGTCGCGATTGCCGCCGCGCAGGAGCTCCTGACCCTCCACGGCCAGCGGACGGTCCTGTTCGTCGACGAGATCCACCGCTTCAACAAGGCCCAGCAGGACGCTCTCCTGCCACACGTCGAGGACGGCACGATCACGTTCATCGGGGCGACGACCGAGAACCCGTACTTCGAGGTCAACACTCCCCTGCTCTCTCGACTCCGCGTCTGGCGCCTCGAGCCGCTGTCCGACGAGGACGTCGGCAAGGTTGTCCGGCGCTCGCTCGAGGACGCCGAGCGGGGCATGGCCGGCGAGCTCGGACCGCCTGGCGGGGTAGCCCTGCCCGACGACGCCTTCGAGCATCTCGTCTCGATCTCCGGCGGGGACGCCCGGGTCGCCCTCAACGTCCTCGAGGGCGCGGTCACGCTGGCCGAGGCCGAGGAGGTGCGCGACGCGGAGGGCCGGGTCGCGCCGCGCGTCGCAGACGTCGAGGGAGCCGCCCAGCAGCGCGTACTCGCCTACGATCGGGCCGGCGACGGCCACTACGACACGATCAGCGCCTTCATCAAGAGCATCCGCGGCAACGACCCAGACGCGGCGCTGTACTGGCTGGCGACGATGATCGCGGCCGGCGAGGATCCACGGTTCATCGCCCGGCGCCTGATCATCAGCGCGTCGGAGGACATCGGCAACGCCGACCCGCGAGCCCTCCAGGTCGCGGTCGCTGCATCGGACGCGCTCGAATGGGTCGGCCTGCCCGAGGCCCAGTACGCCCTCGCCCAGGCGACGGCCTACCTCGCTTCGACCGTCAAGTCGAATGCCGCCGGCCAGGCGTACTGGGCTGCCCTGTCGGACGTCCTCGAACACGGCAGTTTGCCCGTTCCGAACCACCTCAAGACCGCCGCCGATCGGCGGATGCGCCACCACGGCATCGGCGTCGGCTACCGCTACCCCCACGACTTCGAGGGCCACGACGTCGGGCAGCAGTACCTGCCCGACAAGCTGATCGAGCAGGGCCGGCGCTATTACGTCCCGACCGAGCAGGGTGCCGAGCGCGGCATCGGCGAGCGGCTCGAGGGCCTGCGGGCCGCCCGCGAGGCCGGCCCGGCGAAGCGTCGCCGCGAGGCCGGCCCGACGGTCGACGGGATGCGTGTCGCCGGCCGCCTCACCCGCGTCCGCGAAGGTGCCCGCAAGGCCCTCGCCGAGACCGAGAGGCGGGACGCGGAGGGCTGAACGGCACTGCTGTGGCACCGCTCGGGCCGTGAGGCTGGCGCGAGCAGCCCGAAGGGGCAGGCCACGGACAGGTTGGACGTGGCCGAAGGCGGCGCGGCGGTCGGCATGCTCGAGACGAAGCGTGGCCTTGTCCCACGCCGGCCGCCTCGGCCTCTCGGTCCGCGCCGGGGCGACGGCGCTAGTCGGTCGTCCCCGCCGCCGCTCGGTGCTTCCGAGCTCGAGGTGCCTCGAGGTTTGCGAGCCGCTGCTCGACCGAGCGGAGCTGCTCGAGCAGGGCGTGCATCGTGACGTCCTCGTCCGCCATCGGCGACATCGACGACCTCTCCTCGCTCGCGGCCGGGCACGGCTACGAGAGCATAGCGAGCGCCACGCGCCAGGCTCGGGCGTGCGAGGATTGGAGCCACACCCCACCGACTGGAGAGATCTCGTGAGCCCCTTCGAGCCGAACCTCCGCATTCCCGGCCCGACCGCCCTGCCGCCGAGCGTCCGCGAGGCCGGCGCGCGCCAGATGATCAACCACCGCGGACCCGAGTTCGCGGCCCTCCTGGGGCGGATCCAGGCCGGCATGCAGCCGTACTTCGGCACGACCGGCGACGTCGCGCTCCTGACCTGCGCCGGGACCGGCGGGCTGGAGACGGCGGTCGTCAACACGCTGTCGCCCGGCGACCGGGTCCTGGGGATCTCGATCGGGTCGTTCGGCGACCGCTTCGCCAAGATCGCCGAGGTCTACGGCGCGAGCGTCGAGCGGATAAGCGCCGAGTGGGGCTGGGCCGCAGAGCCCGCCGAGGTCCGCGAACGGTTGGCCGCCGGCGGGCGCGACTACAGGGCCGTGCTGCTGACCCACAACGAGACCTCGACCGGGGTCATGAACCCGGTGGCCGAGCTGGCGGCGGCGATCCGCGAGGAGGCGCCCGACGCGCTCATCCTGGTCGACGCGGTTTCGTCGCTCGGGGCCGTCCCATTCGAGATGGACGCCTGGGGCTGCGACGTCGTCGTGACCGGGTCGCAGAAGGCCTGGATGGCGGCTCCCGGCCTGGCCATGGTCGCGGCGTCGGAGCGGGCCTGGGCGGCGATGGAGACGGCCCGGATGCCGCGCTTCTACCTCGACCTCCGCAAGCACCGCGACAGCCTGGCCAACGGCGAGACGCCGTGGACGCCGGCGGTGGCGGTCGCCTTCCAGGTCGACGAGGGGCTGCGGCTGATGGCCGAGGAGACGCCGGCCGGGGTATTCGCCCGGCACGAGGTCTGCGCGGCCGCGACGCAGGCGGGGCTCGAGGCGCTCGGCTTCGAGCTGTTCGCCGAGCCCGCCCACCGCTCGAAGACCGTGACGGCGGCCTGGATCCCCGAGGGCCTTGACTGGAAGACCCTCAACGGCGAGCTCAAGCGGCGCAACCTCGTCCTGGCCGGCGGCCAGGGCAAGCTGGCCGGCCGGATCTTCCGGGTCGGCCACCTCGGGATGGTCCGACTTGACGAGATTCTCGCTGCCGTCGGGACGATTGAGGAGGTCCTGGCCGAGCTCGGTCGGCTTCCTTCGCCCGGCGCCGGCGTGGCCGCGGCCGAGCAGGCGGCGATCGAGGCCGAGCAGGGCCGCTCGGCGGCCTCGGCGGGCGTCCGCTGACCACGGTCGTCGAGCCCGGGACGACCGGCGCGGGGACCGCGACCACGGTGCGGATCCTCGTCGCCGAGTCGATCGCCCCGCAGGGGCTCGAGGAGCTCCGGGCGCGCCACGAAGTCGACGTCCGAACGGGCCTCGCGCCCGAGGCACTGCGCGAGATCGTCGCCGACTATGACGCGCTGATCGTCCGCAGCCAGGTCAAGGTCGATGCGTCGCTGATCGCCGCGGCGCGCCGACTGCAGGTCGTCGGACGGGCCGGTGTGGGCGTCGACAACGTGGACGTGGACGCGGCGACGCGGGCCGGCATCACGGTCGTCAACGCCCCGACCGGCAACACGATCGCCGCCGCAGAGCACACGCTCGCGATGCTTCTGGCCGTGGCCCGCCGGATCGCCGCTGCCGACACCTCGCTCCGCGCCGGGGAGTGGGCCCGGAGTCGCTACCAGGGCGTCCAGCTGCGCGGCCGGACGCTCGGAGTCATCGGCCTCGGCAAGATCGGGATGGCCGTCGCGGAGCGAGCCCGGGGATTCGAGATGACGCTGCTTGGGAACGACCCGTACGTCACCGCCGAGCAGGCCGCGCTGCGCGGCGTCGAGCTCGTCGACCTCGACACGCTGCTGGCCCGGGCCGATGTCGTGACCGTCCACGTGCCCCTCAGCCGCGCGACGACCGCGCTGATCGATGCGGACGCCATCGCGAAGATGAAGCCGGGCGCCATCGTCCTCAACGTCGCCCGCGGCGGGATCGTCGACGAGGCGGCGGTCGCGACGGCCCTGCACGACGGCCGGCTCGGCGGCGCCGGGATCGACGTGTTCGACCACGAGCCACCGGCCGAATCGCCGCTCCTCGACACCCCCAACACCGTGCTGACACCGCACCTCGGCGCCTCGACGGCCGAGGCCCAGGTGGCGGTCAGCGAGGAGATCGCGGAGCAGGTGCTCGACGTCCTCGCCGGTCGGCCGGCTCGCTACGCAGTCAACGCCCCGCTGGTCTCGCCCGAGGCCGCTCGCACGATCGGCCCGTACGTCCCGCTCGCGGAGCTACTGGGCCGCTTCATCGCCCAATTCGCCCGGATGGGGATCGGCCGGCTCACGGTCGAGCTGGCCGGCGAACTTGCCGATACCGACTCGGCGCCGGTTGTCGCGGCAGCCCTGCGGGGGATCCTCGAAACCGGCACGACCGAGCGCGTCAACCTCGTCAACGCGGCGATCCTGGCCGAGGCCCGTGGGATGTCGGTCACCGAGCGCCGGACGCCCGACGCCGGCCACGTCAGCGGCGCGGTCACCGTGACCGCGACGGCGGGCGGCGAGCGGCTGACGGTCGCCGGCACCGTCGCGGCCGGGGAGGCTCGCCTCACCCGCCTCGGCGACTACCGGCTCGACATGGCCCCGACCGACATCATGCTGATCACCCGCCACCACGACCGCCCGGGCACGATCGGCCGCCTCGGGCAGCTCCTCGGCCAGGCCGACGTGAACATCAGCGCGATGCACCTCGCCCGCTCGGCGCCGCGCGCCGACGCGCTCATGGTCCTCGCGCTCGACGACGACGTCAGCCCCGAGCTCGAGACGGCGATTCGCGGCGACGAGGGCGTCCTCGACCTCTGGACGATCCGCCTCGGGTCGGCGCGCTGAGGATGGCGGACCCGGGCCTGCCGGCGATGCGGCTCATCCCCGACGGCCTCGAGGCGACGCTGCTGTTCGTCCGGCACGGCGAATCGGAATGGGTCGCCGAGGGCCGGTTCCAGGGACATGGCGACCCCGAGCTGTCGGCCCTCGGACGACGCCAGGCGCGCCTGACCGCGCGCCGGATCGCACGCCGCAGCCGGGCGCCAGCCTTGCCGGTGCCCGCGACGGCCCCGCACGCGATCGTCCACTCCCCGCTGCGCCGCGCGGCCCAGACCGCGGCGCTCGTGGGCCGCGAACTCGAGCGCCAGCTGAACGCGGCGATCCCCGCCCGGGCCGAGGCCGGCCTGATGGAGATCGGCCAGGGCGAGTGGGAGGGCCTCCTCGGGACGACGATCAGCGAGCGCTGGGGCGACGTTCTCGCCGCGTGGCGCGACGATCCGGTCCGCGCCTGGGCTCCGGGCGGCGAGTCGCTGCCAGAGGTTGACCGGCGGGTCCGGACGATGCTCCGCGAGCTGCTCACCGAGCTGGCCTCGCTCGCCCCGCCGGGAACGATCAACCGGTCGCAGGTGCTCGGTTACCACGACCCGTCGGCCGAGGAGCCATGGGCGATCCTCGTCGGCCATGACGGGGTCTTCAAGATCGCCCTGCTGGCGCTGCTCGACCTGCCGCTGGCCCGGTTCTGGACGCTGCCCTTCGCGCTGTGCGGCCTGACCGTCGTCGAGCTGCGCGGCGGACGGCCGCGGCTCCGGCTGCACAACGCCACCGACCACCTCGCGACGCTCGAGGACGAGGCCGCGAGAGCCCGGGACGCGGAGCGCCGCCGCAGCGGCGCCCTGTAGCGCCGGCAGCGCCGATCCGTCGTCAGCGGCGCCGCCGCCTCCTGAAGCCGCGCCGGATCGCGAACCCGAGCAGCGCCAGCCGGAGCCGCTGGTACGCGGCCGCGATGCCGCGCAGGCCCTCCTCGCCGAGTTCGCGCCGGCCGTAGGCGACCTCGACCTTGGCCCGGGCGATGGTCGTCAGCTCGACGCGCGCCGCCGGCATCTCGTCGCCGAGGGCGCCGGCGTACTCGTAGACCGTCTGCGACGGCCGCGGCCCCAGGCCCATGCGGCGGGCCCAGCTGGCGAGTCCGGCCCAGGCGTGGTCGGGGTGCATCGGGCGCCGCGGGGTTCGGCGCAGGGCCGCGAAAGCCAACGCCGCGAGGCCGACCGCGAGGATCGCGGCGATCGCGATGAACGGCCCGACGCTGCTACCCGCGCCGCCTTGATTGGGCCCGCCGCTCGGTGGCGCGATGGTCGGACCCGGCCCGGCCGACGCCGGCGGCAGGCTCGGCGGCGGCGTCTCGGGCCCGATCGAGCCCGAAGGAATGGCCTGCGGCTGCCCACGGTCCCCACCGGTCGGGTCGAACTCGACCCAGCCGATGCCCGGGAAGTAGACCTCGACCCACCAGTGCGCCGCGGTGCCGTTGACGACCTCGAGACCGGTGTCGTCGGGCTCACCGGCCAGGAAGCCCGTGGCGATCCGGGCCGGGATCCCGGACTCCCGCAGGAGCACGACCATCGTGCTCGAGTACTGCTGGCAGAACCCGCGCCGGACGATGGCAAAGCACTCGACGCTCGAGACGCCGCCGCACTGAGCGGCCGTCTCGTCGACGACGTTGGTGTCGTACGCGAAGTTCGCTCCGTCCCGGAGGTAGGCCTCCATCGTCCGGGCCAGGTCGAAGGCGTTGTCAGGATCGGCGCCGGCCGGCGCGGCGACCCGTTCCCGGATGGTCTCGAGGAGCGACCTCGCCGCCGGGCCCATTGCGCCGGGCGGCAGTTCCGTATAGAGCGCCTCCAACTCCGGCGGATAGTCGGTTCCGGCCGTGCGGAGGCGCGCCTGGGTGATCCCGCTGCCGGCGTCGCCATAGACCGGCACCATCGCCGCGACGTTGTAGCGAGCCGCGTCGCCGACGGGCTCGATGTACGCGAACCAGCCATCCTGCCCCACCGTCCACGCACGGCTCGAGATGTCCACCGAGAGTGGCGCCTGGGGGCTGATGATCGCGCCGCGGAACGCGTCCGGCGTGATCTGCACCGACAGCGGCCGGCGGCCGGCGGGGTTGGCCTGATCGGCGGCTCCCCGAAGGAGGGTCGCCCGAGGCGGGTACGTCTCGTCGGTGCGATCGCCGGTGGCAAACGAGTACAGCGTGTAGGTCACGTACGTGCGGGCTCGCCATTTCGTCACGCCGCCCTCGCCGGGCTGGAATTGGGCTCGGAACGCGACCTGGTCACTGGGGCTCCAAACGCCGGTGATCGCCTCCGTGTCGCCGAACGAGATCGTGCCCGGGTTTCGGAACGGGCCGCCGGCCGGGGCGATTCGCTGGAACCATTCCGACATCGCCGCGAGCCGCTGCGGCAGGTCGTTCCAGAGATTTTGCAACGGCGCCGACGAGGCCGTCGCCGTGAGTGCCAGCGAACCAGCCATCGCGACGGCCACGAACGCCGCCCCGCCCTTCAGGTACAGCGTGCCCATGTCCCGCGGGTCGCCGATTCGGCGCCGCGTCCAGGTCACCTGCTCGTCGAAGATGTGAGACCGAACGAGGAGCAGCAGCGCGGCCGCGCTGAACAGCACCAGGATCCCCAGCTGGTCGCGGAAGGTCAGGACCATGTTGCCGAGCAGCAGCAGGCCGACGACCACGACCGCATCCAGCGGGCGCCGGTGGCCGAACACCGTGTAGCCGACAAGCTGCCCGGCGGCCCAGACCATCGCGCCGAACACGAGGTGGAAGTGCCCGACCTGGGCCGTCACCGGTCGGCCCTCGATGACGAGGTCGCGCCAGACGAGCTCGACGATGTGCACGGTGGCCGCCATCCGCAGGGCCAGCGCGTGCGGGTCGAATCCCAGGTCCGAACCGCTGAGCAACGCCCCGCCCATCACGAGTGGCAGCGTGACGCCTGCAAACAGCGCGCCCACGAGGTGCGTGCGCCAGCGACCCCAGCCGATCCTGGCGCCGGTGAACCCGAAGGCCAGGCCGACGAGGGCCAGCGTCGGCAGATAGCTCGTGTCGCCGGTCCGATCGGTGATCCAGCCGGCGTCATCGACGGCCAGCCCGTACGCGGCGGCCATCAGCGCCGCCGCCAGGAGACTGAGCCAGCCCTCCGCCGGATGCCGCGGCAGGCGATCGATGAGCCGATCGAGCCGGCCCTCCGGCTCGCCGAGGGGGTCGCGGGGCACCTCGAGCGGATCGTGATGCTCGTCGATGAGCAGGTCGTCGGTCATGTCGCCAGGAGCTCTCCGAGGCGCCGCACCGGCGCCAGCGTGGAGGTCGGGATGTCGAACTCGGCGAGCGCGTAGCGAAGGGCTCGCCGTTCCTGGGCCCGGCTCTCGAGGTGCTCCGGCGGCAGCGGCGGCGCGGGCCGCGCCCAGTACGGTGTCTCGTCCTCGAGGGCCTGCTGCTCGAAGGCCGCGACGTCGAGCGACACGGCAACGCAGGCGACGCCTCGGGCGCGCAAGGACGCCAGGGGCTTGACCCAGGAGCGATCGGGCGAGGCGGTGATCAACACGGTCGTCATGCCGCGTCGGATGCGCGGCACCGTCGCGACGAGCACCTCCGACAGTGAGATCGCCCCGTCACCCTCGACGGCCGCCAGGAGCTGCATGATCTTGAGGTGCTGGCGGCCCCCGCGATCAGCGGGCAGCTGGGCCAGGCGATGAGCGTTGATCGTCAGCCCGACGGCGCGATTCTCGGCGATCGCCTTGTCGCTGATCGCGGCGGCAGCGCGGACGGCCACCTCGACCGTCGACTCGTCGCTGGACCCGATCTGGACGTGGCGATCGAGGTCCAGCACGATCCATGCATCCGCGGTCTGCTCCAGGTCGAACTCCTTGACCTGGATGTCGCCGTGGCGCGCCGTCGACCGCCAGTGGATCCGGTTGAATGCGTCGCCCGGCGCCCACGGCCGGACGGTCGTGGCGAGGGGCGTGGTCTGGAGCGTGCGCTCGCGCATCGCGTGGCTGCCCTCGAGATTCGCCGCCGGGAGTCGCCACGCCGGGATCGGCTCGAGGCGCGGGTAGATCGTGATGTTGATCCCGGTCCCGACCGACGCCGACGACTCGAAGAAGCCGAACGGGTCGCCGGTCCGGATCTGGAGAGGCTCGATCCGAAAGTGGCCGCGACGGGTCAGCGGCGTGCGGATCAGCCACGAACGCTCCGTCCGACCCGACAGCCCGAGCGCCCGGCCCGGCAGGCCGGCCGGCAGCGAGGTCGGGTTATGGATCTCCAGCCACGGCTTCGGCAGGCGGCTCGTGTTGCGGATCGTGTACGTCACCCGGATCCGGTCGCCGACGTGGCCTGAGAGCTGGTTGACCGCATAGCCCGCTTCGAGGTCCGACAGGCCAAGCCGGGTCAGCACGTACGAACCGCCGATGACGAGCATGCCGAGATAGACGAGGTAGAACAGGAACGGCTCGCCGGTCGAGAACGCCGCGATGACGAGGATCGCGGACAGGAGCAGTGCCTGAAGACGGCGCAGCATCGCTGACGGCCCGCTTGACGCCTGCCGGTCCGGCGGCTAGCTCCGGACGCTCTGCGTCGCGCCCGGCCCGCGGTCGACCGAGCCCAGCGTCGCGGCCTCGGCCGCGGCGCCGACCGGCACCGCGTCGAGCAGCTCGCGGATGACCTGGGCCGGCAGGACGTCATGGATCGAGGAGCTGGTCTTGATGATGATCCGGTGAGCCAGCGCGGCCTCGGCCAGGGCCTTCACGTCGTCGGGGATGACGTAGTCGCGGCCGAGCAGCCCGGCCAGCGCCTGACCGGCGCGGTACAGCGCGATCGAGCCGCGCGGCGAGGCCCCGAGGTAGATGTCGCCGTGGTCGCGCGTGGCGTTGACGAGCCGGACGATGTAGTCGGCCACGCGCGGATCGACGTAGATCTCGCGAACCGCCTGCTGCATCTCGCGAAGCTCGTCGACGGAGCAGACCTCCTCGAGCGCCTCGATCGGGTGCTGGCGCTTCTGCTCGTCGAGGATCACGAGCTCCTCGACGGGCTGCGGGTAGCCGAGCCGGACGCGGAGCATGAAGCGGTCGAGCTGGGCCTCGGGGAGGGCGAACGTGCCCTCGTACTCGATCGGGTTCTGGGTCGCGATGACGAGGAACGGGTCCGGCATCGCGTGGGTCACGCCGTCGATCGTCGCCTGGCGCTCCTCCATGCACTCCAGGAGCGCCGACTGGGTCTTCGGCGTCGCCCGGTTGATCTCGTCGACGAGCACGACCTGGCTCATGATCGGTCCCGGGCGGAACTCGAACTCCTGGGTCTTCTGGTTGTAGATCGAGAGGCCGGTCACGTCGGATGGCAGCAGGTCGGGCGTGAACTGGATCCGCCGGAAGGTGCATCCGAGACTCTTGGCGATCGCCTTGGCGAGGACGGTCTTGCCGGTGCCCGGCACGTCCTCGATGAGCAGGTGGCCGCGACACAGCAGGGCCACGAGCGCGAAGCGGACCTCGCTGTGCTTGCCGACGATCACTCGCTCGACGTTGGCAAGGACGCGGTCCCCGGTTTTCTGGATGCTCGTCATCTGACTCCCCTCGACGATCCCGGCGATCCGTCCTCCACGGCGCTCACTCGGGTCGGCGCGCACTGGTGACACGGGATGGTACGCCGGGAAGCCAGAACCGGACCGGGGTGCATGCTCCGGAGACGTCGGCTGGTGATGTTTGGTTACGACCGAAGCAGCGACGCGGTCGCGGCCCACAGCGTCATGAGCGCCCCGATGCCCGACATCACTGCGAGGAACAGCTCGCCCTGGGACCACGCCGCGACCGCCAGCCCGCCAAAGACGACCGCCGTGACCGCCGCCATGACGGCGAGGCCCGCCCGCTCGAGCGCCGGCCGGCCGTCGCCGGATCGCGGCGGCCCATCGGAGGCGTCGGTCACTGCCTGCTCCACGCCCGCCAGGCGCGGAGCAGGTCGCCGGCGATCGGCGACGCCCGAACACCGCCGCCCCCGGACTCCTCGACGACGACGGCGATCGCGATCTGCGGGTCGTCGTACGGCGCGAACCCGATGAACCACGAGTGCGGCGACCGACCTGCCTCGAGCTGCGCCGTGCCTGACTTGCCGGCGACGCGGAGGCCTCGGACGTCGGCGCCCGCCGTGAAGATCCGGCCGACGTCACCGGAAACCGCGAGGCGCATCGCCGCGGAGATCTGGCGCGCGATCTCGAGCGAGGTGACCCGCCGCCAGACCGATGGCGCGAACGTCGTTGTGCCGCTCCTGCCGGTCGCGCCGATCACGAGGCGCGGCTCCATCAGGACTCCGTCGTTCGCCACTGCCGCGGCCACGAGCGCCATCTGCAGCGGCGTGGCCAACGTCTCGCCCTGACCGTAGGCCGCGTTCGCCAGCTCAACCCGGTCCGTGAAGCCGCCGCCGAGCGATCCGCCACCGCCGGTCACCTGTGACGTGGCCGTCGGCAGGTCGAACGGGATCCGCCCTCCGAACCCGAGCCGCCCGGCCCAGTCGGCGAGGGCGTCGCCCCCGGTGCGCAGGCCTGCCAGCGCAAACCAGATGTTGCACGACGCCTCCACCGCCTCGGCGAAGTCGAGGGGCCGGCCGCCGGTCGTCGGGTGATGTCCATCACGGACCCGGAAGCCATCGACGAGCAGGCCCCGCTCCTCCGCCTCGGGCTGCTCCTCGAAGACCGTGTCCGGCGTCACCGCGCCGCTGCCGAGGCCGGCGATCGCGGTGACGATCTTGAAGACCGAACCGGGCACGTAGCGGCCCTGTGTCGCTCGCGGGAGCAACGGTCGCCGCTCGTCCTCATTCAGCCGCCGGAACGACGCGGCGGCGGTCTCGGGATCCGCGATCGCGGACGCATCGAAGGTCGGCGTGGACGCGAGCACGAGCACGTCGCCGGACCGCGGATCGAGCATCACGATCGCGCCGCGGTTGCGCCCCAGCGCGGCGACGGCGGCGTCCTGGAGCTCGAGGACCAGGCTCGTGCGAAGGTCCTGCGGGTCCGACGGGTTGGCCTGGAACTTGCGCAGCGCGTCGCGCACCGGGTCGGCCGACACGACGCCGCTCAGCTCGGCGTCCCACTCGCGCTCGATGCCCGCCTTGTCGTACTGCCGCGAGGCGTAGCCGATGACGCCCGACAGCGATCGCGAGGCGTAGACCCGATACGGCTCGCCGTTGGCGTCGCGCTTGTTCCAGGCCAGCCGTACCCCGTCGCGGTCGGTGATCTCGCCGCGAAGGACGCGGCGCGCCGCCGCGATCACCGCAGCGTCGTTCGGCGCGCTGCTCAGCTCCGCCGACCGGATCACCTGCCAGTACCCCGCTCCCACGGCCAGCCCGCCGAAGGCCAGCGCCAGTGCGAGCACGACGCGCAGCAGCGCACTCCCGATGCCGGCTCGGCGCCCGGCCCAACCCGCCTGATCGCCGCTCATGCCGCACCCCGGTCCAGCAGCCGTCGGAGCCGGCCCGGCGGGCGTACCGGCGGCAATGGCTCGAGGGCCCGCTCCGAGAGCGCGATGAGGAGCCCCACGATCACGGCATTCGCCAACAGCGACGACCCGCCATAGCTGATGAACGGGAGGGTGATGCCCGTGAGGGGAATCAGCTTCAGGTTGCCGCCGGCAATGATGAAGGCTTGGACGCTGATGACCAGCGACAGGCCGGCGGCCAGGATCGCCCGGAACTCGTCCTGGGCGGCCAGCGCGATCCGGAACCCGCGGGCGATCAGGACGAGATACAGGCCCAGGATGGCGAGGATACCGACCAACCCGAGCTCTTCGCCGAGGGCCGCGAACGGGAAGTCCGTGTGCAGCGCCGGGATCGGCGGCTGGCCACCGATCGTCGGCAGCCCATTCCCGAGGCCGGTCCCGATCAGCCCGCCGCGGGCGAAAGCGTGCAGCGCCTGGATGACCTGGTACCCGCCGCCGAGCGGGTCGGCCCACGGGTCGATCCAGATGTCGACGCGCTCGCGAACGTGCCCGAACAGCGCGTACAGTGCGACCGCTCCGAGTGCGAAGGCAGCAAACCCGAGGGCCACGAAGCTGAGGCGCGCGGTCGAGACGTACAGCAACAGCAGGAAGACCAGGAAGAACAGCAGCGCCGCTCCGAGGTCACGCTGGACGATCACGATCCCGAGCGCGATCGCCCACATCGCGGCCATCGGGGCGAGGTACGGCAGCGGCGGCAGCCGGATCGGACCGAGGCGCGTCGACTCCTCGACGAGCAGCGGCCGGTTCTCCGACAGGTAGCCCGCCAGGAAGACGACGAGGATGACCTTGAGCAGCTCGGTCGGCTGGCCGCTGAGCGGCCCGATCGCGAGCGTCAGGCGCACGCCGTTGACCTCGCGACCAAACAGGAACACGAGCAGCAGGAGCGCGACCCCGGCGGCGGCCCAGGTGTACTTGTATCGGCGCAGCCAGCCGTCGTTCCGGACGGCGCTGGCCAGGCCCGTGATGACCGTGATGCACAGGACCAGCCAGACGAGCTGCGTCTGCGACAGGCCGCCGAGGCCGCCGGCCAGGTCCTGGGGCAGCCGCTCCATGAGCAGCAACCCGATCCCGCCGAGGAGCCCCACCGCGGGCAGCAGGATCTGATCGGTCCGCCGGCCGGCCAGCACCAGGCCGACGTGAGCGGCGAACAGCGCGCCGAGGTAGATCCACAGCTGCGTCGGATCTGCCGGCGCCAGCAGGGACACCTGTCGCGGCGCGTCCTCGAGCCGGGCCGCCGCAAGACGCTGCGTGGCGCCAAGCGACACGCTCCCGGCTGACAGCGCGACCGCGACTGTGACGAGCAGGCCGAGCTCCCGACCGCGCAGCGCCGGCCGGAGTCGCAGGCCCGGAGCGAGGCTCACGCTCGCGCCCGCTCCAGCCGAAGGCGGACCTGCCCGACCTGGATCTCGTCACCGAACGCCAGCGGCGAGAGCTCGGCGACGCGGACCCCGTTGACGAACGTTCCGTTCGTCGACCCAAGGTCTTCGAGATACCAGGCCCGACCCCGGTAGGTCAGCGCCGCGTGGGTCAAAGACACGAACTCGTCGTCGAGCACGATCGAGTTGTTGACGTCGCGACCGAGCGTGGTGACCGCTTCGAGCCGGAAGGCCGAGCCAGGTGCCGGGTCGCCGCTCGGCGTGGCGACGACCACCAGCCGACCGAGCTCGACGAGCGGCTCTCGCGCCGCGGCCCGGAGGTCGCGCAGGAGCGCCCGCACGACCAGCCACAGGAACAGGTACAGGCCTGCCAGGAACAGCAGCCGGAGCAGCCAGATCGCGAGGACCGCGGGATCCATCTGGCTTGGGGCGTCGTCAGCCGCCGACCGCGATGTCGTCCGACGCGCGCTGCACCGTCAGGCTGGTGTCGCCGATTCGGATTCGATCGCCGTCGCCGAGCACGACCTCCTGCACGCGCTGCTCGTTGACGAAGGTCCCGTTCGTGGACTCAAGGTCGGTCAGCACGAGCACGCCGTCCCGCGGTCGGAGTCGGGCGTGGTGACGGGACGCGCGGCCGTCGACGAGGACCAGATCACAATCCGAGCCCCGTCCGATCTCGATCGGCTCGCCTCCCAGCGGGACGTTGCGCGGAGCGCGGCGGGGCTCACGGATCTCGAGCCGCACCCGTGGCGTTCGGGCGACCGGGACCTCGAAGACCCGTGTCCCGGCCTCGACCGGGGCCAGCTCCGGCCGTTCGGCGCTGGGGGGCGAGATCCGGGCCGTGACGACCACGTCGCCGATCACGATCCCGGCGTCCGCATGCAGCGCCACTCGTGGCCGATCGCGGAGTGCGTAGCCGTGTGCGCGGGCGAATCGAAGCGCGCCCGAGGCGAGGTCCTCGGCGACCGCGTCGATAGCCCCGATAGCCGTCGCATCCATCGGATTCAGCCGGACGGCGTACTGATCGGGCACGACGTCCCGGCCGGCGACGCGACGACGTTCGGCCTCCATGGCGCGCTCGATCCGACGGAGAACGTGGATCGGCTGCAGCCTCGTTCGAAACAACCTCGCGCTCGGCCGCTCGACGAGGCGCTCGAAGAAGTGCTCGAGGCGCGCCATCGCCCGCATGGTCCGGGAGCCTAGCAGAGGCGATCCGGGCGCCTTCTCCGGGCGCCTTCGATGCGCGCCGCGGATGTGGTGCCGAACTTCGCGCCGGAGCCCGCCGGGACCTGCGGCCGATGCGAGTCGGTACGCCCGTCGGGGGGACACCTCGCGGACGCCCGGTATCATCGCCTGGGCTCGGCGTCCGGCCGGGCCGGTCGACGCCCGGGGAGCTGATGACCGAGATCCTGACCGAATCGTTCTGCGAGCGCTGCGGAACACGCTACACCTTCGAGCCGGTTGACACACGCCGCCCGATGTCGTCGATCGGGACGTTCGGGCGCGGGCTTCGGCACTTCTTCACCGACCCTGACTCGACGCTCGGAGAGTCGTTCGCCGTCGCACGGTCGGAGACCGAGCAGCGGGCGACCAACAACGCGCTCGAGGCGTTCCACCAGACCTTCAACTTCTGCCTGTCATGCCGCCAGTACGTCTGCGGCGAGTGCTGGAACGCCGTCGAGGGACGGTGTCTCACCTGCGCCCCGGTCGAGGAACCGACCGCCCCGGTCGAAGCCGCCGCGACGGCGGCGTCCGCGATGCCCGCGGTGGTCGCCGATCTGGCCCCGCCGCGGATCGAGGTCGTCGGCGAGCCGGGCACGACGGCCGCACCAGTCGTGGCCGAGCCCACCGAGGCCGTCGTGGCCGAGCCACTCGCGCCAGAAGAAGCGGAGCCCCAGGCCGAGGCCGCCGGCGAGGCCGTGGGCGAAGCGGAGGCCGAGCCCGTCGCCGAGGCCGCCGGCGAAGCGGAGGCCGAGCCTGTCGCCGAAGCGCCGCCGATCGAGCTCGAGCCTGTCGCCGAAGCGCCGCCGATCGAGCTCGAGCCCGCTCTCGACAGCGCCCTCGAGGGCCTCGAACCAGGTCGCAGCCTCGATGCCGAGATCGCGGCCTACGAAGAGCAGCACGTCGCCGGCGAGCCCGAGGCGGTCGAGGTTGCGCCCGAGCCCGAGGCGGTCGAGGTTGCGCCCGAGCCCGCAGAGCCGTTCCGACCTGTCCTCGCCCCGGCCCCACCTCCGATCGCCGAAGAGCAAGTCGCCGCGATGGCTCCGTCGCCGGGCGAGCGTTCGCCCCTCGAGGTTCTGCCCCCGATCCTCGGGCCCCGGACGGTCGTGGGCGCGGATCAGCCCGCCGCCGCACCGAGCCCGGGCGCGCGGACCTGTCCGTCGTGCGGGCTCTCGCTGTCGGTCAGCGCGCGATTCTGTCGGCGCTGCGGGACGGCTCAGCAGCAGGCAGGCTGAGCCATCGAGGAGGCCGGCTCAGGCCTCCAGGTCCTCGAACAGCCCGCGCTGCACGTCGGCGGCACGCACTCGGCGCCGTGGCGAGATCAGCGCCCGCACCTCACCTCGACGCACGAACCGCCGTCCGCCGAGCTTGATGCTCTGCAGCTTGCCGGCGCGTGCCCAGCTGCCGATCGTCGCCGCACGGAAGTGGACGTTGGCGGCCGCGAGGATGGCTGCTGCTTCCTCGAGGCTGATCCAGTCGCTGGACGCTGCGGCCATGTCAGTCGTCCGCCGAGCCCGAGCCGCTCGTGGTCGCCGACGTGGACTCAGGCCCGGATCCGGCGCCGCTCTTGCCGTCGTCGGCCTTCGAGCTCGACCCGTCGGTGCGCGAGCCATCGGATCGGCCGGCCGACGGCGACGTCCGTAACGGGCGATCCTTCCGCGCCCAGCCCGAGCCCTTGTAGAGCACTGCCGGCGTGCCGAAGCCCTTGCGCATCGTGTCCTCGGCCCCGCACGACTCGCAGAATCGCGGGCCTGGGTCGTTGATCCCGTGGATGACCTCGGCGAGGTGATCGCAGGCCGTGCAGCGATACTCGTAGATCGGCACGTCGTCAGCTCCCGGCCATCCGCATGCCGCACTTCGGGCAGAAGACGGTCAGCTTGGTCGCCGACGCGTAGCCGCAATGCGGGCAGGTGATCCCACCGGGCGCCCGGCGCTCGACCGTCAGCCGGCCGATCGCGTCGCCGCTCTCGAGGATGATCCCCAGCAGGCGCCCCAGGATCCGTGTCGCGGTGCGGTCGGTGTCACCACGAGCGCCCCGGCCACCCCAGCCCGCGACGGCCCGCAGGATGAGATCGCCCGTCGACTCGTCCCAGTGAGCCGCGATCCCACCGACGATCGCCGCGTAGTCCGGGTAGCCCGACGTATCGACCTCCCCGTCCAGCAGGGTCACGGCGAACGTATCGTAGGTGGGATCGATCGCATCGAGCGATTCGAGGACCCACAGCGCGTGACGCGTGATCGGCGACGCAGACCCGTGCGCCTGCAGCCACGCTCCGGCCTCGTCGGCACGGACGATCGCGGGCGACGCGATGCTGAGCTCGGTTGGCCGCGGCTCGACGACCTCGATGTCGCTCTTGGCGAACTCGAGCAGGAGCTCGGGCAGATGGGCCATCAGCGCCGGGTTGGCCGCCATCCGGACGCCTTCGGTCGTGCGCGCCGCGAGGTTGAGGCGCAGGTGGTGAGACTGGGCCACGGCCTCTTCGGGAACGGGCGCCGGCCCGGAAGGAGCCTGGACCGAACCCTTGGATCCCGCCTGCCCCCCACCGCGACGGCGCAGGAATTCGAGTGGCACGAGCCCTCCCCGGATCGACGAAGCGTGAGCCGGGTAATCCTAGCGCGGCACCGACGCCGCGGGCGCTTCATCGGCGAGCAGGATCAAGGCCTCGTTCGGCTCCAGGTACACGCTGTGACCCTCGAGCGACGCTCCGGTATCGCGATGCGTCGAGAGCGCGACCCGCCATGGTCGGCCCGACGGTGCAGCCGGCAGTGGCACGTTGGTTCGTCGAGCCGCGAACGCCAGCAGGACCAGCGCGGTTTGACCGTCGGCCTGCCGGAGATAGCCGAGCGCATCCTCGTCTGTCTGCCTGAGAAGGGTCAGCGAGCCACGGCGCAGTGCGGGTGTGGCGCGCCGCAACCAGATCAGCCGGCGGTAGAACGACAGCACCGATCTCGGATCGGCCCCCTGGGTGGCGACGTTCCGGGTGGCGGCGTCGGAGCCTAGCGGCAGCCACGGCCGACCGGTCGTGAACCCTCCCGTCGGCTCACCGGTCCACGGCATCGGCGTCCGTGCCTGATCACGGTTCCACCACGGGAACAGCAGGCTCGCGCGACGAGCGGGCGGGTCGGCCGCCCGGGCGTTCGGGATCGCGACGTTGCGAAGGGCGATCTCCTCGCCGTAATACAGGAACGGGCTGCCGCGCAGCGTGAGGAGGAGGGCGGCGGCAACCTTCGCCCGCGCATCGCCTGTCCGCCGGTCGTCGATCCGGCTGGCGTGGCGTGATTGATCGTGGTTGGAGAACACCAGCGTCGGCCAGCGATCCGGCCCGAACGCCTGCTCGCTGCAGGCAATCGTGTCCCTGAAGGCGGCACCGCTCCAGGGCGTCGCGAGCAGCGCGAAGTCGAAGACGAGATGCCTGGGCGCGGTGAGCTCGGCAGCCTGGGCGATCGTGCCGTCGAACAGCTCGCCGACGGTCATCCGGCCCGGCCGCTCGTCGACCAGGCCGCGCAGCTCGCCGAGCATCTCGACGAGCTCCGGCTGGTCGCGATCGTAGAGATGGCGCTGCCACGACCACAGGCCGCGCCGGCCGACGCGCGGCGGGTTGGAGCGGAGCCGAGCGTCCTTGAAGATGACGTTGAAGACATCCAGTCGAAACCCGTCGACGCCCCGCTCGAGCCACGTCCGGACGACCTGGAGCATGGCGGCTCGGACCTCCGGGCTGCGCCAGTTGAGCTCCGGCTGCTCGGGCAGGAAGGTGTGCAGGTAGAACTGGCCGCGCGCCTCGTCCCATGTCCAGGCCGAGCCACCGAAGAACGATCGCCAGTTGTTCGGCGGGCGGCGCCGGCGGTCCGGCCCGCGCCCACCAGCGTCGGCCCAGACGTACCAGTCGGCGTAGGGCCCGGATCTCGAGGACCGCGATGCCTGGAACCACGGGTGCAGATGACTCGAGTGGTTGAGGACGAGATCGAGGATGACCCGGATCCCGCGGCGGTGGCACTCGTCGACGAGCCGGGCGAAGCCGTCCAGGTCGCCATATCGCGGGTCGACCCCGGTGAAGTCGGAGACGTCGTAGCCAAAATCAAAGTCAGGTGACGGGTAGATCGGCGACAGCCAGATCGCGTCGACGCCGAGCGACGCCGGCGTGCCGTCGTTCAGGTCATCGAGGTGGGCAATGATCCCGTCCAAGTCGCCGACGCCGTCGCCGTTCGAGTCGGCGAAGCTGCGCGGATAGATCTGGTAGATGACGCCGTCGCGCCACCAGTCGTCGCCGGGTCCAGGCCGCGCAGCGTCGTTCGCGGGTCCCGGGCGGCGGTCCATCGATCGAGCGTCTGGCAATCGAGGCTCCGGGGCGGGCGGTCCGACCGCCCTGGGTTCGTGCCGGCGCCGTTGCGAGGCCTTGACGGACCACGCGGTGGCGAGATAATGCGCGTTACTGACGCGAGTTAGTGTCTCCCCGGGTGGAGCCTTGGTCAAGTCCCGGAGCATGCCGGAGGAGGGTCCAGACCCGGGCTGACGGGAGGCCTGATTGACCCAGCGTCGTCGCCGAACCACGAGCGCAGACGTCGCCAGCCGTGCGGGCGTCTCCCGCACGACGGTGTCCTTCGTCCTGAGCGGCCGCCGCGACGTCAACATCGGTGCGGCGACGCGCGAGCGGGTGCTCACCGCGGCGCGCGAGCTCGGCTATCACCCCCACGGACCGGCCCGTCAGCTGGCCGGCGGCCGGAGCATGACGCTGGGCCTGGTGTTCCGCCAGACCGCCGAGCAGGTGGCCGTCGACGCGCTCCTCGCGGAGACGCTCCACGGCCTCGCCGGCGCCGCTCGGGCGAGCGGCTTCCGCGTCCTCATCGAGCCGCTGCCGCATGACGACGGCCAGTACGCCGAGCTGCTCCGCTCACAGCGCGTCGACGGGCTCGTGGTCTCGGGCCCCCGGGCCGACGACGAGGAGCTGACCGCGCTCGTGGCCGACGAGTTCCCGATCGTCCTGCAAGGCTCTCGACCCGACCTCGACATTCCGAGCGTCGACGTCGATAACCGCGCCGCGGCGCGTCGGGCCGTCGCCCACCTCATCGGCCTCGGCCACCGACGCATCGCCTGCATCACCAACGCGCCACTGGCCTACACCGCGGCCGTTGATCGGCGAGACGGCTACCGAGAGGCTCTCGAACAGGCCGGGCTGGGGTACGACCCGGACCTCGTCGCCGAGGGCTCGTTCGACGCCGCCAGCGGACACGCGACGATGACCGAGCTGCTGCGTCGGACGACGTTCAGCGCGGCCTTCGTGGCCAGTGATGTCGTGGCGCTCGGCGCCATCCGGGGCATCCGGCGCTCGGGGCGATCGATCCCCGGCGACGTGGCCGTCGTCGGCTTCGACGACGTGGCCCTGGCCGAGCACTTCGATCCACCCCTCACCACCGTGCGCGTTCCGGCGCGCGGCATCGGCCAAGCTGCCGGACGCGTGCTACTGGACCGCGTCCACGGCCTCAGCGTTCCGTCCCGGACGCTCCTGCCGACCGAGCTGATCGTGCGCGAATCCACAGGCCATCAATCCATCGGGAATGAAGTGAAGGAGCGTGTCTCCGCGCGAGGAGGAGCGAGCTAGGCACAGCGCGTCATTGGCAATCAGGCCCGGTCATCGGGCGCCCCCGCCGGTGACAGGCTCGTGGCACAGAAGGAGAGAACATGCAGCAATCAATGTGGAGGAGGCTCCTGGTCTTCGCCGCCGCTTTCGTCCTGGTCGCGGCAGCGTGCACGACGGACCAAGGCGGCACCGACAAGGAGGTCAGCGTCATCGGCACCTGGGCCGACGCGGAGCAGGAAGCCTTCCTCGCCATGGTCCAGCCATGGGAGGCTGATACCGGCAACACGGTCAAGTACACGGGGACCCGCGACCTCAACGCCGTCCTGACGACCGGCGTCGCCTCGGGCATCCTGCCTGACCTCGCCGGCCTTCCCGGACCCGGCCAGCTCGTCGAGTACGCGCAGGGCGGTTCCCTCAAGTCGCTGGACGACGTCCTCGACATCGAGAAGTACAACAGCGAGACCGTCGCAGCCGTCGCTTCGATCGGCGTCGTCGACGGCAAGACCTACGGCGTCTTCATCAAGACCTCCGTCAAGGGCCTCATCTGGTACAACCCGAACGTCTACACCGGCGGCGCCCCGGCGGACTTCGCGGCGCTCCAGAGCACCGCGCCGCCAGCCGGCGCCGACTTGTGGTGCATCGGCCTCGAGTCGGAGGCCGCATCCGGATGGCCGGGCACCGACTGGATCGAGGACATCATCATCCGGCAGTCTGGAGCGCAGGTCTACGACGCCTGGGTGAATGGCACGCAGAAGTGGACCTCACCCGAGGTCAAGTCCGCGTTCGAGCTGTTCGGTGACGCCCTCGACAAGGCCCATGGCACGCCCGAGGCCATCGTCAGTGATGGTGGCGGTGACTTCCGGAACGCAGGCAACCCGCTCTTCACGGATCCGCCGGGCTGCCTGTTCCACCATCAGGCCAGCTTCATCACGACGTTCTTCAAGGACAATGGCGGGGCGCAGGAGGGCCAGTACGACTTCTTCGTCATGCCCGACATCAATCCCGCCAACGCCGGCGCCCTGACGGGCGGTGGCGACCTGTTCGGCTTGTTCAGCGACAAGGCCGCGGCGAAGGACCTGATCAAGTACCTCGTCACCGCTGACGCCCAG
>DATHRO010000159.1:0-4115 GCA_035465135.1 Candidatus Deferrimicrobiaceae bacterium
GGACCGTGCGCCGGAGCCAAAGCCGCCGACGAAGGGGCCGGAGCGCGGCGCGGATGGCCAGCAGCTCCGGATCGAGCTCGCCGGTCAGGACGAGCCGCGGGTCGACCGGAATGAAGCGAGGCTCCTCGTCGGCTGTCCGCCGACGTCGTCGGCGCTCGCGCCACGAGGCGGCAAGCTCACGAAGCGAGGGACGGTGCGCGGCGCTGGGATCAGGCATCGGAGGCGGCTCCTGCGGCTGGGCGTGCGGAACCCGGCAGGCGTGGGCGCCAACGACGCGTGGGGCTGACGAACTGGACGGACGCGAGCGTGAGGACGGTGGCGAGGAGCAGCAGGCTGACGACGGTCTTCGGCCAGAAGCGGTCGCGCTGGCTGACGAACGCCTGGGCGACGACATCGGAGTCGCCCGCGATCGTCCCGGGGCCGATGCGGTCGATGATCACCCGGCCGTCGGGGCCCTCGATCACGACGCCCGACCCATCGTCGAGGCCGACCCCGTCCGTGCCCCCTCCGAAGTCCTCCAGGTCGCGCTGGATGCCCGGCTCGATCGGCCGCTCCACGATGACGTTGTCGACGCCGAGGAAGCCGTCGATGATGCTGCAGGTCGCCCCGTAGCCCGGCTCCGTCCCGCAGGCCACGTCAGCTTGGGCGATGAACGGGTTGAAGTACAGGACCGCCTCCGGCGGCCGCGGTCGCAGGCCGGTGCGCAGGTCCGTCTCCGCGGTCTGCCCGAGGAAGATCCAGACGAACAGCGATCCGATGACCAGGACGAGCGTGGCGACGAGCGTCAGGCCGGTCGCCGCGCCGGTGCGGCGCGTGACCGCCGAGAAGAAGATGCCGATCGAACCGAACCCGATGGCCGTCGCGGCCAGCACGACGTAGCCGCGGATGACGTCGTCAGGCGCGACGCCACCGAACACGAAGACCATCGCGGTCACCGGGATCGAGGCGAGGATCAACAGGAAGATCCAGGCCAGGGCGCTGACCAGCTTGCCGACGACGATCGCCAGCGATGAGATCGGCGTGACCGTCAGCAGGTCGATCGTCTGGTGCTCACGCTCGCCGCTGATCGCACCGGCGGTCGCGGCCGGGGCGAGCACCGCGACCATCAGCGTCTGGAGGAGCAACAGGGCGATGAAGATGCCGCGCCCCACGGACGCCGACGCGAACGTGGCCACGCCGCCGAACTGGCTCATCGCCCCGATCGACTCCTCGTTGATCCGCTGGACCATCCACGCGAACCCGGCGAGGAGGAGGATGTGGATCGTCACGACGACGAACGCCCGGCGCCCACGCATCCGGCCTCGGAGCTCCTTGGCGACGATCGCGCTGACGCCGGCCGGCCTCGAGACCGTCGGCAGGCGGCGCAGCAGCGCGGACCGCGAGATCGCGCTCATCCGGTGACTGCCTCGCCCCGGCCGGTCACCTGGAGGAACAGCTCCTGGAGGTCGGTCGCGGCCGGCGCGTAGCTCGCGATCGCGATCCCGCCCCGAACCGCGTCGGCGAGCAGGCCCGCGGCGCCGACTTCGTCGCCGCGGAAGCCGACCTCGATCTCGGTCCCCACGAACTCGGCTGAGGCCACGTCGTCGCGGGCCGCGAACCAGGCGCGGGCCGCCTCCCGGGCCTCGTCGTCACCGATCACCCGGATGCGCAGGACCTCGCCGACCTGCAGGCGCCGGCCGATCTCGGCGATCGTGCCGGCATCGAGCACCCGCCCGCGGTCGATGATGGCAACCGCGGTGCACAGCTCCTCGAGCTCGGGCAGGATGTGGCTGCTGATCACGATCGTCTTGCCGAGCGTGCGCAGCTCGCGCAACAGCTCGCGCAGCTCGACGCGCGCCCGGGGATCGAGGCCCGAGGCCGGCTCGTCGAGCAGCAGCACCTCCGGGTCGTGAACCAAGGCATGGGCCAGGCACAGCCGCTGCTGCATCCCGCGCGACAGGCCCTGGACGTACGAATCGCGCTTGTCGGCCAGGTCGACGAGCTCGAGGAGGTCGCCGATCATCCGGCGTCGCTTGGCCGCGTCGAGGCCGTAGCAGCGGCCGAAGAAGTCGAGGTACTCCCAGACCTTCATGTCGTCGTAGACCCCGAACGAATCCGGCATGTAGCCGAGGACGCGACGGACGTCCTGCGGGTTCCGGCGAACCGAGTGCCCGGCGATCTCGGCGTCGCCTGCGGTCGGCTCCAGGAGCGTCGCCAGCATCCGCAGCGTGGTCGTCTTGCCGGCGCCGTTGGGGCCGACGAGGCCGTAGATCTCACCCGCCTCCACGGCCAGCTCCAGGCCCGCGACGGCCAGCGTGCCGTTGTAGCGCTTGACGAGGCCGGAGGTTCGAACGATCGCGCTCATTCCACCTCCCCGGTCAGTGCCATCTGGAAGCTGAAGCCGACGCCGCCCTGGAGATTCTCGTTCACGAAGCGCACCAACACCCCGCCGGTTGTCGGATCCACGTAGCGCTCGGGCTCGGCGATGGTGTAAGCGGCCTCCGGCTCGAGCCGGGGCAGGCGGACCCAGGCGCCCTCGCCGGTCCGATCGAACAGCTCGACCTCCGGCAGGAAGTCCTGGCGCGCCGGGGTGCAGCCCTCCGGGGTCGTGCCCCCGAAGTCGGTGCAGGCGACCGGGTTCGTCGGCAGCGGCTCGATCGGCTTGCCGCCCGGCAGCATGCCCCGACCGCCCTGGCTCAGTGACACCCGCAGCTCCGAGACGGCGAACGTGCCCTCGAAGGGGATGGGGCGGTACGCGACGGTCGCGGAGCCGGCGTCCATGTTGAAGAAGTTCATCTCCTTGCCGAAGAACAGGGCGTTCGACTCGACGACGATCGGGTGGACCAGGTCGCCCTCGAACGTGACCTGGCCGCTGACCTCGACGCCGACCGGGACGTAGTACAGAACGTTCGCCTGATGCCGCGGCTCGACGCCCGAGACCGTCACGTCGATCTGGGGGTTACGCCCGAAGGCCAGGATCACGGCTTGCTCGCTCGGCAGCCGGCCGGTGAACATGCCGCTCGGGTCGTACGTCAGCTGGGCGACGAGGTTGTAGCGGACCATCCCCCGGATGCTGGCTTCGTCCGCGTTCGAGACCGCCGCTCCAACGACCTGGTCGGGCAAGCCGGGCCCGAACGGGTTGAACCTCAGCTGCAGCCGCACCGGCACGCTCGCGCCCGGCGGGACGTCGCCAAGGGTCGCGACGGAGGAGCCGAGGACCACGGCCACGTGCTCGAGGGTCTGGTCCGAGCGGTTGTGGAACGTCCCCGTCAGGACACCCTCGGCCAGCCGCAGTTCGGCGCCCATGAGCGGCGCCGTCGCCGTCACCTCGGCGCGGATCGTTCGCAGCGAGCTGGTCCCGACGGTCAAGTTGCGGACCGCCGACGGTCGTTCGGTTCCGGTGCCCTGGAGGACGTCCAGGATCGAGCCGTCGCCGCCGAAGGGATCGTTCAGCGGAGCCGCCAGCAGAGCGCCGCCGCCGACCTCAACGAGGTACGTCGAGCGCGTCGGCGAGAAGACCCCGAAGTAGACCTGGGCGGACGCCTCGGTCGTGTCCGGCGCGCCGCGGACGATCGCCAGCTCGTTGACCACGATGTCGGTTCCGCGGAGCGTCAGGCCGTAGCCGAACGCCACGACGGCGAAGGCCGCGACCAGGGCGGGCATCGTGACCCACGCCCACTCACGCCGGTCGAGGCGCTTGAGGACGAGGTAGTTGAGCGGGCCGATCACGAGGATGTAGGCCGCCAGCAGGATGAGCAGCCCCTGGATCGGAGGCAGCGCCAGGGACGGCAGGTTGTAGACCGAGCTCACGATCTGGTTGTCGTCCGTGAACAGCGCCGCCTCGGTGCCGCGGGCCGGCAGCAGCCCCCGCCACAGTCCGCGCACGGACGCGCTCTCGGCGAGCCACGGCGTCGTCGGGTCGAAGCCCAGGATCGTCACGCGCCCGCCGCCATAGGTGAGCTCGGCCACGACCGCCTGGTCGCCGGAGCTGACGAGCGCCCTCCCGCGCGCTAGCGGCCCGGCCATCGCCGGCAGCGATGCCGCTCCGTCGGGCAGCGAGCCCAGGAGGCCACGCAGGCTCGCCGCGTCGATCTCGCGCGTGGCCACCGGCCGGAAGGGCAGGAGAGCATCCGGGA
>DATHRO010000160.1:0-11203 GCA_035465135.1 Candidatus Deferrimicrobiaceae bacterium
GGCCTGGACGCTGCAGCGGGACGGCCGGATCCTCGTCGCCGCCAAGCCACCGAACGAGCTGGGGCGGGCCGATGGCGCAGCCATGACGGCCCTCGCCGCCGCGGTCGAGGCGACCGACTACGCCGCCATTCGAAGCCGTCCGTTCACAGGCGAGTGCCCGACCGCGTACGACGGCCAGGAGGTCGTCCTCGAGTTCCACGCATCGTCGGGGGTCCAGACGATCCGGTCATGCGAGGTCGAGATCGACTGGACGTCGCCGCTGTTCGCGGCGACCGTCGCGGCGCTCAGCTCGGTCGTTCCACTTCCGATCCAGCCCTAGCGCCGGGCGCGACGCGTCCGACGCTGGCGCCGAGCGCGGCGAGCGCGATCGCCCCGATCGCGAGCACCGCGGCGGTCCCCGCCCCGCCGAGCGTGATCGCCGCGCTGGTACAGCCGCCGGATTGTCCGGAACCGATCGGGACGTTCTCGGCGGTCGGAACGATGGTGTACGCCGTGTCTGTCGCCCCGTGGGTGGCGATCCAGCACAGCGGCTCGGTCAGCGCGAGCAGCGCGAGGCCCGCGCCGACGAGAAGGCCGGCGACCGCGATCGCGAGGAGCAGCCCGCTCAGTCGCAAGCCGATCGATGCGCGGGTGCCGGCCGGGATCCGTCCGGTCTCACCGACGAACAGGATCGCCGGCACCAGGAAGAGCAGCGTGAACCCCGACCACGACAGTGGCGCACCGCCGACGTCGGCGATCGCTGCCCCTACCAGGAGCGACTTGCGGCCGCCTCGCATACCGAGGAACGCCACCGCTGCCGGCGCCGCGTACAGCAGTCCCAGGGCGATCCCGCGGGGGACTGGCTCGGGCGAGGGCTCGCCGGCCGCGAGCGCCACCGCCGCGAGGGCCGCCGCGAAGATCACCTGGGCGAGGACGCCGACCTGCCCGGGGCTGACGCCGTTCCGCGCCGGCGCGCCCGCGGCGGCGTTGGTGGCCATGCCGACCCCCTTCCCGAGAACGGCAGAACTTGCTACTTCGCAAGCGCGCGTTTCCGCTGTCGTTGTAGCCCCGAAATGTGCTAGTGTCAAGTGGCAAGTTCTCACTGAGGAGTAGGCTGCCGTCGTGACGAGCACCGCCGCGGCGCGCGGCGCCGGACCGGAGGCGTCGAGCGAGCCCGCGGTCTCTCGCTCCGCCGAGGCCATCCGGATCCGCCTCGCCGATGCGTGGGGCGACATGGGCGCTGCGTGGGGCGTCGCGCCCGCGATCGCCCGCGTGCAGGCCTACCTGCTGGCGCGCCAGGGCCCGCTCACGGAGCGGGAGGTTCGCGAGGCACTCGGGCTGTCGCATCGCGCCGCAAGCCTGGCGCTCGCGGAGGCCGAGTCGTGGGGCCTGATCGAGCGCGTCGCCGAACCGCGCCGCGTCGGCCGGCGGGGTCCCGCCGGCACGGCGTACCAGGCGGTCGGCGACCACTGGCGGTGGTTCGGCCGGGTCGTCGCCGAGCGCAAGCAACGGGAGGGCGACCCGATCGTCGAAATCCTCGAGCAGATCGCCGCAGAGGCCACGGCCGTGGCGGCGCGCCGGCCCGACGATGCGGACCTGGCCCAGCTCCGCGACTGGCTCTCGACATTCCTCGTCTTCGTCCGCCTGTTCGACCGAGCCGTCGGCTTGGTGCCGAGTCTCCAGCCCCGTGAGCTGGAGCGCGCGCTGCGGCTGATGGGCGAGCTCGACGACGACACGATCCTGCGCCTGGTGCGCCTCCTCGAGGGCCTCGATGACGAGGACGTCATCGATCTCGTCAACGCGGTCTCGCGGCTCTCGCCGCCTGCGGCCCGACGTGCAACGCGCCTGATGTCGGGGGTGGTTCGAACCGTCGCGCGCTGAAGGTGCTGGATCTCGGCCTTCTCTGGCTCGCTATCGCTTGCGTGATCGCCGCGAGCACGCGACGTTCGGACAGACCCGGAGGGACGACGCCCGCGTCATCGGGGCTGCGGAAGCGGCGTGCGATAATCCGATCGGGCGCGTGCGAGCCCGGTTGCCCGAGCGGGCGAGGACCCCGGGGCAGGCAGCCAATCGAGCACCGCCGTTGATCGAGGGATCAGGTCCCACATGAGCGCAGATACGTCCACCTGGACGACCAAGAAGGGTCTCGCCCAGATGCTCAAGGGCGGCGTCATCATGGACGTCGTCACGGCCGAGCACGCCAAGATCGCCGAGGATGCCGGCGCTGTCGCGGTCATGGCCCTCGAGCGCGTCCCGGCCGACATCCGGGCGGCCGGCGGCGTCGCACGGATGAGCGACCCGACCGTGATCGAGGCGATCATGGCCGCCGTCTCGATCCCGGTCATGGCCAAGGCCCGAATCGGCCACTTCGTCGAGGCCCAGATCCTCGAGGCCCTCGGCGTCGACTACATCGACGAGTCGGAGGTCCTGACGCCGGCCGACGAGACGAACCATATCGACAAGCACGCCTTCAAGGTTCCGTTCGTGTGCGGCTGCCGGAACCTCGGCGAGGCCCTGCGACGGATCAATGAGGGCGCGGCGATGATCCGGACCAAGGGCGAGGCCGGGACCGGCAACATCGTCGAGGCCGTCCGCCAGCTGCGGGCGGTCCTGGCCGAGATCCGGCGCCTCGAGTCGATGCGCGAGGACGAGCTGTTCGTCGGGGCCAAGGAGCTCGGAGCCCCGTACGACCTGGTGAAGGCGGTCGCCGCCGAAGGCAAGCTGCCGGTCGTGAACTTCGTCGCCGGCGGGATTTCGACGCCGGCCGACGCGGCCCTGGTCATGCAGCTCGGCGCGGAGGGCGTGTTCGTCGGCTCAGGCATCTTCAAGAGCGAGGACCCGACCCGCATGGCGACCGCGATCGTCCAGGCGACGACCCACTTCGACGATCCGAAGATCCTGGCCGACGTCAGCCGCGGCCTCGGCTCGCCGATGCGCGGGTTGGCGCTCGAGCAGATCCCGGACGCCGAGCGACTGGCCGTCCGCGGTTGGTAGGCGCGACAGCGCCGGCGACGGCGATGTCGGCGCGGCTGGTTCGGTCATGAAGATCGGTGTCCTCGCGGTCCAGGGCGACTTCGCCGAGCACGCGGCCATGCTCCGCGCCGTCGGCGTCGAGCCGGTCGAGGTCCGCCTGCCCGAGCAGCTCCAGGGGCTCAGCGGCCTGTGCCTGCCGGGCGGCGAGTCGACGACGCAGCGCCGGCTGATCGAGCGTTGGGACCTGCGCCAGCCGCTGCTCGACTTCGCCGCGACCGGGGCGCCGCTGTTCGGCACGTGCGCCGGGATGATCATCATGGCCCGCGAGATCAGCGGCGGTGAGGCGCCGGTCCTGTCGCTGCTCGATGTGACCGTCGAGCGCAACGCCTTCGGCCGCCAGCTCGATTCGTTCGAGACCGACCTGACGGTCCCGGTGCTCGGCGACCAGCCGATGCACGGGGTCTTCATCCGGGCGCCGATCGTCAAGCGTGTCGGGCCCGGGGTCGACGTCCTCGCGACGCTCGACGACGGCCGGATCGTGGCCGTCCGGGAGCGGAACGTCATCGCCACGGCCTTCCATCCCGAGCTCGCCGGGGAGCCGCGCTTCCACCGGCTCGTCGCGACGATGGCGGCCGAACACCGGGAGCCGGCCGAGGGCTCCGCGCGTCGGCGTCACCCGACCCGCCGCGAGGGCATGGTGCGATGACCGACGCACGGTCGCCCCGCGTCGCCGGCAAGGTCCGAGCCGCCCGGTTGACGGACCTGGCCGCGCTCGGCGACCTGTCGCGCATGGCCCAGAGCGACGGCAGCGGCGCGCGGTCGCTGGGCCTGCCGGTCAACGGGCCGCCGATCGGGGTGTTCAGCCTCTTCCGGCTGCCGCTCGTGGCATTCCGGCCGCACGACCTGCTGTTCGTCCACGAGACCGACGGGCGCGTCTCGGGGCTGGTCCGCGTCGAGCGCGAGAACTGGCGCGACGACTGGACGATCGTCGAGCTTGACGCGATCGGCGCCGCGGCCGCCGGCGAGATCCGCTTCCGACTCGTTCAGCAGGTCCTGCGCGAGGGCCAGAAGCGCGGCGCAGCGCGCTTCCACGTCGCCTGCGCCGACGCCGACGACAACGTCGAGCTGTTTATGCAGGCCGGCTTCGCGCGCTACGGCGAGGAGCGGGTCCTGTACCGGCCGCCGAGCGAAGCGCTGCCCGCACCGTGGTCCGAGGAGCAGGCCGCCAGCGGGCGCATCCGCGCCGCCCGCCCGATCGACGCGGCCGCCCTGATGCAGCTCTACTCGGCGGTGACGCCGCAGCCGGTCCAGCGGCTCGAGGCCTTCCGCATCCCGGACTGGGAACGCCAGGGCTCGAACTGGCGGGTCCCGCGCAGCTCGCTGGCGCCGATCCTGCGATTCGCCGACATCGAAGGCTTCGTCCTCGAGTCGCCCGATGGCCGGCAGCTCGACGGCTTCGTCCAGGTCGGCGTGGCCCGCGCCGATCAGCCGCACTATCTGCGGCTCCTGGGTCGCGCCGAGGTGGACCCGAGCGAGCTCATCGCGTTCGCCCTCGGATCGATCACGTCGCAGGCCGGCCGCGGCGGCGAGGCCCACCAGGATCACGGCGTCATCGCGCCCGTTCGGACCTATGAATCACCCGTCAACCGACACCTCGAAGACGCCGGCTTCACTGAGATCGCCGTCGTCACGCTGCTGCTGCGCGAGACGCTCGTCCGCGTCGCCGAGCCCGCGCTCGTCCCCGCCGCCGTCCGTCCCTGGGAGGTAACCCGTGGCTCCTGAACCGTTCGACCAGCGCGAGACGATTGACGATCTCGACGCGCTGCTCGACGCGCTGCCGCCGGAGATCGTGACCGCGATCCACGGCCTCGAGAACCGCGAGGCCCTGATCGAGGTTGTCATGGACCTCGGGCGACGCCCGGAGGCGCGCTACCCGGACGGCGAGGCGACCCTGCTCGAGCGCGAGGTCAACGAGGCCGACATCGCCTATGTCGTCGATCACATCGGCAGCTTCGGCGACGACAACCGCGCGGGCATCGAGCGGACACTCCACCGGATCAGCGCGATCCGCAACCGCAACGGCAAGATCGTCGGCCTGACGTGCCGGATCGGGCGAGCGGTCTACGGCACGATCGAGATCATCAGCGACTTCGTCGAGACCGGGAAGTCGCTGCTGATCATGGGCCGGCCGGGCATCGGCAAGACCACGATGCTGCGCGAGGCGGCGCGGGTCCTGGCCGATGACTTCGACAAGCGGGTCGTCGTCGTCGATACCTCGAACGAGATCGCCGGCGATGGCGACATCCCGCACCCGGCAATCGGCAAGGCCCGCCGGATGCAGGTCCGGACGCCGTCGCTGCAGCACGAGGTCATGATCGAGGCGGTCGAGAACCACATGCCCCAGGTCATCGTCATCGACGAGATCGGCACCGAGCTGGAGGCCCAGGCCGCCCGGACGATCGCCGAGCGCGGCGTCCAGCTCATCGGCACGGCCCACGGCAACACGCTCGACAACCTGATGATCAACCCGACGTTGTCCGACCTCATCGGCGGAATCCAGAGCGTGACCCTCGGCGACGAGGAGGCCCGCCGCCGGCGGAGCCAGAAGAGCGTCCTCGAGCGCAAGGCCCCACCGACCTTCGACGTCGTCATCGAGATCCAGGACCGCGAGCGGGTGCTCGTCCACGCCGACGTGGCCGATACCGTCGACGCGATGCTGCGCGGCGATCCGCTCGCGCCGGAGCTGCGCTGGCGGGACGAGGAGGGCATCCACCGCTCGCAGGCCCGTCCGCGGCCGTCGCCACGCCAGCAGCTCGCCGCCGATCGCTTCTCGGGCCTCATCGGCGCCGGCGGCGGCTGGCGGACCGAGCCGGGCTGGCGCGGCGACCCCGGCTCCCGGTCTGGCTATCGACCCGGCGCCTCGGGATCCTGGCGTCCGGCACGCGCCGGCGCGTCCGGTCCGGCGGGTGGCCTCGGTCCGGCGGGAGCCGGCGCGTCATCTCGGCTGGACGTGCCGTTCGTCGCCGGTGAGATCGCCGACCGCGGACCGGTCGAGCGCGGCACGCCGCCCGCGCCGGAGCCGCGCGCCCGCGACGCACGGGAGCTGTCCCGCCAGCGGGAGTGGCGCGAGTCCGCGAGCCGCGCGATCGACGCGCTCAAGGCAGACGAGGGGACGGCGCCGGTCAACGCGGCCGATCTCGGGGCCGACGACGAGGCGCTGATGGACCGTGCCCTAGCGACGGCCGTCGAGGAGGATGGGGAGGCACTCCGCGTCGCGACGTCCGAGGCGCTGCCGACCCTCCGGGTGCTGCCGCAGGGCATCAGCCGCAAGCGCCTCGAGCAAGCGATCCGCGAGCTGCAGCTGCCCGTCATCGTCGCCCGCGAGGTCGACGAGGCCGACGTCGTCATGACGATCCGCAGCGAGTACAAGCAGAAGACGCCGCTCGTGCGAGAGGCCGAGGACCGCAACCTCCCGATCTACGTCCTGAAGTCGAACACGATCCCCCAAATGCAATCGTCGCTGACCTCGATCTTCGCCCTCGAGGTCGATCCGCGCGAGGCCGCCCTGCGCGAGACCGAGGAGGCGATCGGGGTGGTCATGCAGCGCTCCGAGCCCATCGAGCTGTCGCCCCAGAACGCCTACATCCGCCGGCTGCAGCACCAGATGGCCGAGCGGGCCAACCTCGTCTCGCGCTCGCGCGGCCGCGAGCCGTACCGTCGCGTGCGGCTCTACCCGGACGCCGCCAAGTCACCCTGGCACTGAGCCCGTCGGCCGGCTTGCCGAGCCGGACGGGCTACAGGCGAAGCGCGGCGCGATCGATGAACATGCGCTCACCGGCGAACCGCCCGGTCGCAGGGGTCCCACGGGAACAGGATCGCGAGCTCGAGACGCACCCGCCGCCCGGTCCGCTCGAGGCCGGTCGTCAGTGCTCGGTGGCACCGGTGAACGTCCACGCCTCGAGGCGGAGCGCGGGCACCACGGCCGCGCCCAGGAAGCCACGCAGCGTCCGACGCTCGCGTCCGACGGCCTGGACGGCGGCCAGCGCGTCGACGTAGGACTGCGTGAAGCGGAGGTTGCGGACTGGCCCGACAATCCGCCCGCCTTCCACGAGGAACGTTCCGTCGCGGGTCATGCCGGTCACGATCGCGAGCTTGGGGTGAACGACGTTGGTGTAGTGGAAGCGGGTCACGAGGAGGCCCCGGTCGAGGCCGCCGACGAGGTCGTCGCGGGCCGTCTCGCCGGCCGACCAGACGGCGTTCAGCGGAAACGGCCCCCACGGGTTCGGCGCCGGCAGGCCGTGGCCGGTCGAGGCGCGGCCCTCGCGGGCCGCCGTGCTCGAGTCGTAGACGAGCTCCCGGCAGACGCCGGCCTCAAGCATCGTGACTCGCTGCTTGGGCAGGCCTTCGTAATCGAACGCTGCCGGGAGGCCGGCCGGGTCGGCCGCGTCGTCGACGATCGTCACCAGGTCGGAGCCGACGCGTCGCCCGGCCTCGAAGAACGAGCGCTGCTCCTGGACCGCGAGCGCCGAGAAGCCGACGTAGCCGAGCATGTCGCTGAGATCGACGACGGCGTACTCCTCCAGCACGACCGGGTAGTCGCCCGGCGGGAGCTCGATCGGGTTGTCCGAGCCCCTGGCCTTCGAGGCCGCCTCGCGGCCGATCGCCCGGGGGTCGATCGTCGTGGCGTCCATGGCCACCGCCTCGGCGTAGCCGTTGCCGCCGTCGGGGGAGGTCTGGACGGTGAGCAGCTGGGCCGCGCTCCGGCGCTCCGCGGCACGGATTCCGGTCGAGTTGGCGACCGCCAGGATCTCCGAGCCGGTCGAGAACGAGCCGAAGGCCAGGACGCCCGCAGCGTCCGCCTCGGCGATGACCTGACGCACGGCATCGGCACGGAGCTCGGGCGTCGCTTCGGCCGTGGCCGCGGACCACGCGATCGGGCCCTGCGCGGCAAGCGGCCCGGGCGCCGGCAGGCCCGGCCAGTCCGGCCGCGCCTCGCAGCTCCGGGCGATCGCCGCCGCTCGACCGACGAGGTTTCGCAGGCCCGAGGCGTCGATCCGGTCCGTCCCGATGACGGCCACCCGGCTCCCGACCACGAAGCGCAGGCTCACGCCGAGGCTTCGCTCGGCCACGTTCTGGTGGATCTCGCTGTTGGCGAACCGGGTCAGCGACGAATCCTCGGCCGTCAGCAAGACCTCGGCCTCCGTCGCGCCGCCGTGCAGCGCCCGCTCGAGGACCCCCTCGGCAACGGCCAGCGCCGCCTCCGGGCTGTCGACCACCGGCTCGTTCGGCCGGGCTGTCGGGCTGCTGCCGGCCCCCTCGGTCACCATTTGCCGACGCCCACCCGGACGTTCCGGAACCGCGCTCCCGAGACGCCGTGCCCGACCCGGGCCGACTGCGAGGGCTCGCCCTTGCCGCAGTTCGGCGTGCCGAGCATCAGCCAGTCGCTCGCGTCGGCGACAGCGTCGCAGCTCCGCCACAGCTCGTAGGTGATGCCTGTATAGGTCGGATTCTTGAGCAGCCGGCCCTTCTTGCCATCCCGGATCTCGTAGGCCAGCTCCGTCGCGAACTGGAAATTCAGCCGGCGGTCGTCGATCGACCAGCTGCGGTTGTGGGACAGGTACAGGCCCTCGTCCGTATCGGCGACGATGTCGTCGATCGTCATGCCGGGCACCGGCAGCAGGCTGACGTTCGTCATCCGAATCAGCGGGATGCGGTTCCAGCCGTCGGCCCGCATCGCACCGCCGGACTGACGCCCGATTCGCGGCGCCGTCTCGCGGGAGCTGAGATAGCCGCTGAAGATCCCGTCCTTGACGAGCGGGACGGCCTGGGCCGCGACGCCCTCGTCGTCCCAGCCGAAGGTCCCCAGGCCCCCCGGCGCGGTCGCGTCCGCGACGATCGTGATCAGGTCGGAGCCGTAGCGGAAGCGCGACTCGAGCATGTCCGGGGTCAGGAAGCTGGTGCCCGCGTACGACGCCTCCGTCCCGAACGCGCGGTCGAGTTCGGACGGGTGGCCGCAGCTCTCGTGGACCTGCATGTACAGCTGGCTCGGGTCGAGGATGACCGTCGTGACGCCCGGCGGGCACTGCGGCGCGGACAGCAGCGCCACGGCCTCTTCGCCGACGCGGATGCCGTGCTCGGCCATCGCGAGGCTCCGGACGTACTCATAGCCCGCGGCCTGGAAGCCGCCACCGGCGTCGGGGTAGCTCCGGCGCTGGAGCTCGTCGCCCTCGATGGCGTTCGCCTCGACCGCCGTCCCGACCGAGGTCAGGACCTGCTCGGTGAAGCTGCCGTCGCTGGCCGCGAATGTCTTCCACTCGCGCTGCGCGGCGTACATCGACTCGGTGAACGCGACGCCCGGCGTCCGGCGCGCCGCCTCGTCTGCCGCCACGAGGTCGGCCAGCTTCACCTCGAGCGGGACCTTGAACGGATCCTCCTCGACCGGCGTCTCGTAGCGGCCGTTGGCCGGCGGTCGATGGTCGAGCTCGACGGGCCGGCGGAGGGCGGTGGCCGACGCCTTCGCGATGCGAACCGCGAGCGCGCTGACGCGCTCCGCCTCGACCAGGTCGAGGCAGTCCGACGCGGCGAAGCCCCACGCGCCGCCGACGAGGACGCGGACGCCGAAGCCCTCGGTCTCGCCCATGGCGACGCCCTCGACCCGGCCGGTCTTGACCGCGATTGACTCGTCGCGGCGGCGGACGACGCGGATGTCGGCGTAGCTCGCGCCGTGCTGGGTCGCGGTATCGAGGGCGCGGTCGGTCAGGTCACGCATGCGGGGCCGGGAGCGTAGCATCCGGCACGTGCAGCCGCCCGCCGTCCCCCTGCCTGCCGCCCGATGAAGGGCTGGTTCATCACGCTCGAGGGACCGGACGGCGCGGGGAAGTCGCTCCAGGCCGAGCGGCTCGCAGCGGCGCTCGGCGCTCGGGGCCGGACCGTCCGGCTGACCCGCGAGCCCGGCGGCACGTCGCTCGGTGAGCGGATCCGGAGGATGCTGCTCACGCCCGGCGAGCCGCCGATCACGCCGCGGGCCGACGCGCTGCTGTTCAGCGCCGCCCGGGCCCAGCACGTGGCCGACGTGATCCGTCCGGCCCTCGATTCGGGGGCGACCGTGATCTGCGCCCGCTATGCCGACTCGACGCTGGCCTACCAGGGCTACGGGTCCGGCCTGCCGCTGCCGGAGCTGCGGGTGGTCACCGATCTGGCAACCGGCGGCCTGCGCCCTGATCGCACGATCCTGCTCGACATCCCGCCCGAGGTCGGCCTCGCCCGCAAGACCGACGACGGGATCACGCGCTTCGAGGCGTCGTTCGACGTCGAGTTCCACCGCCGCGTTCGCGAAGGCTTCCTTGCGCTCGCCGCGGCCGAGCCCGATCGGTGGGTCGTGGTGGACGCGACGGTACCCGCGGACGATGTCGCGGCGCGAGTGCTGGAGGCGGCGCTGGCGATCCTCTGATCAGGCGCGTTGGCCGTTGCCGCCCCCGGCCGCCGTTGCCTCGGCGAACGTCCCGGGACCGACGGCCTGGGCCGCGTGCAGCGCGGCCGTCGCCGCGGCGATGAGATCGTCGGCGGTCGTACCGTCGGCCGGGAACGCCGCGATGCCGGCCGAGACCGTCACCGTCGCGTCGCCGATCGACCGTCCAGCCACGCGCTCCACGATCCGCTCGGCGACGGTCGTTCCGGTCGCCCCCGGCGCGACCAGGGCGAACTCGTCGGCCCCGAGCCGGCCGACCGTGTCGACGTACCGGACGGTCTCCGCGAGGACGGCCGCCACCTCGCGCAGGATGTCGTCGCCGGCCCGTCGCCCGACGCGCTCGTTGATCGACTTGAGGTCGTCGACGTCGAAGACCGCGACGCACAGGTTCGAGCCCTGGCGGCTCGCTCGCGCGACCTCGAGCTCGAGCACGCGGCCGAGCGTCCGGGCATTGGCGAGGCCCGTCAGCGGATCGGAGTTGGCGACCCGCTCGATCCAGTCGACCTGCTCGCCGGCCTCGCCGACCAACCGCGAGCGGTCGACCGTGAGGCCGATGAGGTCGGCGATCGCGGCGACCCGCTCCGAATCGTCGGACCCGACGTCGTCCTCGGCGACGAGGGCCAGCGCACCGACCGGCTCCTCGATCCCGTCGCGTCCGATGACGATCGGCCAGGCCGACAGCGTGCCCGAGTCGCCGCCATCGGCCGGCCCGCTCGTCTGGAGCCGCTCGGTGGCCGCGAGCTGGACCGGATGATCGGCCGCGGCCGCCGCTGCCTCCAGCGA
>DATHRO010000161.1:0-4760 GCA_035465135.1 Candidatus Deferrimicrobiaceae bacterium
GTTGAGATAGGCCTCGGCCGGCCCGACCGTGCAGACGTACAGCTCGGTGTCACGGACGACGGCGATGCCGACCCCGATCGGGCCGCTGGCGCTGCCGAGGGCGCCCCGCTCGCGAGCGTGGGCCAGGCGCTGGTTGGCCGCCTGGATCGCCTTCGTGAGGCAGACACGGATCCCGGCCGACTCGTCGTAGTAGTACTCGCTGCGGATGGCGTCGGCGACGAGCCGCGTGGCCTCCCTGGCCCGGGCACCCGGGACGCGCGACGTGACGAGCAGGTAGAGGTGGCCCTTCGTCCTCGTCTGCGCACCGACCCGCGGCTCCACGTGGAGCACGGTGTCGGGCGAGTCCGGGGTCCGCTCGGGTTCGGGGATGACGCCGAGCTGCATCTGGATTCGATGCGCCACTTGGGTCCCTCTAGCCAGGCTCCTGGGTCGGGTCGGCGATTATCGCACGCGTCCCTGATCGGACTGAGGAGCGCGCCGAACCGTGACGCGCAGGCCCGTGAGCCCGGTTCCCGCCGGCGCCGCCGCGAAGGCGCTGACGAGGGCCGAGGCGTTCATCCGCAGCTCCTGGGCGACGATCGGCGCGTCGGCCTCGACGACGAGGATGTCGCCCTCCACGCCGACCGCGCGACACGCGCCGTAGGCGGCCGGCGCCAGCTCCGCCACGATCGCGTCGAACGTCGCCGCGGCGCGCGCCCGGCGCAGCTCCTCCTCGAGGCCCAGGCGAGCCGCGGCGGGTGGGATCAGGTCGCCGATCCGCGACATCGGGCGGCGGCGCGGCCGCTCGTGGCTCACCTGCCCGCGGCTTCCAGCTCGGCCCCGGCTTCGCCCCCGGGGGTCACCCGCCAGGCCGTGGCCGCGGCCCGGAGGGCGGCGTCGAGATCGTCGGGCGTCGTGGTCGTGACGAAGGCCTGTGGCAGTGCCGCGATCCGTCGGACGAGGTGGCTCCTGCGGGCCGGGTCGAGCTCCGAGAACACGTCGTCGAGGAGCAGCAGTGGCGGTCGGCCGTCAAGCGCCGCGAGGAGGTCGAGCTCCGCGAGCTTGAGGGCTAGGATCGCTGTCCGTTGCTGGCCGCGCGACGCGAAGTCGGCGAGCTCCCGCCCGGTCATTCGGAAGGCCACGTCGTCGCGGTGTGGGCCGACCAGCGTGGTGCCGTTCCAGGCCTCCTTCTCGGCGGTCTCGACGAGCCGCCTGGCCAGTGCCTCGCGGGCCGTCTCGCCGGGCGCTGCAGGTGCGTTCGTGACGGGCTCAAGGCGGAGCGGCCCCGCGCCGGCCTCCTCGGGCGCGATCTCGACGTGCGCCTCGGCGAGCGGCGTCGCGAGCCGGTCGAGCAGCGCCTGCCGGCCCTCCACGACCGCTGCGCCCGCGTCGAGGAACGGCCGGTCCCAGTAGCGCAGCTCGTCACGCGTCGCCGCCTCCTCGCGAATCGCTCGCAGGAGGCCGTTGCGCTGCTGCAGCGCCCGCCCGTAGGTCGACAGCTCGGCCGCGTAGCCGGGGATGGCAGCCGCTGCCAGCTGGTCGATCGCCGCCCTCCGGAGGCCCGGCGGGCCGACGACGAGAAGCATGTCCTCGGGCGCGAACAGGACCACCCGGAGGCGTTCGCCGAGCGCCGCGGCGCGACGGGCCACGCCGTTGACCCGGATCCGCTTCCGGCCACCCTGGGCGGCCGCTGCCGAGCCCGGCCGGACCAGCACGACCTCGAGCGTGCCGTCGCCGGCGCGACCCGCAATCCGGGCGACGTCGGCGCCCCAGCGGATGAGCTCCGCGTCGGCCCCGGCGCGATGCGAGCTGCCGCGGGCCAGGATCACGATCGCCTCGAGCAGGCTGGTCTTGCCGGCCGCGTTCGGGCCCCAGATCAGCTGCGGACCGTCGCCAAAGCGGGCCTGGAGCTCACCGTACGCGCGAAACCCGGCGAGGTCGAGCTCCTCGAGCCGCACTCCGCCTCAGGACGTCGTGCGGACCGGCATCACGACATGCACGTACCGATCATCACCGACGGGCTTGAAGACGCCCGGCGCGAGCGGGCCCTGGAGCTCCAGCGCGAACTGCTCGGCGGTGACGTTTGTCAGCACGTCCGCCAGGTACTTGGCATTGAACGCGATCGATGTCCCGTCGCCCTCGACTGCCGCCTCCACCTGGCCGACGTGGTCGCCGACCTCGGCGTTGGCGCTGACGGTGATGCCGGCCTCGCCGTCGGCGCTGATCTGGAGCTTGACGATGTTGGCCGACTCATGGGCGATCAGGGCGGCCGGACGAACCGCCTTCAGCAGCTCCTCGCGATCGAGCACCGCCCTGGTCGTGTGGGCCTTGGGCAGGACCGACTGGTAGTTCGGGAACTGGCCGTCGATGAGCCGGCTGACGAGGTCGATGCCCTCGACGTGGAACATCACCTGGTTGCGACCCGGGGCCAGCACGACGTCGACCGGGTCATCTGTGTCGCCGAGGATCCGGGCGAGCTCGTTGAGCGCGCGGGCCGGGATGACGACGCTGGTGTCAGACACCGCATCGAGGATCGGGATCGTCTTGACCGCGATGCGGTAGTTGTCGGCGGCGGCCAGCGTCATGGTGTCGCCCTCGAAGCGGCACAGTACGCCGGTCAGGATCGGTCGGGCCTCGTCGGTCGCGGCGGCGAAGGCCGTCTCGTCGAGGGCTTGCTTCAGGACGTCCTGGGCGATCCGTGTTGTCGGCCGCTCTCCGGCGACCTGGATCGCCGGGAACTCGTCGGCGTCGATGCCCTTGATGTGCGACTCGAACCGGCCCGAGGTGAGGTGGAGGGTCTCCCCCGGCCCTTCCTCGAGATCGATTCGATCACCGCCACCGAGCGAGCCCACGAGATCGGTCAGGAGCTTTGCCGGGACGGTGGTTGCGCCGTCTGTCTCGACTTTTCCGGGTACCCAGTAGACGAGTCCGATCTCGAGGTTCGTGGTCGTGAGCCGAAGGCCGGCGTCCTCGGTCTTGAGGAGGACGTTGGCGAGCACCGGCAGCGTGCTCCTGGATGAGACGGCGCGGCTGACGACCGACAGGCCGCGGGCCAGGTTCTCCTGCATGACCGAGAGCTTCACGTTACGTCACTCCAAGAGCCCGAGAGCGGGCATCAATCTGGGCCGTGGCCCGTTCGCGGCATACACGGCCGCGAGCCATCACGGGGCCCTTCCGGGTTGGGTGTGTATCTTCGCCCATTCTCAATGCTCCGTCATCATCGTCATCATGCTGTGGACGCCGTGGACGGTCGTGCTCGCCCCCGTTCGCTCGGTCGGTGGACCTGTAAGGGCCGACCGTGGAACGAGCGGCAGGGATCGGGGACGACGACCGGGAGTGACGGTGGACGATCGGACGCCCTGCTCGACGCCGGCCCGCATGCCCGACGGGTCATCCACGCCACCGAACAACTTGTCCGCGAATCCGTCCCCAACGTCCGGGATCAGGCTCCGTCATGGCGCGGCGAACGGGCACGCCGGTCGTGGATGACTGAAGGTGCCACGGCGAAGCGGGCCCATGGTGGCCCGACTCGGCGGGCCGCTCAGTCGGCGTAGATCAGCTCGCGGACCGCCGCGATCTCGCGCCGCAGCTCGTCGTTGCCGGCCGATTCGCGGCCGATCTTGTCGCACGCGTGGAGGACGGTCGAGTGATCGCGCCCGCCAAGCTCGGCGCCGATCCGCAGCAGCGAGACGTCAGTCTCCTCGCGCATCAGGAACATCGCGATCTGGCGCGGCACGACGATCGCCTTGTCGCGCTTCTGGCCGCACAGCGCGTCCAGTCCGACGCCGTAGTACTCGGACACCGCCTTGGCGATCCGCTCCGGCGTGATCTGGCGCTTCTTGGGGTTGTAGAGGACGTTCGACAGGACCGCCTGGGCCAGCTCGATCGAGATCGGCATCGCGCCCATCGAGGCGTAGGCGACGATCCGGTTGAGAGCGCCCTCGAGCTCGCGGATGTTTGAGACGACCTTGCGGGCGATGAACTCGATCACGTCGGAGCTGATCGGGACGGCGCCCTCCTCGGCCTTGGCCCGCAGGATCGCGATCCGGGTCTCGAGGTCCGGCGCCGTGAGGTCCGCGATGAGGCCCCACTCGAAGCGTGACCGGAGCCGCTCCTCGAGCGTCAGGATCGCCTTCGGCGGACGGTCGGAGCTCAGCACGATCTGCTTGCCGTCCTCGTGGATGGCGTTGAACGTGTGGAAGAACTCCTCCTGGGTCCGCTCCTTGTCGGCGATGAACTGGATGTCGTCGATGAGCAGCAGGTCGATTCGCCGGTAGCGCGCCCGGAACTCGTCGATCTTGCCCTGCTGGATCGAGGTGATGAACTCGTTGGTGAACTTCTCGGAGGTCGCGTACACGACCCGCTTGCGCGGGAATTTGGCGATGACCTGATTGCCGATGGCGTGCATCAGGTGGGTCTTGCCGAGGCCCACGCCGCCGTACAGGAACAGCGGGTTGTAGGCGTGCCCGGGGCGCTCGGCGACCGACAGCGACGCCGCGTGGGCCAGGCGGTTGGCCGAGCCGACGATGAAGTTGGCGAAGGTGTAGCGGGCGTTGATGTTGCTCGTCCCGCCTTCGCCGCCGACGCGCCCCGGCTCGACACGGACCTGGGGCGACGGAGCCGGGCCGGGTCGTGCCGTTGCGCCGGCGGGAACGCCCGCGGACGCGTCGCTCGCCGCCGCGCGCCCGCTTCCGTCGCCGTCCCGGGCGTCTGCGCTCTCGCTGGCCTCGACGGGCCCGACGACGAAGTCGACCTGGACGCTGTAGCCGACGATCCGGGCC
>DATHRO010000162.1:0-6753 GCA_035465135.1 Candidatus Deferrimicrobiaceae bacterium
GCTCGGTCGCTCGCACGAGAGCTCGACGACCCGGACGTCGGCTTCCGGGCGACGCTCAACCTCACGACCTCGCTGGCGCTGCTCGGCCGCCGCGACGAGGCGATCGCGATCACGAAGGAGGCGATCGAGCAGGCTCGGACCGACGGCCTCGAGGTGGCCTACGGCAATCCACTCCGCGGCAACATCGCCGAGGCGCTGTTCACCGCGGGTCGCTGGGCCGAGGCTCGCGACACGATTCGCCGGGCCCTCGAGTGGAGCCCCGACGCCGTGGCCTTCGCCGACGCGTCGCTGACCGCGGCGATGCTCGAGGTCGAGACGAGCGTTGACGAGCGGGCCGCGAGCCTGCTCGGCTGGCGACCCCTCCAGATCGAACATGCACCCGACCCGCAGCTCGAGGTCCCGGCGACCCGTGCCGCCGCGTCGTTCGCGCTGTGGCGGGGCGACGTCGCCGACGCCCGCCGCTCGGTCGAGCGCGGTTGGGCGCTCGTGCGCGGCTCCGAGGACTGGGCGATCACCGCCCGGATGGCGGCGACGTACCTCGAGGTCCAGGCCGCCGCCGCCAGCGACGCCCGCGAGCAGCGGGCGCTGCCGGACGTGACCGGCGCCCGTGAGCGAGGCCGGCGCGCCCTCGGCGAGGCCGAAGCGGCGATGCAGGCCAGCGGCCTGCCGGCAGACGCCCCGAGCCGGCTGGAGGCCGACGCCAACCTCGCCACCGCGCGCGCGTTCGCCGCGCGCCTCGAGGGCGATGACGATCCGGTCCTGTGGGACACGGCAGCGAAGGCCTGGGAGCGCGCGGGCCAGCCGTACGAGGTCGCGCGAGCGCGGTGGCGGCAGGCAGAGGCAGCGCTGCCCTCGCACGATGCCCGCGTCGGGCGGGCTGCTGCACGTGGTCCGTTGCTCGAAGCCGTTCGCATCGCCCGTGAGCTTGGAGCGCGGCCGTTGCTGCGGGAGCTGACGGCGCTGGCCGGCCGGGCATTGATCAACCTGCCGCCGGACCCGGCGGCTCGGACGCCGGTCCCCGTGGGGCCGGGAACGCCGACCGGTGCCGCCGTCGACGCGACGACGTCAGGCGGCGGACGGCCGCCCGGCGTGCAAGCTCCCGGCGGGCAGGACGACTCGGCCGTCGCCCAAGGCGAGCCCCTGGCTCAACGCTCCGGCGCGGGATCGGGGCCGGGCGAGGCTGCGGAAGGCGCGCCGATCGCCCGCCCCGCGATCGCGGCGGCCTTCGCAGCCGACGATTCGACCCGCAAGGCCGGCGAGGCATTCGGGCTGTCGCGGCGCGAGCGCGAGGTCCTCGCTTTGATCGCCGAGGGCCGGACGAATCGCGAGATCGGCGAGCGGCTGTTCATCAGCCAGAAGACCGTCGGCGTCCACGTCGGGAACATCCTTGCCAAGCTGGGCGCGTCCGGGCGCGTGGAGGCGGCGATGCTTGCGATCCGACTCGAGCTCGTACCGACTCCGAGCGCGGCGTCGCTCACGGCCGGGACGTCGACGGGGTCCTAGGTCGACTCGCGCGCTCCCGCCGGCGGCACCGCCGCGAAGATCCGGGAAACAGAACAAGACCCGGATGGGCCCCGGGTCCTGTTCATTGGTCGGTCCGACCGGGAGGAAGGAACGGTCGGGCCGGGATGGGTGCTGTGGAGCTGCTACCAGCGCCGCATGGCTGCCTCGACCAGGACGACGGCCACGATCGGTGCGACCGTCAGGACCAAGCTCCATGCCCGCCGAATCCGATGGGCCATGATTGCGATCTCCTCGATATCCGTGAGGGGCGACAACCGTACGAACGCCCGACGGCCGCGGTCGATGCACCAGAAGTCCGGGGTGGGACCAGGACCATTGGCGGGCGAACGCCACCGGGACCACACCGCACGACTCTCGACTGCCCCGTCGTCGCCCAGCGCCTGGGGCGGGGACGGTACTAGTCGGCGCTTACTTGTCGCTTATTTCGGTGCCGCCGGGCACCGGCCGGCTAGGCTGTCGGGCATGTCGCCGGGCCTTCAGCTGTGCTACACGGACGCGTACGAGCGCCGCGCGAGCGGTCGCGTAACCGACTCGCGGACCGGCGACGACGGGCGACCCGGCGTGGTCCTCGATCGAACCGTGTTCTACCCGGGTGGCGGCGGCCAGCCGGCCGACGTCGGGTGGCTGCTACGGCCGGCCGACGGGCGCGTCTGGCCCGTCCTCGGGGCTCGGAAGGTCGACGGCGAGATCGTCCATGACCTCGCACCCGGCGACGAGCCAGCGATCGGCGAAGACCTGGACGCCGAGATCGACTGGGACCGCCGTTACCGCCTGATGCGGACCCACACGGCGCTCCACCTCCTGTGCGGTGTGGTCTGGCGCGACCACGGGGCCCAGGTCACCGGCGGCAACATGGAGCCCGGCGCGGGCCGGATGGACTTCGAGTTCGAGCGCATGTCGGCCGACCTGGTCGGCGAGATCGAGGCGCGGGTCAACGCCGAGGTTGGGGCCGCCCGCGATGTCCGAGTCCGGATCCTCCCGCGCGCCGAGGCATTCGCGATCCCCGATCTGATTCGCACGAAGGTCAACCTGCTGCCGCCTGGCATCGAGGAGGTCCGGACGATCGAGATCGTCGGACTTGACTTGCAGGCTGATGGGGGCACGCACGTCGCGAATACCCGCGAGGTCGGGCGGATTCGCGTTACGGGATATGAGTCCAAGGGGCGGATCAACAAGCGGATCCGCATCGCGCTCGAGGACGGATGACGGATCACATCCCAACGTTGACCCTCGTCCTTTGCCCGACAGCGATGTCGGTCGACGTAGCGGTGCTGGATCCGACATTTGCAGCCGTCGACTGACGTTCTGTGAGGCGTGTGCCCCGAATCGCCTCAGTGGTTCGCCGACACCTCGAGAGACCAAGAGCCGCTCAGCCCACGCCGGTATGAGCTGCGCCCTCCCCGAGGATGCGCATGGTCTACGGACGGTCTCTGCACAGACACTTGACAAACACTATACGCATGCCGTAGTGTCGTTGTACCGACCGTGAACAGGCAGGCGGTGCAAGGCGCCGGATAGACACGGACGCTCCAACCCTCCTCCCAACGTCGACGCTCCTCGCACCACGGCGCTGCGTCGACGTGCCACACCAGAACGAGGACCACATGGACGCAGCCGCCAGCCCCCAGAGCCGGACACCAATCGCCACCCCGATCGCGCCGGATCGCGCCCGGTCGCTCGCTCGTTGGAACCGCGTCCTGTCCGGCCTGCACGGCATCCAGTTCGTCGCGATGCTCGCGGTCGCGAGCACGGCCACCGCCTTCGCGCCCTTCGTCCCGACGGTCAAGGTCAAGCTGGTCGACGGCGCCTTCGCCGGCCTCGAGCAGACCCAGGTCGAGCTCCTGTCCATGCCCCTGGCGTGGTTCATTGCGTCGTTCCTGGCGATGAGCTCGATCGCCCACTTCCTCGCCGGCTGGCCGCTCCGGCGGCGCTACGAGGCCTGGCTCGCCCGAGGCATGAATCCGCTCCGCTGGGTCGAGTACGCCTTCAGCAGCACCGTGATGATCGTCGCCATCGCCTACATCTCGTTCATCCGCGACGTGCCGGCGCTCGTCGCGATCGCCGGCTGCAACGTGGCGATGATCCTGTTCGGATGGAGCATGGAAGCGGCGAACGAGGGCCGTCGCGACAACCCCGACTGGAAGCACTACATCTTCGGGTGCATCGCCGGGATCGCCCCATGGATCGGCATCATCTCCATCCTGCTCGCCTATGGCGCCCAGCCCGACCTCCCGGACGGCGCCGGGATCCCGGCCTTCGTCTACGTGATCGTGGCGACGCTGTTCGCCTCGTTCAATGTCTTCGCCATCACGATGGTGCTGCAGTACCGGCGCATCGGCCGATGGCGCGACTACCTCGTCGGCGAGAAGACGTACATGGTGATGAGCCTGATCGCCAAGTCGGCCCTTGCCTGGCAGGTCTTCAGCGGCACGCTCCGCCCAGGCGGCTGAGCCGCCCCCATCCATCGACTACCACCCGCGCATCGAGGTTCCCGCTCGTGAGCACCCACCACCTCCACGCCAGCCAGGTCGTCGCCCGCCCGCTCGACGAGGTCTTCGCGTTCTTCGAGCGGCCGGAGAACCTGGCCCGCATCACCCCGCCCGGGATGGGCTTCGATCGACTCTCCGACGACACGGAGATGCGGACGGGCCTGGAGATCGACTACCGGATCCGGCCGCTGCTCGGCATCCCGATGCGCTGGCGCACGCGGATCGACGCCTACGATCCACCGAACGGCTTCGCCGATGTCCAGCTTCGCGGCCCGTATCGGCGCTGGGAGCACGAGCACGCCTTCCGCCCCGTGCCGGGCGGGACGCTGATCGAGGACCACGTCGCCTACGAGCTGCCCCTGGGTCCGCTCGGGTCGCTCGCCCACCGGCTCGCGGTCCGATCTCAGCTGCTGGAGATCTTCCGCCACCGCGCGCGGACCATCGAGGCGATCTTCGCCACGCCGGAGCCGAACGATCGGGCGCTGACGGTCGGCGTGGCCGGCGGGACCGGCTTCGTGGGCGGCGCGATCGCCCTGGAGCTGCGACGCCGAGGCCATCGCGTCGTCGTCCTATCCCACCGGGGCGAGGACGCGCGCGGGCCGCTGGCGGACGACGTCGAGCTGCGCCACGTGGACGTCCGCGACGGGACCGGCTTGCCCGACGCCCTCGCGGGTCTCGACGCGCTGGTCATCGCCCTTGCCTTCCCGAACTCGCCGATCGAGGCGCCGCGCCGCGGCCGGACCTTCCTCGCCATCGACACGGCGGGCACGGAGCGACTCGTCGCGGCCGCGACCGCGACCGGTGTCGGCCGGCTCGTCTACCTGTCCGGCGCCGGCGCCGCGCCGGATGCGACCCGCCACTGGTTCCGGGCAAAGTGGCGGGCCGAGACCGCCGTGCGTGGGAGCGGCCTTCCCTACACGATCATCCGACCCACGTGGATTTACGGTCCGCGGGACGTCTCGCTCAACCGGTTCGTCGGCTTCGCCCGCCGGCTGGGCGCCGTGCCGATGACGAACCTTGGCCGGCAGCTCCTGGCGCCGGTGTACATCGACGACGCCGCCCGCCTCGCCGCCGACAGCCTGGTCGAGGATGCGGCGATCGACCAGGTCTTCGAGCTCGGAGGACCGGATGTGCTGCCGCTGCGGGAGATCATCGGCCGGGCGCTCGCCGCGGCCGGGCTGCGGCGGCCGATCGTCCCGGGACCGGCGTTTCTCCTCAAGCTGGCCGCCCAACCGCTGCGGCTCCTGCCGTCGCCGCCGCTGACGCCGGACGCGGTCGACTTCATCAACCAGCCGGCCACCGTCGACATCGAGCCGCTCCTCGCGCGGATGCCCCGTCAGCTCACGCCATTCGACGAAGGCATCAGCCGCTACCTGCCGCCGGGCAGCGAGCCGGCGCGCATCACGATCGACGAGCCGCAGGTCAGCGTGGGGGCTGCGTCGGCCGTCTCAGTTCGCCGCTGATCGTTCGGTCTCGCGCCTAGCCGCCCTGATGCCCGGCTGCGGCGTTCCTCGCGGCGACGAAGCCCGCAGCCGCGAGACGCAGCCCGCCAGCGACGGCCGGCGCAAGAAGATGACGATGGTCGGCAGCCACCATCCGCCGCGCGAAAGTGCTGGACGTCACGATCCGCGGATCGTCGGTCTCGACGTGCAGACGAGGGCCGCAACGTCGACGCGGTCCGCGACAGGACGGTACCGTTCCGGGATGCAGATCCCGCCCGAGACGCGGTACGTCGCAACCGCGGAGGGCGCCATCGCCGCGCGGGTCCTGGGCGCGGCAGCGCCCTCACAAGTCTGGGTCACCGGAACGGTGCGGGAGCAGGTGATCGGTTCGGGGATCGAGTTCGAGTCACGTGGCGAGCGTCCGCTCAAGGGCGTCCCCGGCACATGGCACCTTCATGAGGTCCGCTCGGTCGGGTAGGGCGGGGCCACGGCCCTAACGCCCCGCGCGGTCCCTGCAGTTCGGGCGCCACGGCGGTCGGCTCTGCCGGGCGATGATGGCGCAGACTTCTGGACGCTGGTGGGTGACCGGTCGTCAGGCGGACTCGAGGATCTCCCAGCCGCGCTGTTCTGCGACACGGCGCAACGCAGGGTCAGGGGCCACCGCGATTGGCCGCCGGGCGAGTGCCAAGAGCGGCACGTCGGCGCTTGTGTCGCCGAACGCGACGAGAATCTCGCCGCCCGCCGCGAGCGTCCGGACCGAGTCGGCCTTCTCGACGCCGCTTTGCACGGGCTTGGCCAGACCGCCTGTCGCCACGCCGTCTCGGACGTCGAGCGGCGTGGCCAGCGTGACGTCGGCCCCGATTCGGCTCGCGAACGCCCGGCCGATCGGCTCGTACGCGCCGGTCGCCAGGATGACCTCGGTCCGCGGATCCACGGCTCGGGCCTCGCGCACGGCCGCTGCCAGGGCATCGACAGCGGCCTGGCGGCGCGACGGCCAGAGCAGGGACTCGACGATCCACTCGCCCATCTCGTCCAGCTCGGTCGCCGGCACGCCGCGCAGCAGCCGCGCGTGGTCGTGCTGCCAGCGTGCGCGGAACGCCTCGCGGTCGCGCAGCCCGAGTCGCACGATGGCAACCATCGGCAGGCGCAACGGCAGGAACCGTCGGGCAGCCGGCGACGGGTGGTTGGCCAGGATCCAGGTGTGGACCCCGCGCCACGTCTCGGCGGTCGAGAGGGTGCCGTCCATGTCGCTGACGATGATCGGACGCGGCATCGGTGGAGTATGTCGCGGGTCAGCG
>DATHRO010000163.1:0-15530 GCA_035465135.1 Candidatus Deferrimicrobiaceae bacterium
ACTTCGTGCCGGCCGGCACGGCCGTCGTGCTCGTGGTGTTCGCGTTCACGCTGCTCGGCAACGCCCTCGACGACATCCTGAACCCGAAGCTGTCGGATCGCCGATGACGACCGAGACCGCCGCCGAGATCCGGGGCCGGCGGCAGTGGCCGCTGCCGAAGCTCGCCGATCCGAACGCGCCGCTGCTCGAGGTTCGCGACCTGAAAACGCACTTCCGCCTCGAGCGTGGCTGGGTCCGGGCGGTCGACGGCGTGTCGTTCCGGCTCGACGACGGCGAGGCGCTCGGACTGGCCGGCGAGTCGGGCTGCGGCAAGACGACGACCGCCCTGTCACTCGTGCGCCTGCTGCCCTCGAACGGCCGCATCCGCGGCGGCAGCGTCGAGCTGTTCGGGATCGATCTCGTGCCGAAGTCGGAGCGGGCCCTGCTGCGCTATCGCTGGCGAGAGATCAGCATCGTCTTCCAGGGCGCGATGAATGCCCTCAACCCGGTCATCCGGGTCGCGGATCAGATCGCCGAGCCGGTGCGGGTCCGCCTGGGCCTGAGCGAGTCGTCCGCACGCAAGCGGGCGGCCGAGCTGCTCGATCTCGTCGGCATCCCAGGCAAGCGCGTGGGAGCCTATCCGCACGAGCTGTCGGGCGGGATGCGGCAGCGGGCGATGATCGCGATGGCCCTGGCCTGCGACCCCGCGATCGTCATCGGTGACGAGCCGACGACGGCCCTCGACGTCATGGTTCAGGCCCAGATCCTGCTGCTCCTGGAGCAGCTGCGCCGCGACCTCGGCCTGTCGCTGATCCTCATCACCCACGACCTGTCGGTCATCGCCGAGACGTGCGACCGCGTGCTCGTCATGTACGCCGGCCGGATCGCCGAGGAGGGCCCGGTCGAGCGGGTCTTCCGGGAGCCCCGGCATCCCTACACCCGGAAGCTCCTCGGCGCCTTCCCGAACATCCACGCAGATCGCCGGACGCTCGAGGTCATCCCCGGCCAGCCGCCCGACCTCGTCGACCCGCCGATCGGCTGCCGCTTCGCGGCGCGGTGTCCCTTCGTCATGCCAGTCTGCAGAGAGGTCGACCCGCCCGATGCCCGGCTCGACGATGGGGTCCGGGTCGCGTGCCACCTCTTCCCGCCGTCGGGCGAGACGATGGCAGCGCCGCCCGCCGCCAAGGCCGAGGCCGACGCCGGGGGCGCCGCATGACCGAGCTCCTCCGGGTCTCGAACCTCGAGGTCCACTTCCCGATCCGACGCAGCCTCGCGGAGCTGGTCCTCGGCCGACCGGGGACGGTCGTCCGGGCGGTCGACGGCATCGATCTGGCGATCGACCGTGGCGAGGTCCTCGCGCTCGTCGGGGAATCGGGCTCCGGCAAGACGACGACCGGTCGGGTCATCGTCAAGCTGACCCGGCAAACGGCCGGTCGGCTCGAGTTCGACGGCGCCGACGTCTCGGACGCCTGGGGCACGCGCCGGCTACGCGAATACCGGCGGCGCGTCCAGCTGATCTTCCAGGATCCGTACGAGACGCTCGACCCGAAGCAAACGATCCGCGACTTCGTGGCCGAGCCGCTGCAGGTCAACGGCCTCGGCGGCACGCCCGCGGAGCGGGAGCGGCAGGTCCACGACGCGATCGACGCGGCCGGTCTCCGCCCGGCGGAGGACTTCGCCTCCCGTTACCCCCACGAGCTATCGGGCGGCCAGCGCCAGCGCGCGGTCATCGCCGGGGCTCTCGTGCTCGGACCTGAGCTCGTCGTCGCCGACGAGCCGGTCAGCATGCTCGATGTCTCCATCCGGACGGAGCTCCTGCGGCTGATGCTCGACCTGCGGGTCGAGCGCGGTCTGACCTACCTGTTCATCACCCACGACCTGTCGCTGGCCTGGGTCATCGCTGACCGGATCGCGGTCATGTACCTCGGCAAGATCATGGAGATCGGGCCGGCAGAGCGGGTGATCTCGGCGCCCCGCCACCCGTACACGCAGGCGCTCGTGTCGGTCTCGCCGTCGCCCGAGCCGATGACGTCCGAGGAGCGGGCCCAGCGGGTCGTCCTCAGCGGCGAGACGCCTGACGCCGCTGCGATCCCGCCCGGCTGCCGCTTCCACACCCGCTGCCCGCTGGCGTTCGACCGCTGCAAGGTCGAGCAGCCGCCGCTGTTCGACGTCGGCGGCGGCCAGTCGGCCGCCTGCTGGCTGGCCGAGCCGGACGCGGCGCCGAGCCGCTAGAGGGCCCGCTGGGATTCGAACCCAGGACACGAGGATTAAAAGTCCCCTGCTCTGCCGCTGAGCTACGGGCCCGCGACGGACGCTACCACGTTCAGGTCGAGCCCCTATTGGCGGATCCGGAGCTCGAGATTCGTGGTCCCGTGCGATGCCGCTGAGCTGCAGGCCCACGCCTGGTGCGTTCGATTCGAGCATGCGCTTTTCGCTCGATCCGGAGTCTCTCGACCTATGCCCCGTGGTTGGACGTTTTAGGCCGCCCACGACCAAGTCCGTCGGTCGGACGACCGATGCGGAGTGAATCGCAGGGGGCCATGGTGTGAGAAGTAGACGGAGCGTCTCCCGAACGGAGAGGCGGCAGCGAGTGGCCACTATCCACGTTCCGACGACACACCATGCGAAAGCAAGACTGGAGACCCACCGTGCGACGAAATCTCAGGGCCCTCGCCCTAACGGCGGTCGGCGGACTGCTGATGCTGGCCCCGGTCAGCACCGCGCTCGCGACCTCGGACGTCCATATCCTCGCCATTCCCGGAGGCGCCCAGACCAACTCGTGGTCGCAGGTCGTCCGCGACAGGGGGGTCGACAAGATGACCAAGGTCGATGGACTGGACGACTTCTTTGAGTTTGAGCAGGGTCCGATCGACGACGAGACCCAGACGATCGAAGGCGGCAGCTACGACGGCAAGACCATCCCCGGCTGATCGATAGCAGCCAGCCGACCGGCACCCGACCGGCGCCTCACCCAGAGGCGCCGGTCGGCGGCGGTTTTAGGGCGTCGCGAACTCGAGGCTGCCGACGATCGGCGTCGCCATCGTCAGCAGGCCATCCATGTACGAGCCGTCGTAGGCGTCGACGTCGACGACCAGCGTCCCGCCGCCGGGCAGGTCGAACAGCGACAGCCGCAGACGCTCCGATCCGGCAATCACCCAGCGGAAGCTTTCCCCAGTCTGGCCGACGAACAGCGGCACCGTCGGCAGGCCGTTGGCGAAGGGGCACGACGGCGTCCAGCCCTCGGCGATCGCGAGGTCGATCTCGATGCCCGTCAAGCCGCCCACCGTGACCGGACGCGGCGTGCTCGTGACGAGTCCCGGCAGGCCTCGGACCCAGGTCACGATCGCCAGCGCAGCGGTCCCGACGCCCGGCTCGGGTGAGATCGGGCAGGACTGGTCCTGGGAGCCCGGCAAGGGGTCTCGGAACAGGTGCACCCCGATGAGATCGTTCGAGACCGGCTGGAGACCGAGGTAGTCGGGCGTGTCAGCCGGCAGCCACCAGCCGGCGGGCAGCGTGAAGGTCACCTGTGGCTGGAAGCTCTGCGAGCGGTAGGTCCCGGGCTCAAGCGCGCGTGGGCCGGACGGGGCCGGGCTGCCCGTCCCGTCGCAGCCGGCGAGCAGCAGGATCGCGAGGCCGATCACCGCGGGCGCTCGCGAGCGGAACATGGGCGGATGCTACCCGTCGACCGCGGTTCCCTGACGGGCCGTTCGGCCCGTCATCGTCCCTGCCGGGGCACTCCCGGGCGGCCGTCGGGCCCGGCTGAGGACCAGCGGGCGAGAGGGGCGACCACGAGCACATCCTGGTCTAGCGCCCGGGGGGTCCCTCCAGGCGTCCCTCGTAGACCTCCGGGTTGACTGGGGTCGGCAGGCGCTCGCCACGCACGCCGGCGAGCAGATTGGCGGCGGCCATCGCGGCCATCTTGCCGCGGGTCGCCCGCGACGCCGAGGCGATGTGCGGCACGACGAGGCAGTTGTCGAGCGAGAGCAGCGGGTGATCGGCCGGTAGCGGCTCAGGATCGGTGACGTCCAGCGCGGCGGCCCCGATGACGCCGTTTCGTAATGCCTCGTAGAGGGCCACCGTGTCGACGACCGGGCCGCGCGAGGTGTTGACCAGGACCGCGGTCGGCTTCATCCAGCCGAGGCGCTCGGCGTTGATGAGGCCGCGCGTCTGGTCGTTGAGGTTGACGTGGAGCGTCACGAGGTCAGCCGCGGCGAGCAGCGATTCGAGGGACTGGAACTCCGCGCCGAGCTCGCGCTCGATGGCGGCGTCGGCGCGCGCCGGGTCGTGGTACAGGACCCGCATCCTGAAGCCCGCGGCCCGCCGAGCCATCGCCTGGCCGATCCGGCCGAATCCCACGATGCCGAGCGTCGCGCCGTGGACGTCCGGCCCGAGCAGGAGCATCGGGCCCCAGGTCCGCCAGCGTGCGGCGCGGACGTAACGGTCGCCCTCCGCGACGCGGCGCGCGGCGGCCATGAGCAGCGCGAACGCGAGGTCCGCGGTCGTCTCGGTCAGGACGCCGGGAGTGTTGCCAACGGGGATGGCGCGCCGGGTGCAGGCCGCGACATCGACGTTGTCGAAGCCGACGGCGAAGTTGCTGACGACGCGGAGCCCCGGGCCGGCGGCGTCGAGGAGCTCGTCGTCGACGCGGTCGGTGAGCAGCGTCAGCACGCCGTCACAGCCCTCGACCGCGCGCAACAGAACTGAGCGAGGCGGGGGCAGCTCGTCCGGCCAGATCTCCAGCTCGCACGCTTCGCGAATCGGGTCGAGGCCCTCGTCGGGAATGACGCGAGCGACGAAGACCCGCGGCCGCTCGGTCATCGCCGGCTTGCGGCGCCGCTGGAGCTGGCCGGCAGCGCCTCGACGAACGCGCGGATCCGGTCCAGCGCCTCGGCGAGGTTGTCGCGCGAGTTGGCGTACGAGATCCGGACGTGGTCGACTCCGATCCGTCCGAAGGCCGTCCCGGCGAGGACGCACACGCCGGCCTCGGTGAGGAGTCGGTCGGCCAGCTTTCGGCCGGACAGGCCCGTCCCGGCGACATGAGGGAAGACGTAGAACGCACCGCTCGGCCGAAGGCAGCGCACGCCCGGGATGTCGTTGAGGCCGTCGACGACGAGGTCCCGGCGAGCCCGGAACTCCGCGACCATCGCCTCGACCTCGTCCTGCGGCCCGCGCAGCGCCTCGATCGCGCCCGCCTGGGCAAAGGCCGTGACGCCGCTGACGGTGTTGATCAGCAGCGTCCCGAACGCCGCCTCGAGCCAGGCCGGCACGATCGCGTAGCCCAGCCGCCAGCCGGTCATCGCGAAGGTCTTCGAGAAGCCGTCGAGGACGATCGTCCGTTCGGCCAGGCCGGGCAGCGACGCGATCGAGACGTGCTCGGCTCCGTCGTAGGTGATCCGGCCGTAGATCTCGTCGGCCAGCACCACGAGGTCGTGGCGCAGCACCAGCTCGGCGATCCGTTCGATGTCCTCTCGGGTCAGGACGCCGCCGCTCGGGTTGGCCGGCGAGTTGATCACGAGCAGCTTCGTGCGCGGCGTGATGAGCGACGCCAGCTCGTCCACGTCGAGCCGAAAGTCGAGGGCCATCCGGATCGGGATCGGGACGGGCACCCCACCGACGAAGCGGGTGATCGAGTCGTAGATCGGGTAGCCCGGGTCCGGGACGATGACCTCGTCGCCCTCGTCGACGAGGGCCATGATCGCGTAGACCATCACGCCCTTGCCGCCGACCGTCACGAAGACGTTCGAGGGGTCGACCGGGAAGCCCTTCCGGGCCTCGGCATCGTCGGCGATCGCGGCCCGCAGGTCCGGCAGCCCCGCGAAGGGCGGGTAGTGCGTCAGGCCCGACTCGAGCCCGGCCGTCGCCGCCTCCCGGACGCGCGCCGGCGTGTCGAAGTCGGGCTCGCCGATCTCGAGGTGGATGATCGAACGGCCCTGGGCCTCGAGCGCCCTGGCCCGGGCGGCGGCCTCGAAGGCCGTCTCCGTGCCGATGCGAGCCATGCGCGAGGCGAGCTTCACGGGCAGCATCATAGGGCTGGCCTAGAATCGACCGTGATGACCCGCTACTACTCCATCGACGAAGCGAACGGCGCCCTGCCGGAGGTCGAGCGGATTCTCGTGGCCCTCCGTGACCAGCGCGGCGAGCTGATCGAGTTGCGCGACCGCGCGGTCGCGGTCACGCCGCCGGACGGCGAAACGCCGTCACCGGAGGCCCAGGAGCAGATCCGCGTCCTGCGGCTCTCGATGCAGGGCCTGATCGACCAGATGCAGGCCGGTGTGGCCAGGCTCGTCGAGCTGGACGTAACCCTGCGCGACATCGCCAGCGGCCTGATCGACTTCCCGGCGCTGGTGTCGGGTCGGCCGATCTGGCTGTGTTGGCGCCTCGGCGAGGGAGACGGTGTCGGCTTCTGGCATCCGCATGACCAGGGATTCGACAGCCGGCGGCCGCTCACCGAGCTGCCGTCGGGCCGCGGCTCCGGGAGCCCGGCCTAGCGAACGGCCGGGGCCCCCGCCGAGCTCCGGCGCTCAGCGCGTCGCGCCGGTCGATCCCACGGCGACGCCGACGAGCGACTCGACGCGGGGAGCGGGACCGGGAAGGCCGAGACGATCCAGGACGCGGCGCCGCGGGACGTCGACCTCAAGCTGCACCTGGCGTCGCTCCAGCAGCGCCACGAACGCCCTCGGGAAGCGCGCCAGCCACTCGTCGACCTCGTCCGCGCGCAGGTCGTCGATGAATCGGAAGAGCTCGGCCACCCGTGCGGCCGTCTGGTCCGGGAGCGCCCAGTCCGCGGCCTCGGCGCGAGCGCGCAACCAGCGGCTCCCGACCTCGTACTCCTGCTCGAAGCCGGCATCGAAGTCGACCGGGTCGTATCGATGGAAGAGCGCGTCGTAGAGCGACACGGCCTCGGCGCAGACGCGCCGCGAGGAGACCGGCGGAACTCGACTGTCGGCCATCGCCATGGCCCTCCGACGACCCCTTGATTCTACACCCGGTCGTCGGCCGAACCGGCCGCGCCTACCATGGCGCCGGTGGCCTCATCGAGCGATCGGCGCGCGACCATCGTCGACAGCGCCGGGCGGCACAAGGCGTATCGGCCGCTCGCGGCCGAGGCTCGCAGTGCGGCGCTGCAGGCCGGCCTCGCGGCCTACGAGCGCGGCGAGTTCTTCGAGGCCCACGAGATCCTCGAGCCAGCCTGGATGGGAACCGACGACCCGGGCGAGCGCGACCTGTACCAGGGCCTGATCAAGCTGAGCGCGGCTTACGTGCACGCGGTCCGTGGCAATCCCCGCGGCTGGGAGAAGAACCTGCGCGGGGCTCGGGAGCGGCTCGGGCGCGGCATCGCTGCGGGCGCGGCGGCCGGCATCGACGTGGCGCGGCTGCTGGTGTCGGTCGAGGCGAGGCTCGCCGCGGGCGCCGAGGCGACGGCGCCCCCGATCCCGCGGCGTCGCTAGGCGGCGGCGCGCCTCCGGCCGCGCGATCGGAGGCGCTCCCACCAGGCGCGCACGCGAGCCCTGTGGTTGAACATCCAGCCGATGATCACGAGGATCACGAAGTTGCCGGTGCCGACACCGGCCGCGGCCAGGTAGCCGAGCTGCTGCCCGATCTCACCCGGGATCTGGAGCCCCGGAACGACGACGCCGAACGGACCCAGCTGGAAGAACGGCAGCTCGGGCCCGAGATTCGCGCGCACCGAGCTGGCGATGACGCCGCTGTCGGACTCGCCACCGATCACGACCGCGTGGCCGCCGATGATGACCGGCGCCGCACCCACGAGCCCACCCGCGGGCAGGTCGGTCACGTCGAGATGATGCCAGCCGGTGGGCAGGTCGCCGAGCGCGTCGGGCACGGCCCAATAGAGCTCGCCGCGCGGCCCGGTTCCGTCCGAACCGCCGGCGAGGTACAGGATGCCGTTGGCCGCGAACGCGGCGGCGTTGGTCCGGGCTGCCGGCAGGTTGGCCGGATCGAGGATCGCCCAGCCCGTGATGCCCTCGGCCTGATCGGTCGTCGGGGTGGCGGTGGGCTCGGCCGCGCCTTCGCCGCCAGGGCCGGCGGTCTCGGAGCCATAGCTGCCTCGCTGCAGGCCGCCCGACGGGCCGTTCGCATCCGTACCGCCGTAGAGCCACACGAAGCCGCCCTCGAAGGCCGCGCCGGCGTCGGCCGCCGGGAACCTCAGGTCCGGCTGTGGCTGGAACGGCCCAAGGAGGCCCTCGTCACTCAGGGTCGATTTCCAGACGGTGGTGGTCGGCGCGCCGTCGGCATCGAAGCCGCCGAGGACGATGATCCCGTCGGTGACCGCCACCGCGGCCGCGCCCGAGCGCGGCTCCGGCAACGTCACGCCCTCGACCGGCGTCCATGTCCCGAGCTCACCGCTGTCCGGATCGGGCCCGATCGACCAGACCGTGTCCGTCGGCTGGCCGTCGGCATTCCGCCCACCCAGCAGATAGGCGATGCCGCTGAGGGTCGCGAGCGCGGCATCGGATCGCGCCTCGGGCAGCGCCGGGCCCTCCGACCACTGGCCGAAGCTGCCGTCGCTGATCGTCGCCCGATAGGTCGTCGCGGCGGCGGCGGCGCCGTCGCTGCCGCCGGCGTACAGCAGGTCCGTGCCGATCTGGATCGCAGCTCCGTCGGTCCTCGGCGCCGGCAGGGCGAGCTCCGACGGGGAAAGCTCCCATGGCACGATCGAACCGGTCGGCGGTGGGCATGGCAGGCCGCGGTTCTCGGCCGGGCAGAGGTTCACCGGTGACCAGGCCAGGATGCCGAGGTCGAGGGTCCGGCCGACGGTGAAGTAGTAGGCCCGGTCGGGGATGTAGCCGAGGGCCAGGATGATGATCAGGAACCAGGCGAACGCCTTGACGAACGCCCACGCCCAACCATCGGCGTCGAGTGCGCCGAACAGCGCGCGGCGGCGCGCGGGGCGGCCGGGTGCCAGCGCCTTGGCCATCGCCTACTCCACCGTCAGCGTGCCGGTCATGGCCGGGATCGGGTGGACCGAGCAGATGAAGGTATAGGTGCCGGGCTCAAGCGCTGGAATCTCGTAGGTGATCTCACCCTCCTGGATCGTCGGGTTGTCGACGACGACCGTCGCGTCGCTCAGGCGGATGTCGACGTCGTGCGGGATTGCGACGTCCAGGTTCGTCAGGTGGATGTAGAACGTCTGGTTGGCGGGAGCGGACAGCTCCTTGACGTTGAAGGCAATGTCCTGAGCTGCGATCTCGAGCACCGTCGCGTCGGGTGGCGGGGTCACGACCGGGCCTGGGGTCTGTTGTCCGCCACCGGACCAGCACGCCGGCACCGGGGTTGCGTCGGCCGCCGGGCGGAAGGCCAGGTCGCGCCAGCCTCGGAAGGTCAGGACCTCGCCATCCGGCCCGAAGACCGGTTCGTTGAGCTCGGGGTCACGTCGGATGTACTCGCGCGCCGAGTCGGAGCGCAGGAAGGCGACGAGATCCTCGATCTGGATGTAGTTGAGCGGTCCGCCGTTCTCGTCCGACCAGACCGGCATGATGCTGTTGGGATTGCCGCAGACGTAGCGCCCGCCGACCGTCAGGACGTTCAGCAGGTACTGCTCGGTCAAGTGGCTGTAGAGCTTCATCTGGTCGTTGAGGACCGGCCCGATGCCGCCCTCACCGTCGACGCCATGGCACAGGGCGCAGTTGGCCTGGTAGAGGTTGTAGCCGCGCTCCACGGCGGTGACCTGCTGGAGGTCGGCCTGGGCGTCGAGACGTGGCTCGGTCCACGGCGTCCCGGTCTCGTAGAAGTAGTAGATGAGCACGAAGAGCGAGACGATCGCCACTCCGAGGAACGCGACCCAGCGGGCGTCGCCCGACTGCCGGACGATCTTGGCCGCCCGCTCGGGCGTCAGCCCGGCGGTGGCGTGGACGGCACGGGGGGCCGTGAAGCGCTCGGCAGCCGAGCGGGCAGGCGTCGCGGGCGGCTCACGCCGCGCCGGCAGCCGCTCCTCCGGCGCCCCGGAGGGGCGGTTGGGTTGATCGGTCATATGCAGCCGACGGGGCTCTTCGGCGGGATGATGCCGGGCTGCCCGACCGCGATTGGCAGCGGACCGAGCGTGATCTTCGAGGTATCGAGCGTCAGGACGCCGTCGCCATCAACGCTGATCGCGAAGCGGTCCATGCTCCGCGGCGCCGGACCGTACTGGGCGCCCGCGGCCTTGATGCCCAGCCGGTCGTAGCGCGAGCCGTGGCACGGGCACTCGAGCCAGAAGTTGCGAAGGCACGTGTTGGGCTTGCAGCCGAGGTGCGGGCAGCGCTGGTACAGCGCCCGAACGTTGAGCGCCGTCCCGTCACCCGACTCGTCCTGGCCGGCAATGAACTCCTGGCGGCTCGGATCGACGAGCGAGATGAAGGACCGCGCAGCCTGGTAGTAGGCCGGAAAGCCTTCTTCGATCGGCAGGCTCGAGTTCTGGGCCTTGATGTCGTCGAGCGTCCCGATCGTGACTTCGCCGCCGAAGCCGCCCGTGACGTTCGGCCACAGGAACCCGACCGTGCCGGCGGCGACCTCGGTCAGCCACAGCGCCATGCCGCCGCCGAGCGAGACCCGCAGCAGGCGGCGCCGCGAGATGCCCTGGACGGGGTGCTGACGGAGCGACTTGATGGCCTGCGTCGTGAGAGCCTTCGGCTTCTCGGACAGCTGGACGTGGTAGTTGCTCATTAGATCGCTCGACTCACAGCGCGAAGTGGAGGCCGTTCGTGAAATTGTCGAAGAACGGCAGGAACGGCGTGACGACGCTGTAGCCGGGACCGCGGAAGAAGACGCCCACGAAGGTGACCATCAGCCCCAGGATGCAGAACAGGCTGAACAGCAGCACGGCCGTCTTGCGCTCGGACGGCTTCTTCGCCTCGGGGTTCGCGCGATCGATGTACGGCAGCACGAACGCTCCACCGAGGATGTACAGGAACGGCACGAGGACGCCCGAGATGACGGGGTGGAAGTACGCCAGGGCCTCCTGGAGCCCGAGCAGGTACCACGGCGCCTTCGCCACGGGTGGCGTCACGTTGCCGTTGGCGAGCTCCTCGAGGGGCGCGTTGATGAACAGGCCCATGAGCAGCAAGAAGATGCTGATGACGGTCGCCGCGAGGAATTCGATCGACAGCAGGTGCGGCCACGTCATGACGGTGTCGTCCGGCTCCTTCTGGACCCGCACGACCGCGTCCTGCTTGACCATCGCCAGCAGGCGGTACGGGCGCGCCGACATCGGCACGCGCTGCTTGTCGATCTCGGTTCGGCGAGTCGGGTCGACCGGCAGGACGACCCGCCGCTCCGTCGACTTCTCGTCAGTCATTGGTCAGCCGATCACAGCGGGCCACTGATCCCGCCGTCCTTCCGGATCCGCCAGAAGTGGACGGCCAGGAAGATGGCGGTGACGAGCGGCAGGACCATGATGTGCAGCACGTAGAACCGCAGCAGCGTGTTCTGGCCGACCTCGATGCCGCCGAAGATCAGCGCCTGGATCGGCGTGCTGATGACCGGCGTGTAGCTGGCCATGTTGAGCCCGATCGTGATCGCCCAGTAGCTGATCTGGTCCCACGGCAGCAGGTAGCCGGTGAAGCTGAGCGCGATCGTCATCAGCAACAGGAGCACGCCGATGACCCAGTTGAACTCGCGCGGCGGCTTGTAGGCGCCGTGGTAGAAGACCCGCATCATGTGCAGGAACACGAAGAAGACCATCAGGTGGGCGCCCCACCGATGGATGTTCCTGGTCAGCAGGCCGAAGGCGACCTTGGTCTGAAGGTTCAGGATGTCCGTGTAGGCGCTCGTGGTCGACGGGATGTAGAAGAACATCAGGTAGACGCCGGTCACGGTCAGGACGAGGAACAGGAAGAACGACAGCCCGCCCAGGCAGAAGGTGTAGGCGAACTTCACGGCGTGCTGCCGGACCCGTACCGGATGCAGGTGCAGGAAGACGTTGTTCATGACCGCGTAGGCCCGCGACCGCTCGTCGTTCGGGTACGGGTTGCGGAACAGCGAGCGCCACGCGGGACTCCTGCGGATGGCCTGGTCCACCCGCTCGAGGAAGCTCAACGACCCATTCCTCCTGCTACACCGGGGGTGCCGGCAAGCTGGGCGTCTCGGTACGACTCCTTGTAGAGCCGACCGTCGCTCGAGACCTCCTGCAGCTCGAACCGCTCCATCGTAATGGCGTCGAACGGGCACCGCTTAACGCACAGCGCGCAGCGGATGCAGCGCTCCTCGTCGAGGATCATCGCCGCGCCGTCCTGCCAGCCGTAGGCCTCCTCCAGCTCCGGCAGGAGGCCCTCCGACTTCAGCTGGTTGACGTCGACCATGTGGATGACCCCCTCGGGGCAGACGTCCGCGCAGGCGCCGCACAGGACGCACCGGAAGGGGTCGAACCAGATGTTGAAGTTGCACATCAGGCAGCGCGTCGACTCGGCCACCGCGGCCGTCGCGTCGTAGCCAAGCTCGACCGGGGTCGTGAAGTTCTGCTCCGGATCGGTGGCGGACATGCGGTCCCCGGCCGCAGTCATCGGGATGTGCTGGCGCGGGATGACGTCGTAGAACTCCGGCATCTCGAACGCCCAGGAGCTGGTCATCTTGACGTTCGCGGCGACGGTCACGTCGGTCCGGCCGGCGAGGTAGCGATCGATCGCGTATGCCGCCTTCTTGCCGTGGCCGGCCGCCTCGATGAGGGTCGTCGGGCCGGTCACGAAGTCGCCGCACGCGAACACGCCCCGGACGCTCGTCGCGTAGGTTGCCGGATCCACCTTGACCCGCCCGCCGGAGATCTCGAAGTTGGTCTCGACCCACAGGAACGTGTTGTCGGTCGCCTGGGAGACCGCCGGGATGACGGTCTGGGCGGGGATCTCGAACTCCGAGCCGGCGATCGGAACCGCCGAGCGGCGGCCGGACGCATCGGGTTCGCCGAGCCGATTGCGGATAAAGCGGACCCCGGCCACCTTGCCGTCCCGGCCAAGGATCTCGATCGGGCTGGCGAGAAACTCCATGCGGACACCCTCGCGCTCGGTCTCACCCAGCTCCTCGTCGTCGACGACGAGCTCGGACCGCGTCCGCCGGTAGACGATCGACACGTTCTCGGCGCCGTGGCGGAGGCTGGTCCGCGAGCAGTCCATGGCCGTGTAGCCGCCACCGATCACGACGACGTCGCGGCCGACCTCGATCGGCTCCCCGAGATTGGCCCGCTTCATGAAGTCAACGCCGTACTGGACGCCCTCGAGGTCGGCCCCGGGGACGTCGAGCTCGATGGCGTTCATCGCCCCCGCGGTGATGGCGACGGCGTCGTAGTCGCGCTGGAGCTCATCGAACCCGATTTCGACCCCGATCGTGGTGTTGAACACGAACCGGACCCCGAGGCGCTCGACAAGCCGGACGTCCATCTCGATCGCCTCGCGTGGGAGGCGGAAGGCCGGGACCCCGACGAGCATGAAGCCGCCCGCGTACGGCAGGCTGTCGAAGACCGTGACCTGGTAGCCCTTGATCGCAAGCTCCCGAGCGACCGCAAGGCCGGCCGGGCCGGCGCCGACGACGGCGACCCGCTCGGGTCGGGCCTCGATGTGGGGCATGACGTCGGGGATGCCGGATGCCTCGTGCCACTCGACGAGGAAGCGCTTCATGGCCCGGATCGCCAGCGGCCGGTCGATATCGCCGCGGCGGCAGGCCCGCTCGCACGGTGCCGAGCAGACGTATGAGCACATCGCCGCGACCGGGTTCGGCTCGCGCGACAGGATGTAGCCCTCTTCGAAGCGGCCTTCGGCTGCGAGGTTGAGGTAGCCGCGGCAGTTCGTGCCGACGGGGCAGGCCTCCTGGCACTCGATGTTGCACTGCAACCAGGAGGCGTCGACGGGCTGGACTAGGAACTCCGGGCGAGCGTCGAGGGTCAAGGCGCGGCGGACCTCTGTGCGTCGCTGCTGACGGCCGTTCAAGAAAAGGGGACCGGCATTGGGGAACGGCGAACCGGCAGCACGCAATCTACCACCCGTTCGCGTCTGCCTGCAAAGGCCCGCCGAACGGGGTTGACGGCCTCCGGGGTCGCAGCTACGCTCACGGCGGCGACGGCGCCCCCGCGAGGGCGCTGGACTCGAGGACATCGACCCCGCGTGACCGAGAGCGAGTTGACCTTCCTGGCGCTCGGCGTGATGCTCGGCGCCGCCGGTGGCGCGGCGCTTGTCACGGTCCTCGGCAACGGTCTCCCGCGACGCGAGGTGCGCGTCACGGTGACCCGTGATGCCGTTCCCCGCCGTTCACCCACGCTCGCGATCGATGCGTTCGTGACGCGTCCGGCGGAGCCGGCGCCGGGCGGTCCGGGAGACCGTCGGATCCTCGAACGACCACCGAGCGACGAGCCTGTCGGCGGCCCCGGCGTGCCCGTCGGACCCGGCCCGCGAGTGGCGCCGGCGGCGACCGCCGGGCGGGACCCGGGCGGCGCCGACATTCGAACGCTCGTTCGATCTGGGCCGCCAGATCCCCAGCCCTCGGGAGCGCTGGCCCTGCCGGACGGCGCGGCCGTCGCGAGTCACATTGCTGATGCGCCGGACCTCGCCCCGATCGGCGTCGCCACCGACTCGCCTGCTGCGCCCGCGACCGGCCCCGCAATCCTGCGGATCCTGCGCGGCGACCATCAGGCGATGCTCGAGCTGGTCGACGCGCTCGCCGGCGCGGAGGGCCGGCGGCGGCGCGAATGGGAGGTCCTGCTGACGGGCCTCGGACAGGCGATCTCCGAGACGGCAATCGACGAAGGCGTCCTCGACTTCCCGATGGGTACCCCGCTCTGGGACGCGTTCACCGTCGAGCAGTGCCGCGAGATCGCGGCCGCGCTGGCCTCGATGGGCTACCGCTTCGACGGTCGCGACGGCTGGGCCGACGGTCGGGCCCCGGGCTACCGGGAGCTGAGCCAGGCGCTGGCCGACATCGGCGTTGATCCGATCCGGATCCGCATCTGGCCGAATTCGAGCGAGATCGCGGAGCTCCTCCGCGGGGCGCGGGCGGCCGGCGACGTCCTGGTCGCCCGGGACGCGCCCGACCTGCAGCTCGACGACGTTCGCGAGCTCACGCGCTGGCACGCCGAATCGCTGGCCGGGCTGTGGCTGGCATGGGAGACCGTGCGGCCGCTGCTACTGGCGGACGGCGCCGAAGAACCCAACCCCGCCTGAGCCCGGCGCCCGCGCCGCGGATCAGGCCTTCGACGCCTCCTCGGCCTCGGTCTCGTTGCCGTCGTCGTCCTCGTCGATGACGATGACCCGGAACGTGTCCGCGTAGGCGGCGCCGATCTTCCGCCCCTCGTCGGCCATCCACTCGCGGATCCGCGCCTCCAGATCGCCGAAGTCGGACAACTGACTGGCGTGCTGGCGCAGCGCGGAGAACTTCCGGTCGATCGTCGATGACACGTCGACGCGCGCATCATCCTTCTCCGACCAGAACAGGTACAGGCGGTGCACCCGGTGCGGCGCGAGGCCCTCGCGGACGAGCCACGGGAAGGCCATCGGGTTGCGGGCCGCCGGATAGCTGGCATCGACGGCCGCGATCCCGGCGGCCCGATGGTCGGTGTGGTTGACCCCGCGGGGGTG
>DATHRO010000164.1:0-6798 GCA_035465135.1 Candidatus Deferrimicrobiaceae bacterium
TCGACGATCTCGGCGATCCCGGCCCGGCCGAGCGACCGCAGGGCAGCGTAGACCGTGAAGCCCCGGGCCCGGCGGCTCATCTCGGGGGCATAGTCGAACGGGTCCCGCTCGGAGCCCGGCGCCGGCGGCAGGTACGCCGCCGCGACGCCCATCGCCGCTCGCAGCGCAGCGACGTCGCGGACGAACGCGAGTCCCGAGTCGTACGGCACGTTCAGCCACTTGTGCGCGTCGGTGGCCCACGAGTCGGCCCGCTCGATACCGGCCACGAGATGGCGCAGCGAGGGCTCGACGGCCGCCCACAGCCCGAACGCGCCGTCGACGTGGAGCCACGTCCCCGGGCGCTCGGCGACGGCGTCGGAGATGGCCCCGATGGGATCGAACGCACCGGTGTTCACCTCGCCGGCCTGGGCGCACACGATCGTCGGCCCGGCTGGCAGCCCAGCAAGGACCCGCCGCAGCTCGCGCGGCAGCATCCGGCCCTCGTCGTCGCTCGCGACGCGGGCCGCTCGACCGCGCCCCAAGCCGATCATGCGAAGCGCGTTGAACAGCGAGACGTGGGCGTCCTGCCCGACAACGACCCGGATCTCCGGGGCGCCCTGCAGGCCGCGCTCTTCGACGTCCCAGCCGACGTTCCGCAGCACCGCATGGCGGGCAGCCGCCAGGGCCGTGAAGTGAGCCGTCGTGGCCCCGGTCGTGAACCCGACAGCGGTCCCCTTCGGCAAGCCGAGCAGCTCGACGAGCCATTCGCCCGCGACCTCCTCGACGATCGCGGCGGCCGGCGTCGCGAGATACAGGCCGGCGTTCTGGTCCCAGGCGGTCGTCAGCCAGTCCGCGGCCAGCGAGGCTGGGACGGAACCGCCCATGACGAACCCGTAGTAGCGCGGCGAATCGATCGTGACGAGTCCCGGCTCAACGGCCGCGATCAGCTCATCGACCACGGCCTGCGGATCCTGCGGCGCCTCGGGCAGCGGGCCACCGAGGGCCGCACGCAGCTCGTCCGAGGTCAGGCCCGGGCGAGCTCCGACTGGGCGAGTTGGGACCGACGCCCGATATCCGATCGCGTAGTCGGCCGTGCGACGGAGCAGGTCGGGCGTCGCGGCATCGAGGCCCACGGCGGCGGGCTGGGCGGCGGGCTGGGCGGCGGGCGCATGGACACGGTCAGACATGGGCGGTCACCTTCTCGATCAGTGGGCGGCCGCTCGCCGCGTACCGGTCGGCGACGATCTCGGCCATGATTGCGAGGGCGGTCTCGGCCGGCGCCCGACCGCCGAGGTCCAGCCCGATCGGGCCGTGCACCCGGGCCAGGTCGTCGTCGGAGACGCCCGCCTCGCGCAGGCGCCCACGACGCTCGGCCTGGGTCTTCCGGGAGCCCACGGCGCCGACGTAGCGGCAGCCGCGGCGGAGCGCCTCGACGATCGCCGGCTCGTCGAACTTGACGTCGTGGCTCAGGACGGCCACCGCGTCGTTGGGCCCGAGGCCGATCTCGTCGGCCACCTCGTCCGGCCAGCCGACGACCAGCCGGTCGACGTCGGGGAAGCGCTCCGGCGTGGCGAACGCCGCGCGCCCGTCGACGACGACCGTCTCGTAGCCGAGGGTCCGGGCGATCGGGACGAGCGCCCGCGCGACCTCGACCGCCCCGACGATGACGAGCCGCGGCCGAACCGGGAAGGCCTCGAGGAACAGCGACCGGCCGGTCAGCTCGACAGTCCGCGACTGACCCCGACGGAGCGCGTCGAGCGCCTGCTCGACCAGCTCGGCGTCGAGCCCCGGGTCGCCGAGCGAGCCGTGGAGCGCCCCGTCGTCATCGACCAACAGCGTGGCTTCGGGTGGCGCGCCCTCACCGGGGTGATGCTCGCCGAACTCGGGCGGTGGCGAACCAACTGGCAGTGGCGTGACCACGGCCGTGCCGCGACCGCCGGCGCCGAGCGAGCGCCTGGCCGCCTCGACGACGGGTCCGGGTAGGGCCGGCTCGACGAGCACGTCGATCGTCCCGCCGCAGGCCAACCCGACGTCCCAGGCCTGCTCGTCGGTGATCCCATACCGAATCACGCGGGCGTGCCCGGTCGCCCGGGCGCGCTCGATCTCCTCGGCCGCGGCGCCCTCGACGCAGCCGCCGCTCACCGAGCCGGCGATCCGGCCGTCGGGCGTCGTCAGCAGGACCGCGCCCTCGGGCCGCGGGGCGGAACCGAACGTCCGGACGACGACCGCCCGGCCGATCCCCTCGATGCTCGGTCCCCACGCGTCGAGCGTGGCCAAGAGCTCCTTCATGTCAGAGGCCTCGCGGCGGATCCGTCGAGCCCCTTCTCCGGCAGTGGCGCCGGTGGCCCCGCGACCGTCGTCGTGGCGAGATCCGGCGCGACATGCGCGGCCGCCTCGCGGCCCCGGTCCGTGTCACTGGCCCGGACGCCGGCGAGGATCTCGCCGAGGCGCTCCAACGAGGCGACGGAGCCGGCCGGCAGGAAGTCGTCGATGTACGGGAAGGCGGCCCGCATCCCGGCGGCCAGCGGCTGGTAGCCGGGCGTGCCGGCCAGGGGGTTCAGCCAGACGAGGCGGTGGCACGAGCGGCGCAGGCGCGCTGTCTCGGCCTCGACCAGCGCCGGGTCGCCGCGGTCCCAGCCGTCCGACACGACGATCACGATGCCGGAGCTGCGCAGCGCCCGGCGCGCCCACGTCACATTGAACTCGCGGAACGACTCGCCGATTCGTGTCCCGCCGGCCCAGTCGTTGACCGAATCCGCCACTCGCGCCAGCGCCCGGTCGCGATCGCGGTCCCGCAGCAGGCGCGTGACCCGCGTCAGGCGCGTCCCGAAGACGAACGACTCGGTCCGCACGGCCGACGACTGGGCGAGAGCCTGAACGAAGCGCAGCAGCAGGCGCGAGTGGCGCTCCATCGAGCCGCTGATGTCGCACAGCACGACGAGCGGACGGGGCCGTCGTCGCTGGCGGCGCCAGACCCACGACACGATCTCGCCGCCGTTCGAGATGCTCCGCCGGAACATCGCCCGCGTCGCCAGCCGCCGACCGTGGCCGTGGAGCTCGTAGCGGCGCGTCCGGCGCAGCTCGAGGCGGGGTTCGAGCAGATCGACCAGCCGCTCCGCGTCGCGCAGCTCGGCCGGCGTCATCCGGTCGAACTCACGGTGGCGAAGGACCTCAGAGCGACTGTAGGCGTCGGGCGAGATAACGAGATCTTGCTCGGCGTCCTCGTTCGATTCGCCCTCGTCGACCGGGGTCAGCGATGCCAGCGCGTCGTCCAGCCCGACAACCCGCTCGTCGCCGGGGATGGTCGCCTCCGCGTCGGCTTCCTCGGGCTCCTCGCCCTCGGGCCGCTCGAGGGTCGTCGGCACCCAGTCGGGCGGCAGCTGGTAGCGCGATCGCCAGTAGCGCTCGAAGACCGCGTCGTAGATCTCCCGGTCATCCCGGCGCCGGACGAAGACCGTGGCACCGGCGGCTTTGACGTCGCCCCGGTCGGCCAGGTTGACGATCCCGAGGGCCCGCGCGAAGTCGATCTCGGCCCCCAGATCGACCGTCAGCCCCGCCCGCCGCAGCGCCCGCCCGAACCCCACGGCATGCTCCAGCAGCCGCCGGCCGTCAACCGCCTGTGGAGGCGTCAACATCGATTCGGTCTCGGGGTCGCGCCATGCATGGCCGCCCTCCGGTCAGGACCCGCCGGCGGCCGCCGCCGTCTCGGCGAGGTACGACCGCGCCGTCTGACCCCGGACCTGGCGGACGTCCTCCTCGTACTTGAGGACGACCCCCAGCGTCTCGTCGACGAGCTCCGGCGTCAGCTCGGCGGCGCCGAGGGCCATCAGCGCCGCGGCCCAGTCGAGGGTCTCGGCGATGCCAGGCACCTTCGTAAGCTCGGCTCGCCGAAGCCGGTGGACGAAGTCGACCACCTGTCGTGCGAGATTCGCCGGCGCGCCGGGGACGCGCGTCAGGACGATCTCGAGCTCCTTGGCCGCGGTCGGGAAGTCGATCCAGTGGTAAAGGCAGCGGCGCTTGAGCGCGTCGTGGACCTCGCGGGTCCGGTTGCTCGTCAGAATCACCCGCGGCGGGCGCGCGGCCCGAATCGTCCCGATCTCGGGAACCGTCACCTGGAAGTCGGACAGGATCTCGAGCAGGTATGCCTCAAACTCCTCGTCGGCCCGGTCGATCTCGTCGATCAGCAGGACCGGCGGTGTCCCGTCCTGCGACTCGAGCGCCTGGAGGAGCGGACGCTTGATCAGGAACTCCGGCCCGAAGATGTCGTGGGCCGTCGCCTCGGCGATCGCGCCGCGGGCCTCGAGCAGCCGGATCTCGAGCATCTGGCGCGGGTAGTTCCACTCGTAGACCGCGGTGTTGACGTCGAGGCCCTCGTAGCACTGCAGCCGGATGAGCGGCGCGCCCAGGCTTGCTGCGAGGACCTTGGCGAGCTCGGTCTTGCCGACGCCGGCCTCGCCCTCGAGCAGCAGCGGCCGGCCGAGCCGCAGGCCCAGGAAGACGGCCGTCGCGAGCGAACGATCAGCGATGTAGCCGCGCTCGCGGAATGCCGCGACGATCGAGTCGGTGGAGTCGAGGTTCATCTGGCCGCTCACGCCGGGAGTGTACGCGGCCCTCCAGTCAAGGCGGCGCGCGCGACCTCGGCCATCACGTACGAAGGGCGCTCGTGGTATTGGGCCAGTGGCGCGATTCGGAGGTCACCTACGAAGGTCGCTCGTGCAGTCCAGCGACTCGCCCCGATCGGCGATCACCTACGAACTTCCCTCGTCGTCGGCACACCGGCCGAGCGCGGGCTCCGTCGCCGACGTGGACACCCGCTGGATACCACGAGCCTCGTTCGTATCTGATCCACCCGCGCCCCGTCGCATGGCGGTCACCTCATCAGTGCGCCTTGTAGATCCGTGATGCGCACCGGGTCACAGATGACCACGTTGTCGGGGCTCCACGCTCCGGCGCCCTCGATCGTGTCGCCCTCTCGCGCAACCGTCCCGCCCCGAGGATCAACGAGGACCGTCCCCGTGATCTCCTGCCTCGCCGTGTAGCCGGGTGGCCAGGCGGTCGCGTGCACTAAACCGAGGCGTCCCGCAACCCCAGCCCCGAGGCCGCATCCGGCGCGAGCACCCCGCTGACGCGGGCTGCCGGACACGCTCCTCCGGGTGGAAACGTTCACAGGGTGACGCTGCACGCGGCAGTCGTGCTCACAAGAAGGGCCAGCAGTATCGCAGCGCGGCAGCTACGTGCGGCCCGCGGCGTCATCGCTAGGGCTGCCACTCCCTGATCGCTGGCGTTTCCTGGCAGGACCTCAGCGCAGCCGCTCCCGGGCCGCTTCGATCGCCCGACGGGCCATGACCGCCGCCATCGCGGCCCGGTACTCGTGATCGGCGTGGATGTCGCCAGCGACGTCGATCCCGTCGGTCACGTGGGCGACCGCGGCCGCCACGGCTTCCGGGTCGCACGCCGTCCCGACCAGTGCGGCCTCGACAGCCGTCGCCCGGTAGGGCCGCTCCCCCACCCCGGTCACCGCCACCCGGACGTCGTCGAAGGAGCCGTCCGCTGCTGCGCCGGTACGGCCGACCACTGCCGCGACACCCGCGATCGCAAAACCCGACGCCGGCTGCGCCAGCTTGCGGTACGCGGAGCCGTAGGCGCCCGAAGCGCCCGGCAGGCGGACCTCGACGAGCAGCTCGGCCGGCTCGAGCGACGTCGTGAACGGACCGAGCAAGGCGTCGCCCATTGCGATGACCCGTTCGCCGCGCTCGGCCGAGCGGACGACCAGCTCTGTGTCGAGCGCGAGGAGCACCGCCGACAGATCGGACGCCGGATCGGCGTGAGCGACGGCGCCGCCGATCGTGCCGCGGTTGCGGACCTGGACATCGCCGATCGTCGGCAGCGCGTCGGCGACCAGCGCATAGGCCATGGCCGCGGGCGCGGCGAGCAGCTCCGCGTATGTCGTCAGCGCAGCGATCGCAAGGCGGCCGTCGGCCAGGCGGCGGACGCCGCGAAGCTCTTCGAGCCGGCCGATGTCGATCAGCCGCTCCGGCCGCGCCAGGCGGAGTTTCATCAGCGGCAGCAGCGACTGGCCGCCGGCGATGACCCTCGTCTCCGGGTCGCCCGCGCGAAGCAGCTCGAGCGCCTCCTCGACGCTCGACGCGCGCTCGTACGCGAACGGAGCAGGGATCACCGCGCCGCCTCCCGTATCGCCGCGGCGCCGGCACGGATCGACTCGATGATCGGCTGGTAGCCGGTGCAGCGGCAGAGGTTGCCGTCGATGGCGGCGCGGATGGCGTCGTCGGACGGGTCCGGGTCGCGGGCGATGAGGTCCAGCGCGGCCATGAGCATGCCCGGGGTGCAGTAGCCGCACTGAAGGCCATGGTGCTCGACGAAGGCCTCCTGCAGCGGGTGCAGGGTCTCGCGGTCAAGCGCGAGCGACTCGACCGTCCGAACCTCGCCGCCATCCGCCTGGACGGCCAGAACGGTGCACGATTTGACCGCCGCGCCGTCGAACAGCACCGTGCACGCGCCGCACTGGCTCGTGTCGCAGCCGACCTTCGTGCCGGTCAGGCCGAGGTCGTCGCGGATCGCCTCGACGAGCAGGCGCCGCGGTTCGACGGACAGCTCGCGAGCGTGTCCGTTGACGACGAGCCGGATCACGACGTCGTCCACGATCAGGCGGCGGCTCCTGCGGCGGCGACGTCGTCGAGGGCGTTGCCGATGCCGTCAACGAGCCGATCGATCTGCGACTCGCTGATCACGAACGGTGGCGAGACGTGGACGGCGTGGCCCCGCAGAACCCGGCTCGCAACGCCATGGCGGAGCGCGGCG
>DATHRO010000165.1:0-7990 GCA_035465135.1 Candidatus Deferrimicrobiaceae bacterium
GACCTTCGGTGGCATGAGGTAGACTGTGAGCTCGAACGCGAACAGCCGTTCGACCGGTGGGGATGCGTGGTCTCGACAGGGTCTGGCTGTCAGCGGACGCGAGCCGAGGTGCCGTCAGGCCTCGCTAAACAGGCGGCAAACCGAAGTACCTGCCAACAAGCAGTCGACTCTCGCCCTCGCGGCCTAAGGCCGTAAGGTGAGCGTGGAAGCGGCCTCCGTCCCGCGGGCCGTGGAAGCGTCATTCAGCGGGGCTGCAGACCGGACGAGCGTCGCGTGGTCCGGGACCAAGCCCGATCTAGGGACACGCGACTGGACCTCGGGGCAGGGTGCCGATCCCCGGCCCGGAGGTTGACGAAAACGATCGGACACGCTCGTAGTGGACGCTGGCGAAGGGTTCTGGACGGGGAGTTCGACTCTCCCCCATCTCCACCAACTCCTGCGCGGCCGCCTCGGGCCGGGCTCCCTCAGCGCCAGCCGAGCTCCGGCGCGACGTACTTCAGGATGCTCTCGATGGCGTGGGCGTTGTAGTCGACGCCGAGCTGGTTCGGGACCGTCAGCAGCAGGGTATCGGCGGCCTGGATGGCGGTGTCCTCGGCGAGCTGCCTGACGAGGACGTCCGGCTCTGCCGCGTAGGACCGCCCGAAGATGGCCTTCGTCTGGGGGTCGATGTAACCGACCTTGTCGGTGTCCTGGTTGCCGCGCCCGAAGTAGGCGCGGTCCCGATCGTCGACCAGCGCGAAGATGCTGCGGCTGACCGAGACCCTCGGCTGGCGCTCGTGCCCCGCAGCGGCCCACGCCTCGCGGAACAGCCGGATCTGCTCCGCCTGTAACTCGTGGAAGGGAACGCCGGCGTCCTCGGTCATCAGCGTCGACGACATCATGTTGAGGCCCTGCTTGGCAGCCCACTCGGCGGTCGGACGTGAGCCGGCCCCCCACCAGATCCTGTCGCGCAGGCCGGGCGAGTGGGGCTCGGGGCGCAACAGCCCCGGCGGGTTCGGGAACATCGGCGTCGGATTCGGCTCGGCGAACCCGGCGCCCGTGATGATCTGCAGGAACAGCTCGGTGTGCTGGCGGGCCATGTCGGCGTCGGTCTGGCCCTCCGCCGGCGCGTAGCCGAAGTGACGGAAGCCGTCGATCACCTGCTCCGGTGAGCCTCGACTGATCCCAAGCTGCAGGCGACCGCCGGCGATGAGGTCCGCCGCGCCGGCGTCCTCGGCCATGTACAGCGGGTTCTCGTAGCGCATGTCGACGACGGCCGTCCCGATCTCGATGCGCTTCGTCCGGGCGCCGACCGCCGCGAGCAGCGGGAACGGCGAGGCGAGCTGCTGGGCGAAGTGGTGGACGCGGTAGTAGGCGCCGTCGGCACCGAGATCCTCGACCGCCTCGGCCAGCTCGATCGACTGCACGAGCGCGTCGGACGCGGAGCGCACCTGCGAGTACGGCGAGTCTGACCAGTGGCCGAACGACAGGAACCCGATCTTCTTCACGTCCAGAGTCTAGGGTGACCGCCACGCGAGTTGCGCGCGCGCCTGAGGTTTGTATCCTGCGCGCCATGGTCGACGGCCCTCGCCACGCCGAGCCTCACGATCGCACCGGGTTCGCCGCCTTCGACCGTCTCCAGGACGTCTGCGGCCGGGCGCGCGCCGCGCTGGTTGCCGTCGTGCACGAGGAGGCCGACGACGAGCGGGCCATCCGGGACGTCCTCGGCAGCGAGACCCTGCAGCACGTCGATGCCGTGCTCGATGGGCTCGTTGCCCTCGCCCGTGCGCGGCAGTTCTCCGTGGAGGAGCTCCGCGTCCTCGTCCGGCGGGCCGGGATCGTCGTCCCGCCGGCCCCGGGCTCGGTCGCCGCGCGCGCTGCCGACGCTGCCGCAGACCGCAAACGCGGGGTGCTCCGACCGGTCGACGGGCGGACGCTGCTCGCCGCCGGCCACGCCCGTGTCGCACTCTCGCTCATCCCGCGCCTGCCGCCGGAGGCCATCGCCTGGCCACGAGCGCACCGAACCTACGCGGACATCCCGGTCCCGCGCACGGAGGGCGAGCTCCTCGAACGCGCCGAGGAGCTGCTGCGTGTCGTGTGGCGGGTGGCCGCCGGCGACGGTCGCCGCGACGAGCCCCTGCGCCGGACCCTGGCCTTCTACGAAGCCGGCGCGCGCCTCTCGGTCGCCGGATTCCGCGCCGCCTGATGCGGGCAATCCGGCCGCTCGGCCCCGGCGGCTCGCGCGCGGTCGCTCGATGACCGCGGGGGCGACGACGGACAGCGCGCCCGTCATCGCGACGACCGGGCTCGTCAAGCGCTTCCGCGACGTCGACGCCGTCGCCGGCATCGACCTGCGTGTTCCGCGGGGTGGCGTGTATGGGTTCCTCGGGCCGAACGGGGCCGGCAAGACGACCACGATCCGCATCCTGCTCGCGCTCATGCGGCCGAGTCGCGGAACGGTCGAGGTCCTCGGCGAGCCAGCGCGGCCGGGCTCACGGGCGCTCGTGCGGGTCGGCGCCCTCGTCGAGCGACCGGCGTTCTATCCATACCTGAGCGCGGTCGATAACCTGCGCGTCTTCGGCCTCATGGGCGGCCTGTCAGAGACGCGACTGGCGAGCGCCATTCCCGAGGTGCTGGACCGCGTCGGGATGACGGCGGCGGCGAAACGCAGCGCGGGCCGCTTCTCGACCGGCATGCGCCAGCGACTGGGCATCGCGGCGGCGCTGCTTCGTCAGCCGGAACTGGTGATCCTGGACGAGCCGACGAACGGCCTGGACCCGAACGGCGTCGTCGACGTCCGTGAGCTGATCGCCGGACTGGCCCACGACGGGTTGACGATCTTCCTGTCCAGTCACGTCCTGACCGAGGTGGAGCAGCTCTGCCAGCGCGTGGCGATTCTGCGGGCCGGACGGATCATCGCCGAGGGTGAGACGCAGGCCATGCTGCGGCAGGGCGAGCGGTTGTTCGCCCGCTTCGAATCGGCCGACGAGGCCGCGCGGGCGCTGCCCGTCGCCTCGGGCCTGGGCGAGGCGACGCTCGACGGGGACCCGCCGACGCGCCTGCTCGTCGACGCGCCTGATGGCTCCGGGCCCGAGCTCTCGAAGCGACTCGCCGCCGCGGGGTTGTACCCGGCGGAGCTCGGGATTCGACGCCAGTCACTCGAGCACGTGTTCATCGAGCTGACACACGACGACCCTGCGGCGGGTGCCTCGACCGGAGCCGTGACATGAGCGGCCTTCTTCGCGCCGAGTGGATCAGGCTCCGAAAGCGGCGGTCGATCCAGGCCATCGTCCTCGCGGTGCCGCTCCTCATCGCCGTCCAGTTCGCCGCGGGGTACCTGTCGATCGGCGAGCCGCCGCCATTCGACGAGGCAGCGGTTCGGGCGGAGCTGATCTCCCAGGGCTACGGCGTGGGGCTGCCGCCCGACGAAGCCGAGGCGATCCTCGCACTGCAGGTCAGTGCGAAGCGGCAGGAGCACGAGTTCCGGGCCGAGGAAGCCGCAATCGCGCGGGCGGCCTATGCCTTCCCGAGGAGCCTCGTCACGGTCCTGGGTAGCTCCCTGTTCGTGCTGCTCGCGCTGATCCTGCTGACGGCGTCCGCGGTGGGCGACGAGTTCGGCTGGGGGACCATCCGGACGAGCCTCATCGCCTTCGGCAACCGGCGCCGGGTGCTGGCCGTTCGCATCGTCGCGGTCGGGGCCGTCGGGCTCGTGCTGTTCGGGCTTGTCCTCGTGCTGGGTGCCGCCCTTCCGGTGGTGCTCAGCTCGGGCAGCGCCCGGCCGCCCGCGCAGCTGCCGGCGGTGGACTGGACGGGAATCGGAGCGCTCCTCCTCGGGAACGTGGTCGCGGCGGCAACGGTAATCGGCTTCAGCGCGTTCGCGACCGTCCTCGCCCGCTCGGGGAGCCTCGCGCTCGTCGGGGCGCTCATCTACTTCGTGATCGAGGCCGCGATCCTCAGCGTGCTGGTCCGCCTGGAGCCGCTCCAGGAGGGCAGCGGCGCGACTTGGCTCCTGAACGGCTTCCCACTCCGCGGCTTCGTCACGCTCAGCGACGTGGCGACGAAGGCGGCGAGCGGCCTCGGCCACTTCCCGGGCGAGGTCCTTGGGCGGGATCTCGGTCCGGCGGCCTTCCCGATCGTCGCCCTCGCTGCCTGGGCGTTGCTCTTCGGCGCGTTGGCGTTCCGGCGCTTCGGCCGGATGGACATCGTGGAGTAGCGGCTCCGGCGGATGTCACCCAGGCGGCGGGCGCGGCGGCTTCAGCCCCGCGGCAAGACCACGACCCGCCGGTTCGGCTCCTCGCCGATCGACTGCGTCGCGACGTCGTCGTGCTCACGCAGGGCGAGGTGGATCCAGCGCCGCTCGAGAGCCGGCATCGGCTCGAGCTGGAGCATCTTGCCGGTCTCAACAACCCGGTCCGCGGCGCGCTTGGCGATCTCGCGCAGCTGACGCTCGCGGCGACCGCGATAGTCCTCGACGTCGACCAGGACACGGGTCCAGGCGCCCATCTCGCGGGACAGCATCAGGTTCACGAGATGCTGGAGCGCCGACAGGCGCTCGCCCTTGCGGCCGATGAGCGCCCCGAGCTCATCGCGCTCCTGACCCTCACCCACGACGTTCAGGCGACTCGTTTCGCCGGTCTCGACCTCGACCTGGACGTCGAAGCCCATCTGGTCGAGCAGCTTCTCGAGGATGACCTTGCCGGCCGCGAGCGCCTCGGGCGATGCCTCGGCCGCTTCCAGCTCGGCTCGCTCCGCCGCCACCGAACCGCGAGCGGCCGTGACCTCGGCCTCCTCACGCTCGGTCAGGGCGGTCTCGCGACGACGGTCGGCGACGGGTCGTGGTCGATCGTCGCGCCGCGGTCGATCGTCGCGCCGTGGCCGATCGTCGCGCCGTGGCCGATCGTCGCGTCCGCCCTCGTCACGGCCTCGTTGACGGGATTCGGCCTCGTCCGTCCCGACCGGGCGCGGTTCGGCGTCGCCCGGGGAGGCTGGGGATCGACGGCCGCTTCGCTCGCCGCGGTCGCGGTCGTGACCCCGACCCCCGCGGTCGCGGTCGACGCCACGCTCACCGCGCCCGCCGCGGTCGCGGTCGAAGCCGCGGCCATGGCCCCTGCCCCGCTCGTCGTCGCGATCCCGCTCCCGTGGCGGCGCTGGCAACGGCCGGGCCGCGGCAGCCTCCCGCTTCGGGGCCGCACCGCCGAGCTCCGAGCGCGGGGCAGCCAGGACACGGGCGGGCTCCGCCCCCATGCCCAGGACCCCTCGACTGCCGGGCGTAAGGATCTCGAAGTCGAGGTCGTCGAGGCCGACCCCGAATTCCTCGCGCGCGAGGCGAAGCGCCTCCTCGACGCTCTTACCGGTGAACTCACGGTAGGCACTGCTGTTCATCGACGTCTCCCACGCCGACCCTGGCGACCGCGCCGGCGGATGGTCGATTCCGCCGAGGCGCTCCGGTCGAGGGACGGTCGTTCAGGCTTGGACCGCGCCGGCGCTCCCGCCGGACGCGAGGTGGCAACGGGCGCCGTGGGCATGGCGACCGGGAAGCGCGGTTTGTGGTCCGCGGCGAAGCCGGGATTCCAGCCGAAGAGCGGGAACATCCCGCCCCAGCCGGTGGTCAGGAACTGCTGGATGACCTGGTAGATCGTGGACACGATGAGGTAGATGAAGACCCCGACGGGGATGACGCTGCCGTACAGGATCGTGATGAACGGCAGCCAGATGGCCATCGTCCGCTGCGTGCGGGCGCTCTGGTCGAGCTGGGCGCCCGGCGTATGCGGCGGCAGCGCCATCCGCGAGGCCGCGAGCTGGATGACGGTGTAGACGAGCGCGAACATCGAGATGCCGGCGCCGAGGATCGGCAGCTCGAACGGCAGCGGGATCATGCCCTCGAAGTGGGCCGCGTTGATGCCGCCGAGCCACGGGATGTGCGGGTCGAGGCACGGCTGGAGCGACGCCGGGTCACAGACGATCGGCAGGACCTTGAAGCCGAAGATCGTGACCATCGGCGTGATATCCGCGGCCGTCAGGCCCTCGCGCACGACCTGGTACATCGGCAGGATCAGGAACAGCGGCAGCATCGCGACGAGGCAGCCGGCCTGGCTGATGCCGCGCTCTTTCATCAGCGCCGCCTGGGCCTGCTGGGCCTTGAGGCGGTCGTTCTTGAAGCGGCGCTGGATCTCCTTGATCTCAGGGCCGATGGCCTGCATCTGGCGCATCGAGACCATCTGGCGGCGCATCAGCGGCACCATCACAGTCCTGACGACGATCGTCGTCAGGATGATCGCGATGCCGATGTCCGGGACGACCAGGTCGATCGCGACGAGGAGCAGCAGGAACGCCTGATAGATGGGCGTGAACAGCCAGGCCAGGACACTGATCGGGTCGGCCTTCAACTCGGCCGGACGGAGGATGAACGGCGTCGGCTCGGGGGTCGCCGTCTCAGTCGCGGCCGGCGTGGGACTCGCGCCGGCGATCGGGCTGGCCGACACGCCTGGCGACGGGCTGACCTGGATCGGGTTGCACGCGGCGAGGACAACCAACACGGCGGCCAGCAGCCCGAGCAGCAGCCCGAGCCGAAGCAGACGTCGCCGCGCGCTCAACGGACGGGGTCGAAGCCGCCGGGTTGCCCCGGATGGCAGCGGGCGATTCGCCTGGCGCCCATCCACGAGCCCCTGACGAGGCCGTAGCGCTCGATCGCCTGCTCCGTGTACACCGAGCAGGTCGGCTGGTAGCGGCAGGCCGACGGCAGCCACGCGAAGACGAAGCGGTAGGCGCGGATCATCGCGACCCCGACGCGCCCCGGGATCCCGACCTGTCCGTCGGTCCCTTCCGCCACCTGTCTCACCGGCCCTCCTCGTCGAGGACGCCTCCCGTGGTCAGGAGACGCCGCAGCGCCTGTACCACCGCCTGATGGTCCGCTCCGACGATCGCCGGGCGAGCGATCAGCAACACATCCCATCCCGGTCGCAGCGACGGCATCATCGACCGGATCGCCTCCCTGAGTCGTCTTCGGACGCGGTTTCGAACCACGGCCGATCCCAGTATCCGTCCGGTCGCCACGCCGAACCGCGTGATCCCGTGCTCGGTTCGCAGGATCTTCGCGGCGAGCAGGGCGTTGGAGCGAATGGCTCCGCGCTCCTGGAGCGCCTCGAAGTCTCGCGGACGGGCGAGCATCACCAGCCGCGGCCGAGAGCCGCGTCCGGTCGTCAGGCCGTCAGGCGCTTGCGACCGCGGGCCCGCCGCGCGGCCAGGACGCGTCGTCCGCCCGCCGTTCTCATGCGGGCGCGGAAGCCGTGCTCCCTGGCGCGATGGCGCTTCTTGGGCTGGTAGGTTCGCTTCGTCATCGGGCTTGACCGGGATCCTCTTCATTCTGCCTCGGGGGCTCCGTCCGTCATCGACCCCCAGAAGGCACGCAAACGCGCCGGGCGCCCGAATCAGGGGCGTGGCGCGTCCATCGTCCGCCGGATCATAGGTCCGGGCGCGCCGCCGCGTCAAACGCCTGAACGGGGTCAGCGCGGCCTGACGCGGCCCGGCGAGGCGCCGCGATCATGATACTCCCATGGAGTATCGCGGAATCACCTTGCGATGCCCTGCCGGCGGTGCTACCTTTCGCCACCCGACGACCCTGGCGACGGCTCCTCTCGTCCGTCCCGAGCCCGGCCGAGGCGGTCGGTCCGTGCTCTTTTTCCGGCCCCGCGCCCAGCCCACCCGGCCCCACCCCGGCAACGGAGATCCCAGATCGACCGATGGATGCGAAGCAGGTCTGGCGAGCCGCACTGGGTGAGCTGCAGGTGTCGCTGTCGCCAGCAAACTTCGAGACCTGGCTTCGGGACACGGCGCTCGTCGAGGTCGACGACACGCGCTTCCGGATCTCCGTCCCGAACGGCTTCGCCAAGGACTGGATGGAGAGCCGCTACCGCTCCCTGATCTCACAGACGCTGGCCCGGATCGTCGGCTACAGCGTCCAGGTCGACTTCGTCGTCGGGCCCGTCGAGGCCAGCGAGAGCGCAGACGCCCG
>DATHRO010000166.1:0-18339 GCA_035465135.1 Candidatus Deferrimicrobiaceae bacterium
CGCGCGACGACCCGCGGGTCCCCTCGGTCACCTTCCTGTGGCCCGGCGCCGAGTGGATGGAGCGCGAGACGTACGACATGTTCGGGATCGTGTTCGAGGGCAACCGCGACCTGCGGCGGATCTACATGCCGCCCGACTACACGAGCTTCCCGCTGCGCAAGGACTTCTACCTGCCGGACGACGCGGCCCGCTCGCCCGGCGCCGGCGTTCGTCACGTCGAGCGCACCCACGGACCCGTCGGCGCGCCGTCGGGCGTGCGGGAGATCAGATCGTGACGACCGAGACCGAGCCGCGCCGCTGGCCGGAGGGCACCCACCCCTCGGCCGACGACCCGCGAATCCTCGTCGAGGACGACTACGAGGCCTTCGAGCCGATCCCGCCGTACCCGCCGCGGACCGAGCGCGAAGCCGAGTTCTACACCCTCGGCGACGGCGAGCTGCTGCTCAACGTCGGGCCGCAGCACCCCTCGACGCACGGCGTGCTGCGCGTCGTCCTCAAGCTCGAGGGTGAGCGCGTCGTCGACATCGACCCGGTGCTCGGCTACCTCCACCGCGGCGTCGAGAAGCTGTGCGAGAACGCCGACTACCACCAGACGATCAGCCAGGTCGACCCGCTCGAGTACGTCAGCTCGCTGTTCTGCGAGTGGGCGCCGGTGCTGGCCTACGAGAAGCTCCTCGACGTCGAGGTCCCCCGGCGCGCCGAATACATCCGGGTCCTGTCCGGCGAGCTGAACCGGATCGCCAGCCACGCCCTGTTCATGGGCTGGTTCGCGCTCGATCTCGGCGGCCTCACGCCGATCCTCTACTCGTTCATCGAGCGTGACGAGATCGTCGAGATGCTGGCCGCCCTGACGGGTCAGCGGATGCTGTTCAACTACTTCCGGATCGGCGGCGTCAACGGCGACCTCAACCACGAGTTCATGAGCCGCCTCGGCGACTGGATGAGCCGCGCCGGGACCCAGATCGAGGCCAACATCGGGCTGCTGAACGAGAACGAGATCCTCGTCCGGCGCGCGAGCGGGATGGGCGCCATGGACCGCGAGACGGCCCTGCGGCTGTGCATGACCGGCCCGAACCTCCGGGCGACGGGCGCGACGTTCGACGTGCGACGGGCCCATCCGTATTCGGTCTACCCCGAGCTGGAGTTCGACGTCCCGACCCGGACCGAGGGTGACTCCCTGGCTCGCTACCTCCTCCGCGCCGAGGAGATCAAGCAGAGCCTGCGGATCATCGATCAGTGCCTCGATCGAATGCCGGACGGCCCGATCATGGCCAAGCTGCCGCGGCTGCTGCGGCCGCGACCGGGCCGCGCCTGGGCGGCGGTCGAGGCGCCGCGGGGCCTGTACGGCACCTACGCGATCAGCGACGGGACCGACCAGCCGTTCCGGCTGAAGATCCACGACCCGAGCTTCATCCACCTGAGCGCGATGGGGTCCCTGCTGCCCGGCAACCTGCTGGCCGACACGATGGCGATCATGGCCTCCCTCGACCCGATCATGGGAGGCGTCGATAAGTGACCGCGCTGGCCCGGACCTGGGACCGGCTGACGCTGCCGGGCAAGGCGCTGGTGATCCTCATCCCGGCCCTGCTGGTCGTCAGCGTCGGGCTGGTGGTCGGGATCGTGCTGTTCGGCCCGTTCCTGTGGCAGCTGATCCTCGACAACCTCGAGATCGTCCGCTTCGTGCTGGCCTCGGCGATCCTGCTGGTGATCTTCATCCCGATCGCGTTCATCGTGATCTACATGGAGATGAAGATCATCGCCCTGATGAACCTCCGGATCGGCCCCGACAGGGTTGGCCCGTGGGGCTCGCTGTTCTCGGTCGTCCACGGCCTGAAGTTCCTGCTCAAAGAGGACTTCATCCCGACCCGCGCCGATCCGATCGTGTTCACCTGGGCGCCGGTCGTGGTCTTCTCGACGGCCGCGCTCGCGGCCTTGGTCCTGCCGTTCGCGCCCGGGCTGTACGGGCAGGACTTCAACCTCGCCCTGCTGTACTTCTTCGCGGTCGGCGGGATGACCGTCGTCGGGCTGCTGATGGGCGGCTGGGCGAGCAACAACAAGTACTCGCTCCTCGGCGGCCTGCGGTCGGCTGCCCAGATCGTCAGCTACGAGATCCCGCTGACCCTGTCGGTCGTCGGGCTGGTGATCCTGGCCGGGACGATGAGCCTCAACACGATCGTCATGCAGCAGGGCGTCAGCGGCTGGTTCGTTGACTGGTACGCCTTCCGCCAGCCGCTCGGCTTCCTGATCTTCTTCCTGGCCGCCACGGCCGAGGCCAACCGGACGCCGTTCGACATGACCGAGGCGGACCAGGAGATCGTGGCTGGCTTCGCGACCGAGTACTCCGGCATGCGCTTCGCGTTCTTCTTCTTCGCCGAGTACGTCAACGTCTTCATCATCTCGGCGATCACGGTCGTGCTCTTCCTGGGCGGCTGGACCGCGCCCTTCCCGGTCCCGCACGTCGAGCTCCTGATCGATCCCGGCCAGCTCGGCATCGGCCTGCTGTTGATCGTCGCGCTGGCGCCGGTCATCGGGACGCTGCTGTTCGCGGCGCCGGTCTACCTGCTGCGCAGCAAGACCCGCTGGTGGGTCGCGCTGATCATCGGCTTCGCGCTGTTCAACGTCTTCGTGGCCGGCCTGGCGTTCACCTGGGCCTACGTCAGCTTCGACTGGGTCGCCGGCCTGTTCTGGTTCGTCGGCAAGACGTTCGCGCTGGTGTTCCTGTTCGTCTGGATGCGCGGCACGCTGCCCCGCGTCCGGATCGACCAGCTGATGGGCTTCGCCTGGAAGTGGCTGCTGCCGGTCGCCTTGCTCAACCTGTTCGTGACCGCGCTGGCGGTCATCGTCCTCGACGGGGCGCTGGCCCCATGAGCTTCCTGTCGCAGCTGATCCCGGGCTTCGGGATCGCCAAGGGCATGACCCTCACGCTGAAGCGGTTCTTCGCTCCGAAGGCCACGATCAAGTACCCGGAGCAGCGAGCCGACACGGCCGTCCGCTTCCGCGGCCGCCTCCAGCTGCTGTGGGACGAGAACGGGCTGCTCAAGTGCGAGACCTGCTTCCAGTGCGCCCAGGCCTGCCCGATCGAGTGCATCGACATGGGCGGTCTCGACACGAAGGGCCGGTTCCACGTCCACTGGGGCCCGCCGGAGACCTACGGCGAGCGGCGCGAGGAGTCGGCGGTCCGGCGTGCCGGTCGCGTCGTGCCCGATCCGGCGTTCGAGCATTTCGCCTCGGCCGACCTGGCCACCGTCGACGAGATCCTGTCGAACCACGATCACGACCCGGCCCACATGCTGGCGATCCTCGAGGAGGTCCAGGCCGCGTACGGCCACCTGCCGGTCGCCGCGCTGAAGCGGATCAGCGAGACCACCGGAGCGTGGTACGCGATGCTCTACGGCACGGCCTCGTACTACCGCCACCTGCGGTTCGAATCTCCGGCGGCCGAGGACCAGGCGGCGTCGATGGCCGCCCGGCGCCCGACCGAGGCGGGCTATCTCTCCGCACTCGACGCATCGCTCGCGGGCACCGCCCCAGGTGCGCACGCCTCGGGCGGCGGTGACGCGCCGGCTCCCGCCGCCACCCGCGCTCGCAGGCGCAGGAGCGACGCGTGACGACCCTCCTGCGAACTCCCTCGGCGTGGCCGGCCGTCCTGCTCGCCCGGCGCGACGACCGCGATCCGACCGATCTCGCGGCGGCCGTCCGGGCCGGCGCCTTCGGCGGCCTCACGCGGGCCGTGCGCGAGCTGGGACCAGCGGCCACGATCGGCCTGGTCGAGGAGGCCAACCTGCGCGGCCGCGGCGGCGGCGGGCACCTCGCGGCCGAGAAGTGGCGGGCCGCGGCCCGGACGCCCGCGAAGGCCCGCTACGTCGTCGCCAACGGCTACGGCGCGGACCCCGGCGCGACGACCGACCGCGCGCTGCTCGAGACCGACCCGTATGCGGTCATCGAGGGGGCCGCGATCGCGGCCTTCGCGATCGGCGCCGAGGAGGTCCACATCGCCGTCCGGGCCACGGCGACCGAGGCGATCCGGCGGCTCGAGGCGGCGATCGTCGCCTCGCTGGAAGCGGGCTTCATCGGCGACGACGCGCTCGAGAGCGGACGCCGGATCGAGGTCGCTGTCCGGCCGGTCCAGGGCGCCTACCTGCTCGGCGAGGAGACGGTGCTGCTCAAGGCCCTGGAGAGCAAGCGGGGCCAGCCCGAGCAGCGCCCGCCGCACCCGGCGACCCGCGGCCTGCACGACCTGCCGACGGTGGTCCACAACGTCCAGACCCTCGCCGCGGTGCCGTACATCCTCCACCGCGGCGCGCCCGCGTTCCGGGCGATCGGCGACGCCGGCGCGCCCGGCACGATCCTCGTCGAGGTCCGCGGGCCCGGTGGCGCCGGGGTCGCGGAGGTGCCGCTCGGCACACCGCTGCGTGACGTCATCGCCCTGGTCGGCGCGCCGGCGCGCGGCCGCAAGGTCAAGGCCGTCGTCGTCGGCGGTCCGGCCGGCGGAATCCTGCCGCCCGCTCGGCTCGACACGCCGTACACGTTCGAGGCGCTGCGCGAGGCCGGGGCCCACGTCGGCTCCGGGTCGGTCATCGTGGCCGACGACCGCGCCTGCATCGTCGACCTCGCCAGGGTCCTCACCCGGTTCTGCGCCGACGAGGCGTGTGGCAAGACGATCCCCTGCCGGATCGGATTGCGCCGGATCGCCGAGATCGGCGAGCGCCTGACGGCAGGGACGTCGCGGGCCGGCGACCTCGAGCGCCTCGCCGACCTCTCGTCCGACGTCGTGGGCTCGGCTCTGTGCGACCACGAGCGGCTGGCGACGCTGCCGCTCATGAGCGGGCTACGATACTTCCGCGCCGAGGTCGACGCGCACCTCGAGCGCGGCGAGTGCCCGGCCGGCGTATGCCGTCCGGTCACGCTGCCTGCGGCCGCCGTCTCCGGCCGTGGCAAGCCCACCCGCCGTCAGGCCAGGGCCCAGGCATGACCGACCTGATCACGCGCCCCGACGCCGCCCCGCCGGCCGAGCGCCCGCCCGAGCGGCTGCCCGGACGATCTGGCGAGCGCGTGCCCGACCGGAACATCGAGCCGCGTCGCGATCTCGAGCGGCGGTCGGAGAGCCGGCCGGACGTGCCGGCCGTGCTCAGCACCGCCGAGCCGGTTGAGGACTCGCACGCCGAGCGGCTGCTCACGACCCAGGCGCCGCAGCGACCGATCGCGACCCCGCCGATCCGGATCGAGGTCGACGGTCGCGTCGTCGAGGGCTTCGAGGGCCAGACGATCCTCGAGGTCTGCCGCGACAACGGGATCGAGATCCCGACGCTGTGCTACGAGCCGAAGCTGCCCGGCTTCGGGGCCTGCCGGATGTGCGTCGTCGAGGTCGAGGGCGAGGAGCACCCGCCGATCAGCTGCTCGCGGACGGCCGAGGCCGGCATGAAGGTCCAGACCCAAACCGACGAGGTCCGCCGCCTCCGCCGCACGAACCTCGAGCTGATCTTCTCCGACCACAACGCCTACTGCCTGCCGCCCTGCCAGTTCAAGTGCCCCAGCCACATCGACATCCCGGGCTTCCTGAAGCAGAACGCCGAAGGCAACTTCCGCGAGTCGACCCGGATCTTCAAGCGCACCATCCCGTTCCCGTCGGTCCTCGGGCGGGTCTGCCCGGCGCCGTGCGAGGAGCATTGCCGGCGCGACGAGGTCGACGAGGCGATCGCGATCCGGGACAGCCACCGCTACGCCGGCGACATGGTCATCAAGGCGATGCTCGATGAGGACGTCGACCCGCCGCTGCCGTTCGAGGTCCAGCCCAAGACCGGCCGCCGAGTGGCCGTCATCGGCTCCGGCCCGACGGGCATGGCGGCCGCCTACTACCTCCTGATCAACGGCCACGACGTGACCGTCCTCGAGCGCGACCCGGCACCCGGCGGGATGCTGCGCTACGGCATCCCCCAGTACCGCCTGCCGAAGGTCGAGGTTCTCGAGGCCGAGTACGAGAGCGTGACGCGCCTTGGCGGCAACATCGTCTGCAACCAGGCGCTGGGCCGCGACTTCAGCCTCGACGACCTCCAGTTCCAGGGCTACGACGCGGTCGTCATCGCCATCGGCTGCTACGACACGAACAAGCTCGGCATCCCGGGCGAGGATGCGGCCGAGTGCCTCGACGGCCTCGAGTACCTGCGGACCGCGACGCTCGGCCTGCCCTACCCCGACCACGCCGGCAAGCGGGTCGTGGTCATCGGCGGCGGCTTCACCTCGATGGACTGCTCGAGGACCTCGATTCGCCAGGGCGCCAGCGAGGTCACGCTCGTGTACCGCCGCGACATGAAGGACATGCCGGCCGCGAACGAGGTCCACGAGGCCCTCGAGGAGGGCGTGACCGCGATCTTCCAGGCCGGACCGACCCGCGTCCTGACCGACGAGCAGGGCACCGTCACCGGGGTCGAGTTCATCCGGATGCGCCTCGGCGAGCCCGACGCATCGGGCCGGCGGCGGCCCGAGCCGGCGCCGGACACCGAGTTCGTTGTGCCCTGCGACCGCGTCCTGCTGGCGATCGGCCAGGGTCCCGAGCTCGACTGGCTCGAGGTGGGCTCCCAGGGCGTGAGCGCGACGAAGAACCGCGGCCTGGCCGCCGACGCGGTGACGTTCGAGACCGGGCGACCGGGCGTCTTCGCGACCGGCGACGTCCGGATCGGCGCCTCGACCGTCGTCCAGGCGATCGCCGAGGGCCGGCGCGCAGCCTACGCCGTCGATGCCTACCTCAAGGGTCGCGACCTCGGCGCGATCAAGACCCGCCAGACGCTCGCCGAGCCGCAGCCGGAGTTCCTGTCGATCGTGCCGTTCACGGCCGAGGTCAAGGAGCCGCGCTACCGGCTCAAGGCCCTCGAAGCGGAGGAGCGCAAGCACAGCTACGTCGAATACGAGATCCCGTACTCGCGCGCCGAGATCGTCGCCGAGTCGACGCGCTGCCTGCAGTGCACCTGCGAGGCGATCGGCTACTGCGACCTGCGCCGCCTCGGGATCGAGTACGGCACGACCCTGCGGACCCTCGAGCCGCAGCACCACGAGGGCGCCGGCTACCGGAGCGTCACCGAGAACCGCTTCACCGGCGTCAACCACGACTACGTTCGCGACGACAGCCACGCCTTCATCCTGCGCGAGCCGTCGCGCTGCATCGACTGCGGCCGCTGTGCCCAGGTCTGTTCGGAGATCGTCGGCGCGGCCTGCTACGACTTCATGCGCATCGGCTTCGACACCCTCGTGACGACGCCGCTCGACATGAGCCTCAATGACACGCCGTGCGTGTCATGCGGCCGCTGCGCCGAGACCTGCCCGACCGGGGCCCTGATGCCGAAGCCGCGTGTCCTGCAGCAGTACGAGGTCGACGAGAGCCGCTGCATCCTGTGCGGCATCTGCGTCGACGCGTGCCCGTACGACGCGCTGCGCGACGGCGGCGAGTTCGAGCTGACCCACGCCAGCCGGGCCGAGCCGATGATCGACCTGATCGCCCTGGCGCAGATCGACCGCGAGACTGAGATGACGTACGTCCGCAAGGAGCGCGACTGGCTCCAGCGCGCGATGGCCGAGGGTCGCTTCGTCGACGAGCGGCGCCTGCTGCCCGTGTTGCCGCCGTCGGTCGCGCGAGGTGATGAGGACGGCGCGTCGAGACCGCGGCCCAACGAGGCCCCGTTCGAGCCGCCACGTATCGGGTCGGCGGGCAGCCACCCGCACGCCCACCTGAAGTAGCCGATGCGAGCCTGGCTGTACCTGATCGGCGGGTTGTTCGCCTTCGGCGTCGTGGCCACGCCCGGGCTCGCCGTGCTCGTCCTGTTCGGCGGCAGCGGCGACGACGTGATGCTGGCCTCGCTGGCGACGCTGCTGATCGTGTCGGCGATCGCGGTCGTGACGATGCGCGACATCATCCGCTGTGGCCTGGCGATGATCGTGTGCTTCCTGGCGCTGGCCGGGATCTACGTGATCCTGCGTGCGCCGATGGTCGCCGCCGCGCAGGTCATCGTGTACATCGGCGCGATCAGCGTCCTGATCCTGTTCGCGATCATGTTGACCCAGGACAAGGTCGGGTCGTCGCGACTCACGTTCCAGACCCAGGCGCTGCCGGCGGCCGTCGCCGCGATCGTGCTGGCGGTCCTCGTCGCGCTGGCGGCGATCGGCACCGACTGGACCGGCGTCGGCGATCGCCTCGGCACGGCCACGGCGGCCCTGGCGACGGTCCTGTTCGACGAGTACGTACTGCCGTTCGAGGTCGTGAGCGTGCTGCTGCTGGCGGCGGTGATCGGCGGCGTGTTCCTGGCCAAGCGGGAGCGCTCAGAGGCCGACGAGGGGCCGATCTGATGGGCTTCGCCGATTCGCTCGAGAACTACCTCGTCCTGGCCGGCGCGCTGTTCGCGATCGGGACGTTCGGCTTCCTCGCGCGGCGCAACGCGATCTCGATGCTGATGGCCATCGAGCTGATGCTCAACGCCGTCAACCTCGCAATCGTGGCCTTCGGGGCGTTCGTGCCGGCCCTCCAGGGCCACGGCGCGATCATCGCGCTGATGGTCATGGCCGTCGCGGCGGCGGAGGCGACCGTCGGCCTGGCGATCGTGATCGCGATCTTCCGCAACCGCCACACGCCGCTGGTCGACGAGTACGACGCGATGCGCCGATGAGCATTCGCCGATGAGCCCCGACCTGCTCATTCCGCTGATCATCGCCCTGCCCCTGGCGGGCTTCCTCGTCACTGCGGTCATCGGCCGCCGGCTGGGCCTGAACGCGTTCTGGATCCCGGTCGGCGCGGTCGTGCTGTCGTGGGTCGTGGCGATGATCGTGGTCGTCGGCGCCCTGACCGGCGCCGAGCCGTATGGCGAGCACGGCTACGGCGTGACGCTGTGGGAGTGGATCCCGGCCGGCGACCTGGTCGTCTCGGCCGGCTTCTTCGTCGACAGCCTGACCGCGGCGCTGCTCATCGTCGTGACGACGATCGGGATGCTCGTCCACGTCTACTCGATCGGCTACATGGCCCACGACCCGGGCCGCTGGCGCTTCTTCGCCTACCTCAACCTGTTCATGGTCTCGATGCTGCTGCTCGTCCTGGCCGACAGCTGGCTGGTGCTGTTCGTGGCCTGGGAGCTGGTCGGGCTGTGCAGCTACCTGCTGATCGGCTTCTGGTATCGCAAGCGCAGCGCCGCCGAGGCCTCGAAGAAGGCCTTCATCGTCAACCGCGTCGGCGACGTCGGCTTCATCCTCGGCGTCATCGCGATCTTCGTGAACACCGGCACGCTCGACATCCGCGAGTCGATCGACAGGCTCGCCTTCCCGATCATCAATCTCGGCGGGGTTCCGACAGATCCCTTCCCGATCCCGGTCTGGGTGGTTGCCCTGCTGCTGTTCACCGGCGCCGTCGGCAAGAGCGCCCAGTTCCCGCTCCACGTCTGGCTGCCGGACGCGATGGAGGGCCCGACCCCGGTCTCGGCCCTGATCCACGCCGCGACGATGGTCAACGCCGGCGTCTACATGGTCGCCCGGGCCAACCCGATCTTCGCCGCCGCGCCGGACGTCATGGTCGTCGTCGCCGCGATCGGCATCTTCACCGCGATCCTGGCGGCCTCGATCGCGATGACCCAGACCGACATCAAACGCGTCTTGGCCTACTCGACCCTCAGCCAGCTCGGCTACATGTTCGCTGCGCTCGGCGTCGGGGCGTTCACCGCCGCGATCTTCCACCTCATGACCCACGGCTTCTTCAAGGGCCTGCTGTTCCTCGGCTCCGGCTCGGTCATCCACGCCGTCCACGAGGAACAGGACATGCGCAAGATGGGCGGCCTGGCCAAGAAGATCCCGCACACCTACTGGACGATGCTGATCGGCGCCGTCGCGATCGCCGGCATCCCGCCGCTGGCCGGCTTCTTCAGCAAGGACGAGATCCTCGGCGAGGCCTTCAAGCTCCATTTCGAGTGGGTCTGGGCGATCGGGATCGTCGTCGCGATCATGACCGCGTTCTACATGTTCCGGCTGATCGGCCTGACGTTCTGGGGCGCGAGCCGCGTTGATCCCGAGGTCGAGCCAAAGATCCACGAATCGCCGCGCACGATGACCGTCCCGCTGTGGCTCCTCGCGATCCCCTCGATCGTCCTCGGAATCCTGCTGACGTGGCCCGGGCCGCCGCTCGGGCCGCTCTTCGGGATCGAAGGTTCGGGCCCGCTCCATACGTGGCTTCACGGCGTGTTCGAGCCAGGCCTCGAGCTGCTCGGCCACCTCGAGGCGGAGTACCAGCTGTTCGGTATCGACGGCGTCCTGATCGCGGCCAGCGTGGCCGTTGCCCTCGCCGGGATGCTCGCCGCGTGGCGGCTGTTCGGGGTCGAGATCGGCGGACTGCGCGGTGCGGCGCGACCCGAGGCGGTCCGGTCGCTGACCGCCCGGGTGCCGTTCCTGTATCGCGCCTCGGTCAACAAGTGGTGGTTCGACGACCTCAACCACGTCTTGTTCGTGGCCGTCGGCGGCCTCCTGGCCCGCTCGGCAGCGTGGTTCGACAGCCACGTCGTCGACGGGATCGTGAACGGCATCGGGTCGGTGACGCGGCGCTCCGGCGGTGGGCTGTCGCGGGTCCAGACCGGGCGCGTCCAGAACTACGCCCTCGGGATCGCACTGGGGCTCATCGCGATGGCCGGCTCGTACATCGTGATCGTGGCCCGCTGATGGACGCCTGACCGATGACCGAGCTGCCGCTCCTCTCGATCGTGACCTTCGCGCCGCTCGTCGGCGCCCTGGTCATCGCCTTCGCGCCGGAGCGCTGGGCCCGGCCGCTGGCGCTCGTCACAGCCGTGGCGACGTGGGTCGTGTCGCTCTACGTCGCGACGCAGTTCGACGCCGGCGCCGGCGGCTTCCAGCTCGTCGAGGAAGTGTCCTGGATCCCGCTCTTCGGGATCGAGTACAAGCTCGGGATCGACGGCCTGGCCCTCGTCCTCGTGGTCCTGACGACGACCCTGACCTGGGTCAGCATCCTGGCCAGCTTCAAGCCGATCCAGAACCGGATCAAGGAGTACATGGTCTCGTTCCTCGTCCTCGAGGTCGGGATGGTCGGCGTGTTCCTGGCCCTCGACACCTTCCTGTTCTACATCTTCTGGGAGGTCGTCCTGGTGCCGATGTACCTGATCATCGGCATCTGGGGCGGGGCGAACCGGATCTACGCCACGATCAAGTTCGTCCTCTACACCCTCGTCGGCTCGCTGTTGATGCTGGTCGCGATCCTGGCCACCGCGTTCGCCTTCCAGGACGCCAACGGTGGCGTCTGGGCCGGGGCGTTCGACTTCGAGGTCCTGCGGGCGCATGCCGCCACGGCCGGCTTCGCCGACGGCCTCCAGATGCTGGCCTTCGCGGCGTTCTTCCTGGCGTTCGCGATCAAGATCCCGATGGTCCCGTTCCACACCTGGCTGCCTGACGCCCACGTCGAGGCCCCGACGGCCGGCTCGGTCATCCTGGCCGGGGTCCTGCTCAAGCTCGGCGGCTACGGCTTCATCCGCTACAACCTGGCGCTGTACCCCGACGCGGCCCAGGCCTACGCGCCGCTGATCGTGATCCTGAGCATCATCGCGATCATCTACGGCGCGATCGTGGCGCTGGTCCAGCCCGACCTCAAGAAGCTGGTCGCCTACTCGTCGGTCAGCCACATGGGCTTCGTGACCCTCGGGATCTTCATCTTCCAGCCGCAGGCCATGGACGGCGCGATCCTGCAGATGATCAACCACGGCCTCATCACCGGCGCGCTGTTCCTCCTCGTCGGCGTCATCTACGAGCGGACCCACGACCGGACGATCGCCAAGATGGGCGGGCTCGCCGGACTGACGCCGGTCTACGCCGCGGTCTTCGGGTTCTTCGTGTTCGCCTCGGCCGGGCTGCCCGGCCTGTCCGGCTTCGTCGGCGAGTTCCTGGCGCTGCTCGGCACATTCACTGTCAACCCGTGGGCGGCCGGGGTCGCGGCGCTGGTCATGATCCTCGGAGCGGCCTACCTGCTGTGGATGTTCCAGCGCGTCGTGTTCGGCGAGCCGTCGGAGTTCCTGCTGAGCATCCGTGCCCACCTGACCGACATGACGCCCACGGAGATCCTGACGCTCGCGCCGCTGGGCGCGCTCGTCGTCGTGTTCGGGCTGTTCCCGGGCATCCTGCTGGACCTCATCCGCGGCAGCGTCACGAGCGCCCTCGACGCGGTGGGGAATGGCGCCGCAATCGTGGTCGATCCGCTGATCCCGGCCGTCGGGCTCGGGATCGTCGTGGCCGCGGTCGTCGCTCAGTTGGCGAGCATCCTGTTCGGGACGGGCTCGAGCGAGGCGCCGGCCGGCGAAACCGCACCTGAAGGCGCGCCGTGAGCGATATCACGACGATCGCGCCGTTCGTCCTGGCCGTCCTGCTGGCCCTGGTCGTCCTGGTCGTCGATCTCGTCTGGCCCGGGCGCCGCGGCGCCATCGTCGGCACCGTGCTGGTGGGCCTCCTCATGGTCGCGGCCGCCACGATCGACGTCGGCTCCGGGGGCACCCGCGTGACGGCCTTCGACGGCGCGTACGTCGTCGATCCCCTGACGACGTTCCTGGACCTGCTGTTCATCGGCATCGTCGCGTTCACGATCGTGTTCGCGCCCGACTACCTCGAGCCGCGCGGACTGCCGCTTGGCGAGTTCGCGGTCGTGCTGCTGTTCGCGATGACCGGCGCGATGCTGATCTCGGCCTCGGCCGATCTCCTTGTGCTGTTCATCGCGCTCGAGCTGATGGTCCTGCCGGGCTACATGCTGGCCGGCTACCACAAGACCGACGGCTACTCGACCGAGGGCGCGATCAAGTACTTCCTGCTGGGCTCGTTCAGCTCGGCGATCTTCCTGTTCGGCCTGGCGGTCGGGTGGGGCACGCTCGGCACGACCCGCATCGAGGACGTCCGGGACGCCCTGGCCGGCGGGGCCGCGGTCTCGCCTGCCCTGGTCATGGGCCTCGCCTTCCTGACGACCGGCGTGGCCTTCAAGATCGCCGCCGTCCCGTTCCACTACTGGACGCCCGACGCCTACCAGGGCTCGCCGACCCCGGTGACCGGCTACCTGTCGGTCGGGCCGAAGGTCGGCGCGTTCGCGCTCGTCCTGCGCCTCTTCGCTGAGGCGCTCGGGCCGCTCAGCGCCGACTGGGTCCAGGTCGTGATCGTCCTGGCGGTCCTGACGATGACCCTCGGCAACCTCGTCGCGCTGACCCAGACGAACGTCAAGCGGATGCTGGCCTACTCCTCGATCGCCCACACCGGCTACATGCTCGTCGGCCTCGCGGCCTTCGCCGTCGGCCGGATGGAGGGCCTCGAGGGGCTGCTCTACTACGGCGCCGCGTACTCGGTCATGAACCTCGGGGCGTTCGCGGTCGTCGGCGCGATCCAGCGCCGCGCCGGGGTGACGTCCGGGCTGGCGACGTTCGCCGGGCTCGGCCGCCGCGAGCCGTGGCTGGCGGTCCTGATGACGCTCTTCCTGCTGTCGCTGACCGGCATCCCCCCGACGGCCGGCTTCTTCGCCAAGGCCTACGTCATCCTCGCCGCCGTCCAGGCCAGCCAGGCCGGCTCGGCGGCCCTCGGCGTGCTCGCGGTCGTCGCCGTCCTTAACGCCGCGGCGGCGGCCTTCTACTACCTCCGCGTCGTCGTCTACATGTTCATGCGCGAGCCCGAATCCGAGCAGCCGGTCCTGGCCCACGGCCGCCTGCTGTGGGGCGGACTCGTCGCGGCCAGCGTGCTGACGGTCATCCTCGGCCTGCTGCCCGGCCCGCTGCTCGACGTCGTCGGCCAGGCCGCCCGGGCGATCGGGGCCTGAGCCACACCGGCCGCGGCCGGCAGCGGCCGGAGGCGGCCGTCGACCGCCTGCACCGCAGCCGATGCTAGGCTTCCGCGCCGTGGACACACTCGCCGGCCGATTCCGCCTCCGCCTGTTGCCCGCGCTCCTGACCGCGGCCGGCATCGTGCTGCTCGGCAACGGCTTGCTGTCCTACACGAGCGCGATCGAGGAGCCACCGATCGCCCGCGCGCTGGCGAGCTTCGATCCGCTGCCCACGATCTCGACGACCGTCGTCCTGCCGGGCGCCGGCGAGGTGGCCGTCCCGACCTTCCCGCCGGATCGGGTCGCGACGCGGGTCATCGTCCGCCGCCTCGGCATCGACCTGCCGATCATGCTCCAGGAGGACGACCTCCACGGCGACTTCCCGCTGTGCGACGTCGCGCTGTACCTGCCGTTCATGGGCCAACCTGGCCAGGGCCGGGCGACCTACATCTACGCCCACGCCCGCGATGGCATGTTCCTGCCGCTGCTCGAGGAATCGCGCCGCAACGGCGGGCAGCGGATGATCGGCTGGACGGTCGAGGTCTACACCAGCGACGACTGGCGGTTCCTGTACAGGATCGCTGAGGTCCGGCGCCACACGAAGAGCCTCGAGGCGGCCAACCGAGCCGATTGGGAATCGGTCTGGCTGCAGACCTCCGAGGGCCCGCTCGAGTCGTCGACCAAGCTCCAGGTCGTCGCCAATTTCGACTCGGCCGAGCGTGCTGATCCGGCCGACGCCCACCCGAAGGCCAAGCCTCGGGTCTGCGTCTAGGCGATCGGCGCCGCCTCGGGCTGCGCCGGTTCCGCCTTCGAGCGTCCGAGCGCCAGCGCCGGCAGGACCGCGACGGCCAGGACCCCGGCGGCGACCAGGAAGATCCCGACGAGGATCCGGGCGGCCTCCCCGGACGCCCAGGCCTCGAGGGCCTGGACGACCAGGCCGTCCTCGAGCGACCTGTCCCGGAGCGCCGCCGGGATGAAGGCCTTGTACGCGTCCGGCGTGGCGTAGATCGCCGACCACAGCCGGTCGATGACCGTCGACCCGAACGCCGTCAGCACGGCCAGCCCGACGGCCATCCCGATCATCCGCGCGACCGTGACCGTGGCCGATGCGACCCCGAAGGCCGCCCGCCCAAGGGCCTCGACGGCGGCCGTCGAGCGTGGCGTCACGGTCAGACCGAACCCCAGCCCGAAGCCGGCCAGCACGAGCGCCACCTCGGCCAGGCCGGTCGAGGGCGACCACGCGGCCATCCGGGCCAGGGCCGCAATCGACAGCCCGAGACCGACGACGGTCGTTAGCCGCACGCCGACGGCGCGCAGGACCAGCCCCGACGCGAGCGCGCCGACCGCGGTCGCGCCGGCTAGCGACCCGAGCGCGACGCGCTGGAGATCCGGACCGCCGTACATGACGCGGTCGACGAACACCGCGCCGCCGATGATCGCCGTCGCGAAGCCGTAGCCGGTCAGCAGCGACACGAGGGCCGCCGACGAGAAGCCGGGCGCGCGGAACCAGCCGAGATCGACGAACGGCTGGGCGTGGCGGAGCCCGGCCACGAGCGCGACCACGATCGCGGCGAGGCCCGCCGCGAGCAACACGGCCACGAGCGTCCCCGCGTCGACGCCGAGCGCCGGGTCAGGCTCGGCGCCGGCGATCGTGAGCCCGACGAGGAGCATGCCCAGCCCGAGCGAGAACGCGGCCGCTCCCGCGAGGTCCAGGCCGCCACCCCGGCGGTCGGTGTCCCAGTGGCCGGTCGCCGCCCAGCCGATCGCGAGGGCCGCGATCCCGATCGGGACGTTGACGTAGAAGACGTAGCGCCACGGCGCGCCGAGGGCGTCGGTCAGGACGGTCGCGAGGTCGCGGTCGAGGCGGAGCGACTCGAGCACCGCGGCCGGGTGGAGGGCCTGCATGATCCATGCCCCGGCGAACGGGCCGGCGGCCATGCCCAGGAACGTGAGCGCCCCGACGACGCCCAGCGCCCGGGGCCGGTCCGATCCCTCGAACAGGTGCGAGGCCGCCGCGGTCGCGACCGGCACGAGCGCGCCGCCGCCGAGCGCCTGCACGAGCCGTGCCGCGATGAGCTCCTCGAGCGTCTGGGCCCGCCCTGCGAGGGCCGAGCCGAGGATGAACACCACCAGGGCGCCCAGGAACAGCCGTCGCACGCCCCAGCGATCGGAGAGCCGACCTGCGAGCGGCATCGTGACGATCGACACGAGCAGGTAGCCGTTCACGATCCACGACGCCGTCCGGAGCTGGCGCCAATCCGCCAGGTCGACGAGGATCGCCGGCAGCGCGACGGCCGTGATCATCAGCTCCAGCCCGGCGAGGAACACGCCGATGCCCATGACGGCGAGCAGGACGATCGCGGCGCCGCGTGCCATCCCTCGGAGTGTAGGGAGGCCACCCCGCGAGGGCGGCACCGGGCTTGACATTGCCTCGTCGATCAATGCATATTGATATAAACCTCCGTTGATCCGATTGGCGGCGCGCCCCTGCTCGCCGTGCTCCCAGTCCCCAAGATCGGAGTCCTTGCCCTGGCCCCCTCCCCCGCCCACATCCGATCCACCCTCGCGGCGGTCGTCGATCCGCCCGAGGAGCTGCGCGCCCTGCGCCTGGTCCACAAGGCCCTGGCCGACGTCAACCGGCTACGGATCGTCCGCCGGCTGGCCAAGGGCGACGCCAGCGTCTCGGAGCTGATCGACCACGTCGGCCTGTCCCAGCCACTCGTGTCGTGGCACCTCGGACGGCTCCGGACCGCCGGGCTGATCGAGACGCGCCGCGTCGGCCGGGAGACGGTCTCGCGCCTGCTGCCCGAGGCCTTCGAGCGCTTCGCCGACCACGAGCGCCGGGTCCTCGGCCTCGGCCGGGCCCGGGAGCAGACCGCCTCGTGACGGGCTCGCTCGTCTCGCCGACAACCCGCCAGCGGGTCCGCGACCTCGCGACGCCCATCGCCCGCGGCCTCGGCCGGCTCGGGTTGACCCCGAACGCCCTGACCGTCATCGGCTTCGCCGGGACGTGCGTCGCGGGGCTGGCCGCGGCCGGCGGGGCATGGCTGCTGGCCGGCGTCCTCGTCCTGGCCTTTGGGATCTTCGACCTGTTCGACGGCGCCCTCGCCCGGGCGACCGGCCGCGTCAGCCGCTTCGGGGCATTCCTCGACTCCACGCTCGATCGCGCCGGCGAGGCGGTCGTGTACGTCGGGGTGATGGCCGGCTTCCTCGGCGCGGAGCTGGGGACGGGCGCGATCCTCGCCGCGACGGCGATGGCATCGGCCTTCCTGGTGAGCTACGTCCGCGCCAAGGCCGAGAGCCTCGACTACAGCCCGGGCAGCGGGATGATGACGGTCGGCCTTGCGCCACGAGAGGTCCGGGTCGTGATCCTGGCCGTGGGTCTGCTGTTCGCCGGTCTAGCGGCCGGCAGGACCGGCCTCGACGGCCTCGCCGCGGCGCTCGCCTTGATCTCGGTCTTCGCCACGATCACCACGATCCAGCGCATCCTGCACGTCCGCGGGCAGTCGAAGGGGGGCTGAACCGGGCGCGCACCACGACCACACACCCGCGCACGCTCGCGTATGCCACCACAGGCAGGGCGACCGACAACGGACATTCACCACAGAAACTGCGAGTACGAACCGGAGCACTTGGAGATCCAGATGGCCAAGACCAACGGCAAGAACGGGCACAGCCCGACGAACACCTGGGCCGGCGCGGCCCGTCGCAATGACGGCAAGATCCGCGTCGCGATCGTCGGCGTGGGCAACTGCGCCAGCAGCCTCGTCCAGGGTCGGTACTACTACGAGAACGCCAACGACGACGACTTCGTCCCCGGACTGATGCATGTCAACCTCGGCGGCTACCACATCCGCGACATCGAGTTCGTGGCCGCCTTCGACGTGGACAAGAACAAGGTCGGCAAGGACCTGTCCGAGGCGATCTACCAGAAGCCCAACAACACCTACGTCTTCCAGCAGGTCCCGCACATGGGCGTGCCGGTCGAGCGCGGGATGACCCACGACGGGCTCGGCAAGTACCTCAGCCAGATCATCGAGAAGGCCCCCGGCCCGACGGCCGACATCGTCGGCATCCTCCAGGAGCGCCAGGTCGACGTCATGGTCTCCTACCTGCCGGTCGGCAGCGAGGAGGCCACCAAGTGGTACGTCGAGCAGGCGCTCCGCGCCGGCGTCGGCTTCATCAACGCCATCCCGGTGTTCATCGGCCGCGAGCCGTACTGGCAGCGCCGCTTCGCCGAGGAGGGCCTGCCGGTCATCGGCGACGACATCAAGAGCCAGGTCGGCGCGACGATCAGCCACCGCGTCCTGACCCGCCTGTTCATGGACCGCGGCGTCCGCCTCGACCGGACCTACCAGCTGAACTTCGGCGGCAACACCGACTTCCTGAACATGCTCGAGCGCGAGCGCCTCGAGTCCAAGAAGATCAGCAAGACCAACGCCGTCACCTCGATGCTCGACTACGAGCTCGACGCTGACGACGTCCACGTCGGCCCGTCCGACCACGTGCCGTGGCTGCTCGACCGCAAG
>DATHRO010000167.1:0-9926 GCA_035465135.1 Candidatus Deferrimicrobiaceae bacterium
GGCTCATCGAGGACGACCACCGCCGGATCCCCCGCGAGGACGGCCGCCAGCGCGACCAGCCGCTGGTCGGCCGGGCCGAGGTCGTGCGGGTTCGTCATGCGCCGCTCCGCCAGGCCCACCGCGGCGAGGGTGGCCCCGACCAGTGCCTCGGTCTCGTCGGCTCGAAGGCCGAGGACCCGCGGCCCGAAGCGAACCTCGGCCTCGACGGTCCGGCCGAAGAGCATCTCCGCGGGGTCGGCGAAGGCGAAGCCGATGAGCGTCGCGTTGCGGTGCACCGGCCGGGTCGTGACATCCACGCCGGCGACGCGGACCGAGCCCGCGGTCGGGTGGAGAAGGCCGTTGACGTGCTTGGCGAGGGTCGTCTTGCCGGAGCCGTTCGCGCCGACGATCGCGACCGCCTCGCCGGCGCGGACCGCGAGGTCCACGCCACGGAGCGCGACCACGCCGTCGGGGTAGCGATGAACAAGCCCGGCGATCTCGACCGCCGCCGGCGGATGTCGACGGACCGGCTGCCACGAGACCCTGTCGCCCGCCCGGGCGGGCGGGGGCGACCCGGATCGGGACGTCGCGGGCCCACCCGGCACGGCACGGAGCGCCTCGACGATCGCCGCCTCGTCGAATGCATGCCGGGGCTCCACGCCGGCCGTCGCGGCCAGGGCCACGATCGCCGGCGTCTCGTACGCCGCCGCGACTCGTTCGGAGGCCAGCGCCACGGCCGGCAGGTCGTCGGTGACGACGCGGCCTCGATGAAGGAGGAGCGCCCGCGACGCGCGGGCGAGGACGTCGGGCTGGCCCTCGGCGGCGAGGACCGCCGTTCCTCCGGCCGCGGCGGCAGCCAGGACCTCGGCGAGCGACGCAGCCCCGGCGGGATCGAGGTGGCTCGTGGGCTCGTCGAGGACGAGCAGCCCCGGTGCCATGGCCAGCGCGGCCGCGATCGCGACCCGCTGCTGCTCGCCGCCCGAGAGCGTCTCGGGGGACCGTGCTCCGAGTGCGGCGCTGCCAACCGCGGCCAGGGCGCCGTCGATGCGCTCGTCCATCGCGGCGCGGGCGACGCCGAGGTTCTCCAGCCCGAACGCAACCTCCTCGCGGACCGTGGGCCGGGCTCCGGTCAGCTGGCTCGCCGGACGCCCGAGCACGATCGCCGGCCGAACACCCTCGCCGACCGTCACCGCGCCCGACATCGCGGCCCGGACGGGCTGCGGGATGAGCCCCGCCGCCGCGAGCGCGAGCGTTGTGGTCCCCGCCCCAGAGCGCCCGACGATCGCCACGAGCTCGCCGGCCGCAAGCGACAGCGACACGTCGTGCAGAGCGTCGGCGGGACGGCCGGGATAGCGGATCGACAGGTCCTGGAACCGGAGCACCGGCTCGGCGAGCGTCACGGCAGCCACCCGCCGATCCGCAGCCCGGCGATGACCGCCAGCCCGACGAGCAGCAGCAGCGCGAGGCGGGCGACGGTCGTGTCGATCGGGCGCATCACCAGGGTTCGGTAGGCGGTCCGGGGCCCGGGAGCAGAGAACGCCCGCGCCTCGAGAGCCAGCGTCCGGTCGCGTACGTCGATGAGCGACGCGACGACCAGCGGCCCGAGGAGCGGCAGGAGGCCGCGAGCCCGGCCCACGATCGAGCCGCCGGTGTCGAGCCCGCGGGCTCGCTGTGCATCGGCGATCCGGTGCGCCCGGGCAGTCAGCCGCGGGATCGCCTGGAGGGCCGACAGCACGACGAACGCGAGGCCGCGATCGACGCCACGCTCGACGAGCGCGGCCATCAGGTCGTCCGGTCGAGTCGCGGTCGCGAAGGCGACAACGGCGACGAACGCCGCCAGGAAGCGACTCGCGATGGGCAGGCCGAATGCCAGGCCCTCGCTCGTCAGCCGCAGTGGCCCGAGCGCCACGAGGACGTCGTCTGCGCCGGGGAAGAAGAAGCCGTTGATGAGGACGATCGGCACGACGACAGGCAGCGATCCCACGATCGCCCGCCACAGAAACGGTCGGCCGAGCCCGCCGGTCAGGCCGCCGACGAGGCCGATCGCGATGATGCCCGCGCTCGCCGCTGCCGGGAGCGCGAACGGCGCGACGATGGCCACGGCCAGCAGCAGCAGCTTCGGATAGGGATGGAGGCGGTGCAGCCAGCCGCCGCCCGGCCGGTACAGGCCGACCGCCGCGCTCATCCGCCGCGGCCCGCCGGCTCAGGCGGCGCGATCGCCCTGGGGGAACAGGGTCTTCACGCTCAGCGGAACAGCCAGCAGGATCGCCCAGACGACCAGGAACGAGACTGCCTTGTCGATCGGGTCGACGATCCCGGCCTGGAGCAGCACCGCGCTGAAGACGCTGCCGGTCATCTCGCGGAACACGACGACGATGAGATCGGTGCCGCCGCCGGTCGTCCCGCCAAACACGAAGTACGCGATCGGCGCCGCCACGACAGCCGCGAGGATCCCGGTCACGAAGCCGGCGACGGCGACCCATAGTCCGCCGACGGGGCCCCGCGAGGCTCGGAACACGCCGCGTGCGCCGAACGCTCCGGCGAGCAGGCCGATGAGCCCGGCGACGATCGCGAACGGCATCGACGACACGGCCCCGAACGTGACGCCCCACAGGAGGTTCGACAGGACGCCCGTCACGATCCCGGCCACGGGGCCGGCGAGCACGCCGACGAGGACGGTCCCGATCGAGTCGAGGTACAGCGGCAGCCGCAGCACGTTGCCCGCCAGCTGCCCGGCGACGACGTTCACGGCGATCGCGACGGCCATCAGGACGAGCGTCGGGGTGCCGAAGAACGAGGCGCCACGCCCAGGCTGCTGTGCCGGCTCTGCCATCTGCCCTCCCGCGAGCCGCTAGGGTGCCACGCCGGCGCGCGTCGCGGCGAGGCGGCCGAGCCGTTCGACCAGCTCCTCGAGGAACCGCTCGGCATCGGCCTCGACGGCGACGTCGAGGTTCGCCGGCCGCCGCGTCAGGCCGCGCCAGTCGGCCACGGTCATCGCGTGGGCCGGGCCAGATCCGGTCTCGACGTCGACGAACACCGGGGCGAGGCGGATGAGCGAGGCGTCGAGTGCCGCGGCGACGACGAACGGGTCGTGGGCGAACGCGCCGTAGAAGCCGTCGTAGCGGGCGTGGAAGTCGAAGTAGAAGCGCAGCGCATCCGCCAGGAATCGCAGCACCGGGGCATCGGCAACCCCGCCGATCGCCCTGAGGGGCTCCCGGCCGAGGGCCGCGGCATCCTCAGGCTCGGCGCCGGCCAGGCGCGCGATCGCGGCCACGTGACCCGGCAGCAGGCGCGCCCGCTCCGTGATCTCGAGGCCCATCGCGACGGGCCGCGGCGCCCCGTCGACGGCTGCCCAGGCGGCGAAGGTCGCCCGGGCCGCGTCGGGATCCACGTAGACATTCCATTCGGCGGTCGGTGTCGTGTTGCCGGAGCCGCGAAACGCCCCGCCCATCAGCGCGTACGCTCCGACCAGGCGCGGCAGTGACGGCTCGCGCTCCAGCGCGACGGCGACGTTCGTCAGCGGCCCGAGCGTCACGAGGAGGATCTCGCCCGGCCGCTCCCGTGCCAGGTCGATGATCCGCGTGGCCGCATCGTCGGCTTCGAGCGACCGGGCGGGGTCGGGCAGTGACGCGTCGCCGAGCCCCTCAGGGCCATGCGTCTTGGCGGCCGTCTCGAGCGGCTTCACCAGCGGCTGCTCGCGGCCCAGCAGCACCGGGACGTCGTCGCGACCCGCGAGCTCGAGGACCGCCAGCGTGTTGCGGGCCACGCGCCGTGCGTCGGTGTTGCCGCCGACGCAGGTCACCGCCAGGAGATCCACCTCCGGCGAGGCGCAGGCATAGAGCAGCGCGAGGCTGTCGTCGATGCCGGTGTCGACGTCGAGGATGAGCGGGATGCGGGGCTCGGGCTCCGGCGCGAGATCGGTCACCGAGTGAATGCTACGTGGCCCGGAATCGGAGCGGGCCGCGGCCGGCCCCCGGCGATACGCCCGCCGCGGCGGGCTACTCGAGCGTGGCGTGGGCGAACTGGACGGCGAAGGCCTTGCACCAGATCACGACGCTGCGCATCGCGGTCACGTCGGTCCCGACCGGGACGTCGGTGTTGAAGCTGCCGTCGGTCGCCCGCAACGTGCCCAGCTCGACTGCCCCGTCCGCGTAGCCGTCGGGGCCGGGCGACAGGTAGACGTACAGGTCCGGCCCGTTGCGGACGGAGAAGTCCTCGAATCGCACGATCCACGACCCCGGTTCGGTCTCGATCAGCAGCGCCGTCCCGGAGCCGAAGTGGAACTCGTCGGCGCCCTGGAACTGTCCGCTGCGCGCGTCCGAGGGCCGGCCGCTCGGCGCCTCCGACGGCGTCATCGTGGCCGGCGCCGCTGTCGGTGGAGCGGCCGTCGGGCCGCTGCCGGCAGCTACCGATGGCGCCGGCTCCTCGAGCACCGTGCGGATGAACAGTGGCGAGCCGAGGTACCAGGCGACGGGCCCCCCGACAACGAGCGCCACGACGAGGACGGCGCCGGTCCGGCCGGGATGCCGGCGGGCGGCGGCGAACCAGCCGCGACGGCGCGCGACCACGATCAGCACGACGATCCCGATGACGAGGCCGATCGCGATCGGGACCCGCAGCGGGTAGAGGCTCGTGGCGAAGATTCGCTCGAGCTCGCCGAAGATCTCCATGGCCGTCAGGATGGCGGCGGCGGATGACGGGTCGGTGACTCGCGGCCGCCTCGGCCGCCCAACATCGTCCGCGTCACGTCAGCGGAAGAGCGTCGTCAGGAAGCGCCCGCGCTTGCGGGTATCGGGCGGCGGCTCCGCGCGGTGGTGGATCTCGACGAGGGCCGGGGCGCAGCGCTCGTGCAGCGTCTCCACGAGGCGACGAACGGCGTCGCGCTCCGCGGGCGAGTCGGGCGCCGGGAGCGGGTCATCCGGCCGGAGGCCGGCCAGGTCGAGCGGGTCCATCGGCGCCAGGACCCGCAGCAGGATCCGGCGCCCCAGGTACAGCTCGTGGTTGCCGCCGAGCACGAGCGGCACGATCGGAACCCGGTTGCGGAGCGCGACATAGCCGATGCCGTGCTTGAAGCGTCGGAGATTGGCCGGGCCGGCGGCCGGTCCGACCTCCGGGAAGAGCATGAAGATCGCGCCGGCGTCGAGGACCTCCGCCGCCGCCGCGAGATGGAGTCCCACCGTCCTGGGATCACGGCCGGCGGGGATCGGGATGACGCCGCCGAGTCGGGCCAGGATGAACCGCCGCAGCGGCGAGCGGGCCATCGTCCGTGCGTCGCCGAAGAAGGCCAGCCGCGGCCGCGCCGGCAGGAGGGCCCATGGGACGAACGGGTCGACCCAGGTCAGGTGGGACATGCCGGCGCCGATCCAGCCGCCGACGGGCCGCCCGCTGGGGTCCCTCGGCAGGTGCTCCGCGCCCTCCAGCACGAGCCGCGCGCCGAGCACCGCCGCGATCACGCGCCACAGCCGCCGCAGGAGGCGGTAGGTGAAGCCGGGCTCCGCGGTCGGTCGTCCGTGGAGGCCTGCGGCGAGCTCCGGCTCTGCGGGAGTCCGGGCGGTCGTCACGACGCGACGATAGGCGCCGTCGATGCCGTTCGGAAGAGCCGAAGGTCAGGCCCGGCGTCGAGACGGTCCCCTACACTGCCCGCCGTGACGAGCGCCCCCGAACCCGGGTCGGGCGGACCCCCAGCGACCAGCGCTGCGAAGCCGATCGGGCCGTACGAGCGACTGACGGCGGAGGTCCACGAGTGGGACCCCCGGACGGTCGAGGTCGCCCGACGGGTCGACGAGCTCGTCCGTGCCCGGCGGCCCGACCTCAGGGTCGAGCACATCGGCAGCACGGCCGTGCCCGGCCTGCCGGGCAAGGGCATCGTCGACCTCTCGATCGAGACCGATCCCGACGACATCCCGCGTGTCGTCGAGCTGCTGTACGAGCTCGGCTTCGGACCGCAGCCCGGCCCCGACCCGTGGCCGCCGACGCGGCCGATGCCGGTCGGGTCGATGGTCCACGACGGCACGCCCTTCCGGGTCCACCTGCACGTCCAGCCGACGGGCGGCGACTTCCCGCGCGACATCGCCTTCCGGGACGCCCTGCGGAACGATCCGGAGCTGCGGGCCGAATACGCGGCCCTGAAGCGCGGGATCACCAGCGGCGGGGCGGTCGAGGGCCTTCGCTACACGCACTCCAAGACGTCGTGGATCCTTGGCGTCTACCGGCAGCTCGGCTTCGCCCCGCCACCGATCGAGCCGCCGGCGACGATCGGGATCGTCGGCGGCGGCCACCTGGCGCGGCTGCTGGCGCTGGACGCGCGACGGCTCGGCTACCGGGTGGCGATCCTCGACCCCGACCCGATGGGACCGGCCGCCGTCGTTTCCGACCACCTCGAGACCGCCGGGCCCGAGGCCATCGACGCTGCGCGCCGGCTGGCCGAGGTCGCGGCCGTCGTGACCCACGACCGCGATCACGTGCGCCGCGAGGTCGTGGCGGTCCTCGACGACCGCCGCCATCCGATTCGACCCGGCCCCTACCCGCTGAAGCTGACGGCGGACCGGGTCGTCGAGCGGCGGTTCCTCGAGGCCAACACGATCCCGGGAGCGCCGTGGCTCGAGGTCGAGACCAGCGACGCAGTTCGGGTCGCGGCCGCCTCGTTCGGCTACCCACTGCGGCTCAGGGCTGTCCGCGGCGGCTACGACGGCCGGACCGAGACGGTCTTGGCGGATGAGGCCGCCGTCGCGGCGCTCCCGCCTTCGCTCGGGCGGCCGATGCTTGCCGGCCCGGCCCTCGCCGCCGCAGCCGAGCTGACGGTTGTCGTGGCGCGGAGCGTCGACGGCGTGAGTCGGCCGTTCCCGGTCGCGCGGACGCGGCGTGATCGCGGGCTGCTCGTCGAGGCGTCCGTCCCGGCCGAGATTCCGCCGGCGGCCGAGACGGCCGCGGCGAATCTCGCGCGCGACCTCGCGACGGCGATGGGCCTCGTCGGCAGCCTGACCGTCGACCTGCTCCTCATGCCGGACGGCTCGCTGCTCGTCGACGAGCTGGCCCCGCGGCCGGACCTCGGCGGTGCCTGGACGATCGAGGGCGCCATCACGAGCCAGTTCGAACAGCACCTCCGCGCGATCTGCGGGCTGCCGCTCGGCGAGGCGGGGCGCAGGGCGCCGGCCGCGGCGACGGTCGTCCTGCTCGGCGACGGGGCGCCGCGCGAGGCACGGCCGGGCAGCCTGTATGAGGCGCTGTCGGAGCCGGACGTGCACCTCCACCTGTACGACAAGCGGCTCGTCTTCGAGCGTCGCCAGATGGGCCACGTCACGGCCCTCGGCGAGACGGCCGGCGAAGCCCTCGAGCGGGCCCGCCGGGCGGCGCAGCGGATACGCTGGGGACATGCCTGACGCCTCGCCCGCCCATCCCGTGGTCGGGATCGTCGGCGGTAGCCGGTCCGACTTCCCGATCCTCGAGAAGGCGGTCGCGATCCTCGACGCCCTCGGCGTGCCGTCCGAGCTGCGGGTGATCTCGGCCCATCGCAGCCCCGATCTCGCGGCGCGCTACGCGGAGAGCGCCACGGCTCGCGGGCTCCGGGTGGTGATCGCCGGCGCAGGCGGCGCGGCCCACCTGGCCGGCGTGATCGCGGCCAAGACCCAGCTGCCGGTCATCGGCGTGCCGATCCCGACGCAGCACCTCGGCGGCCTCGACTCGCTGCTGTCGATGGTGCAGATGCCGCGCGGGATCCCCGTCGCGACGGTCGCGATCGGCGGCGCCGAGAACGCCGCGCTGCTGGCCGTCGAGATCCTGTCGCTCGCCGACGAGGCGCTGGCCGGGCGCCTGGCCGCGTACCGCGAGGACCAGAGCCGTGCCATCGCCGAGGATCCCTCGAACGAGAGATCGCTCGATCCCCGGGTTGATGGCTAGCGGGGCGTCGACCGACGATCCTCGCTGGGAGCCGGGCATGCCGGTGCTCGATCGGCAGGCGGCCCGAGAGCACCCGGCGGGCGGGCCGGGCCGGCGACCGGATCGCATCGCGGAGACGGCGCCGACGCCCCTCCAGCGGCACTACATCAACCTCTCGGCGCTGGCCCTCGTCGCGGGCGCCATCGCGATCACGGCGCTCGAGACCGGCTCGCCGCTGTCCAGCCCCCTGGTGAAGCTGTGCGTCCTCGTCGCCGCGCCGATCCTGCTCTTGACGACGGCCGACGCCGCGCTCCGAATCTGGCGCAGCGCCTGGGCCTGGATGCCGGTCGATCGTGGGAAGGGGATGTTCCGACTGGTGTGGTTCGCGGCGGCGCTCCTCGGCCTCGGCGTGGTGGTCGGCGTCGCCAGCGTGGTCCTGCCGGCATGACCCTCGACGACCGCGCCAGCGTCGGTGACGTCGGCGGCGGCGGGCAGCCGACCGTGGACCGCGGCCCGGACGGCCGCTCGACGGACGTCGCGTCGGGGACCGGGACGCCGTCGTGGCTCGCTGCCACGCTCAACTTCTGCACGAACTGCGGCGGCGACCTGCAGCTCGGCCCGATCGAGGGCGAGGAGCGGCATCGCCTGGCCTGCGGCTCGTGCGGCCACATCGCCTACGTCAACCCGCGCCTGGTCGTGACCTGCCTGCCCGTCACCGACGCCGGCGAGCTGGTCCTCATCCGCCGCGGGTTGGAGCCGGGCAAGGGCTTGTGGGCCCAGCCCGGCGGCTTCCTCGAGGTCGACGAGACGGTGACCGAGGGCGTCATCCGCGAGACGTTCGAGGAGACCGGGCTCGTCGTCGCCCCGGGCGACATCGTTGGGCTCTACTCGCGGCTCGAGGCGGCCGTCGTCGTGCTGGCGGTCGAGGCGCGGGTCGTCGGCGGGGGCCTGCGGACGACGCCCGAGGCGCTCGAGGTGCAGTCCTTCGCGGCCGCGGCGATCCCATGGCCCCAGATCGCCTTCAAGACGACCTACTGGGCGCTCGTCGACTGGCTGTCGCGACGCCACCCGGAGCTCCAGGCACCGCCGCGCTCGGGCCGGATCGGGCGCTGAGGCGCTAGCCGAACGTCTCCACCGCCGGGAGCGGATAGACCTCGACCCGCTGCCGCAGACGGCCGATTCGCTGGCCCTCGTGGCCGAACGCGGTCACGGTCACCCACATCCCGCCGTAGCGCCACGGTGGCAGCTCGAAGACCGCGGTGAACATGCGAGGAAGGATGGGCCCGATGCGCGGCAGCGATCGGAGCGGCTGACGGACGAGGGTCGCCAGGATCCGATCCTCGCGGCCCTCGAGCGTGATCCGCACGCGCGTGGCTCGCACGAGCATTCGTCCGGCCACCTCCAGGCGGCGCGACGGCGCTCCCCAGGTCGCGTCGAGACCGCGCGCCTCGCTGATCGCGAGGATCGCGATCGGTCGGTCGAGCGGCTCGGCCGTCGGTGACCTGACGGCCGGATCTCGACCCGACTCGGCGACGGCCTCATTCTCGCGGCCGTCATCGCCACTCGGGACGACGTTCACCGCGGCGACCCCGGCGATGCCGACGAGGGCGGCCAGCCAGCCCACGAGGATGCCGACCGGCCGCCGCGTTCGCCCGGCCACCCGCGCCGGCTCGAAGGCCGCGGCCTCCGGCTCACGGGCCATCAGCCGTCGCTCGCGTCGGCCCGGTTCCAGGGCGGCCCGGTCGGGCGGAAGCCCCGCAGGAGCTCGCGCTCGACCTGGGGGTCCAGCGGGCCGGACGCCGCGACCGGGAGCCGGATGGTGCCGACTCGCTGCCCGAGGGCGTCGTAGACGCTGACCTGGGTCCATCGCCGGCCGGCGCGCATGTCTTCGGGGACGACCAGCTCGACGTCGAATCGCAGCGCCGGGACCTCCCGGGGCCCGGGGCTCGCGGGCGGGCTGACGGCGCCCGGGAAGCTCAGCGACGCCCAGCCTGCGACCCGGCCCGAATCGGTCTGGACCTGCACGAACACCCAGGTGACGTGCTCGAGATGGATGTCAGCGTGGACGAAGA
>DATHRO010000168.1:0-5463 GCA_035465135.1 Candidatus Deferrimicrobiaceae bacterium
GGGTCGCCTTCGTCCCCCGGCGCGTCCTGCTCGATGCCTCCTTCGCCACGCCGTCCTCCATCGCGCTCCGAAGGGCACCAAGCCTAGCGGATGAATTCGCTGCGACGGTACCTGCTCCCGATTCGGAGCTCCGTCGGGAACGCTCATCTCGAGGGCCAAGGGCCGGTGGCTGTACCCTGATGCCTCGCCGGCATTGAGCGCGACCGAGTGTGGTCCGCGCCGGTCTGCCAGGGGGCATGTGCGATGGCCCGAGTCACAGCCGTCCCCCGGTCCGAAGGCATCGTCAGGCTCGGCGACGGGAGGGCCATCGCCTATGCCGAGTGGGGCGAGCCCCGTGGACGACCGGTCGTCCTCTTCCACGGCACGCCAGGCTCGCGGCTTCTGTGCCCGGACGCCGAAGCCACGGAATCGCTCGGGGTCCGGCTGATCACCGTCGATCGACCTGGGTACGGCCGCTCGGATCCCGACCCGGAGCACTCGCTTCAGAGGTGGGCCGACGACTACGCGCAGTTCCAGGCTTTGCTCGGGCTGCCTCCGTGCCCGATCGTCGGCTGGTCGGGGGGCGGCCCGCATGCCCTCGCCTGCGCCGTCCGCACACCGGCCCTCGTCACCTCCATCGGACTGGCTGCCAGCCGGGGTCCGCTGGATGATCTGCCCGATGGATTCCCCGAGAGGGATCAATCCCTCGCCGAGCTTCTCCGGCGCGATCGCGTCGCCGCCCTTCCGCTGATCACCCGGAGCTGCCAGTGGTACGCGGACGATCCCGCGTCGTTCTTCGCTGATGGATGGGACGGGCCCGACGACGCGCTCCTGTCACAGTCGGATGTTCGTCGGACGATGATCGAATGGGGAGTGGAAGGGGCCCACCAAGGCTCGATCGGGCTGGTCGCCGACACGACCGCCAAGCTCGAGCCGTGGGGCTTCTCGGTTGCAGATGTCGCCCAGGACGCCCGTGTGTGGGTTGGTCTGGCCGATGACCCGCGGGTCCACAACGCGGCCGACTATTTCGTCGCCATGATTCCGCGGTCGACGCTCGTGAGGTACGAGGACTCGGGGCACCTGCTCACGATTCCGCACTGGGCCGAGATGCTGAGCTGGCTGCACTGACCGGGTCGAACCCGCCACAGCCGGCCCTGGTGTGTGACGCGAGTGAGCGGAGTGCTGCCAGCGAGACCGTCAGGTGGACGCCGCGGCGCCACCCTGGAGCGTCTTGAGCGACGGCGTGGCGACGCGATGACGGCGCCGCAGGTCGAAGCGGTAACCCGATGGCAGGGCGTGCAGGACGACGCCGCTGATCATGAGCGGCCGGTGGCCGTGGACGTCCCAGGCGTCGGTCTCGGCCGCGGCCCCGTCGACGATCGTGATGCTGCCGCGGCCGACAACCTCCATGATCCCGTCCGGCCCGACGACGCCCGCCGTGTCCTCGTCGACGCCGAGCCCCAGGAGGCTCGGGTTGTTGGCGATGACCGAGAGCAGCCGGCCGAGCCGGTTCCGCTGCTGGAAGTGCTGGTCGACGATCACGCCCGGCAGGACGCCCAGGCCCGCGGCGAGCGCGGCCATCCGATGCTTCGGGGTCCCGCCCGACGCGCCGAAGGCGATCATGTGCGTCGACATCGCCGACGCGCCGGCCGAGGTCCCGGCCACCGCGGCGCCATCACGGAAGCGCTCGAGGACCGCCTCGGCCAGGATCGTGCCGCCGATCGTCGACGACAGGCGGAGCTGGTTGCCGCCGGTCAGGAAGATCCCGGTCGCGTCACGGACCGCACGGGCGAAGGTCTCGTCGTTGGCCTGGGCGCGGGTCGCGGCGTGCAGCGGCCGGACCTCCTTCGCGCCAAGCTCGGTGAGCACGGCCCGGTAGCGCTCGCCGGCTGCCGCCCCGAACGACGACGCCGTCGAGATGACCGCGATCCTGGCGTCCTGCCCGCCGGCCAGCTCGACGAACCGGGCCAGGATCACGCGGTCGCGGATCTTGTCCTCCGCGCCGCCGATCACGATGACCGTTCCGTCGCTCACCGGGACGCCGTCTCCTCCGCTGCAGGTTGGGCGAGAGGATACGGCACGACCGGCGGCAGCGAGCGGCGTGCGGCGTGCGGGAGGTCAGGCGGGAGCCGTTGGCGACGGCGCGGCGAGCGCTCGCTGCTCGCGTGGCCGGGGATCGACCGGCCACAGGAACACCGCCGACACCGCGAACAGCAGGCTGCCCGCGAGGAACGCGGCGCGCGGTCCCTCGCCCGTCTCGGCAACGCCGCCGACCAGGTCGATGAGCGGCCCGGCCACGAACCCGGCCGTCGGGCCCGCGAGCCCGACGGCGAGGTTGCTGATGCCCATGAACCGCCCCGACGAGGCCTTCGGGATGATGTCGGTCATCAGCGCCCAGTCGACCGCGAGGAATGTGCCCGACCCGATGCCGACGAGGATCGCGCCGATGAGGACGACCTCGATCCCCGGCGCGGCGCCGATCGTCGCGAGGCCGGCGGTCCCGACGACGCACGCCACGTAGATCATCGGCTTGCGTCCGAAGCGATTCGACAGCACGCCGGACGGGATCGTCGTGATCGCGGTGAAGACCGCGACCGTGCCGGTGATGACCGGCACCCAGAGCTCCTTGTCGTCGGGCCCGAAGCCGAGCGAGCGAGTCAGGAACAGGATGTAGAAGCCGAGCAGCACGTTCACGCCGGCGAGGAACAGCAGGCGGCTGAAGCACAGGAAGACGAAGCTCCGCTCGCGCAGGATGTCGAGACCCCAGGCGGAGCGAGCGATCGAGATCCATGACCGCCCGGCCCGCGGCTTGGCCGCTCGGCCCTCACGGACGGTCACGACCGTGACGATGCCCGTGGCCAGCTCGACGAGCCCGAGGACGACCATTGGGAGCGTGAACTCGCCGAGGCGGTAGGCCGTGGCGATCACGATGTTGCCGGCCACGAAGCCGACGGTCTGCATCGCGCCGATCAGCGCACTGGCGAGGGCCACCTGGGGCTGCGGCACGAGGTCCGGGACGTAACCCTGGAAGGGCCCCTGCGCGAAGTTCGAGCTGAACTGGAGCAGCGCCAGGAAGGCGACCACCGAAAGGTACGACTGCGAGGTGGCGAGGCCGGTGATGAAGATCACGTCGAGGATCGTGCCGATGACGATGTACGGCTTCCGCCGGCCCCAGCGGCTGATCGTGTAGTCGCTGATCGCACCGACCGTCGGCTGGATGGCCAGCACGATCGGCAACGTGATCCAGCCGGTCAGGGCGAGGTAGAAACCGCCCTGGCCCTGTGGCACGAGCTGCGGAATGCGCTCCTGGGTGAAGACACCGACCCCGCCCCAGATGGCCTGGATGCCGAACCAGTAGATCGACAGCTGGATGAGCTGCAGCAGCGGCAGTCGCTCAGTCGGGCGTGCGCCGACGTCCTCGACCATCACCCCAGCCGGTGCGGACGACGCCTCGGCGGCCATCTCCCTCTGCCGTCACCCCTCGCGCATCCCCGGCGTCGCGCACGCTGCGCCGAAGTACCGCGCGTGTCAACGGTCCGATGGCAGGTTTGTCAGGAAGACCCCGAGCCGGCGCGCCGCGCCGCGGCGCGCTTGGCCTTGCCGGCTGGAGCCGGCGCTGGCTGGCACGACGGGCACCAGTAGGTCGTGCGCGGCAGCTCGGCTCCCTGCGGGCCAGAGCGGATGATCGTGCCGCAGCGATGGCACGGCCGGCCGGCCCGGTCATAGACCCACAGCCGCGACGGGGCCAGCTTCGCGCCGGTCTTCGGGTCGACGGTCGTCGTCCGGCCAGCGGGGGCGCCGGGCCGGGCGTTGGCCTGGAGCTGCGCACGCGCGGTCGCGAGGACGCGCCCCAACGTCACCTCGTCGAGCGTTCGGAGCGGCTCGAAGGGGCTCACGCGCTCCATGAACAGGATCTCGCTCTTGAAGACGTTGCCGATCCCGGCGACGGCGCGCTGGTCGAGCAGGGCGTTCCCGACTTCGGCGTCGGCGCGCGACGGATCGCGAAGCCGCCGGACCGCCTCGGGCATGTCGAAGTCGTCGTCCAGAAGGTCCGGGCCCATCGTCGAGAGCGCCGGGTGGACCGGCTCGGAGCGGGCCTCGAACAGCTCCACGACCGGGGCGTCGAAGCACACCGCGACCGCGCCGGGCACCTCGATGACGAGGGCCGCTCGGCTCGCCGGCCGGCGCCACGTCTCGCCCGGACGGTAGCGATGCCACGAGCCGTGAAGGCCGAGATGGGTGCGCAGCTCGAGGCCGCCCTCGAAGCGAATGAGGAGGTTCTTGCCGACCGCGTCCACGGCCTCGATCTTGCGACCCACGATCTGCGAGACCTGGGGTCCGGGCAGCCGGGCGCGGGCGGCCTTGACCACCCGGCCGGCGAGGTACGGCCGGAGGGCTACGGCGATGCGGGACAGGGTGTCGCCTTCAGGCATTCACGCGATCATCGCTCGTGTCGGCTCGCGGCGCAAAGCGAGACCGCGGTAGCCGGGCCTGAATCCTGCCTCGATGAGCCGCTCGCGGTGCGGCGATTCGCCCACGGGCAGGCCGTCGACCCGAGTGACGAGGAGCTCCCGCTCGCGGCCCTCGGCCAGCCGGGCGGCGAGCGCCGCGATGGCCAGCTCCGCGATCCCGGGCTGGCCGAACGCCGGCAGGGTCTGGAGGGAGCGGCCGCCGCGGTCGACGTACAGCGCGGCGACACCGTCGACGAGCACGACCGACGCCCCGGCGGCCCGGGCCAGCGGGCGGCGATCGTCGCCGCCGTATCGAGGCCACGGCAGCGCGGCGCCGTACGCGTTGGCCGGATCGGTCGCGGCGAGCACGTACACGGCGCGAGGTTCGCCGGTCTCGGACGCGCGGTCACGGGCGGCCCGCAGACGGTCGATCGCGCCGGGCAGCGCGAACTGCGCGGCACCCAGCCCTTCCACGAAGTAGCCGCGGCGGATCCGGCCGGCTTCCTCGAGGGCCCGCAGCACCGGGTAGACGGCCGCGTAGCCGCCCTCGTGACCCTCGCCCATCACCGCCTCGCGAACGAGCACGCCGTGTCGGTCGAGGAGCCCGAGTGCGAGGGCGTGCAGGCGCTCCGTGGCGCCGGCCGTCGGCGCCGGCTCGACGAGCGACCAGCGGCCGGAAGCCTCGGGCGGTCCCAATGCGGTGAGCCGGCCGGCCCGCGCTGCCCGGCCGCCCGGCCGCGACGGCCGCTTCCAGCGCAGCGCCCGGAGTGGCGCGAAGGTGTCGTTCGTGATCTCGCCGGCCCAGACGAGGTCCCACAGCGCGTCCAGGATGACGCGGTCCGAAGCCGCCCCGGCGGCGCCCGCGACGGTCGCGGCGATCGCGCGGTAGAACGACGCACCCCGCGTCCGCAGGGTCTCCCGTATCAGCGTGTGCAGCGGCCCGTCGGGCGATGGGCCGGCGTCTTCGGTCGCCGGACGCAGGATCTCGCGGCCCGGGCGGTATAGCACGACGCGCCCGTCGTCGCGGCCAAGG